>JAEYAU010000021.1 GCA_023404705.1 Pseudomonadota bacterium
GGCACGACCGTCGCTGGCACGGCGACTGACGGCGGTGGTGCAGGCTCAGCGGGCGGGGCGGCAGGCGCGGGCGGCTCAAGCGCGGCGGCAAACCGGGGCGGTGGCGGCGGCGGTGCGGCAAGCCAAAGCTCCAATAGTGGTACCTTCAATGGCGGCGCGGGCGGCGCGGGCCTTGTCATCATCTCGTACCCCACCGGAACGCTTATCGCGACTGGCGGCACGATCACCACATCGGGCGGCAACACCATTCATACGTTCACCTCCAGCGGCACCTTTGTCGTGCAGCCCATCACGACGTCCCTTTCCAAATCGATTACGGTGCCGCCCGGGCACAACAAGGCGCTCCTCGCCGTCGTATTCTCCCGCAATGACGTGACTCCGTCTGGCGTCACCTTTGACGGCAACGCACTCACGCTAGTGGGCGGCGCCTCGATCGTCATAGACGGCGTGACGTGCCGCTACGGCGTCTACCGGCTGCTCAATCCGGCGGCCACGACTGCCAGCGTGCTTGCGTCCTGGCCATCGAGCGCCATCGCGCCCGTGCTCGGCATTCTCGTGGCGGATCTCGTCGATCAAACAACGCCCACGACCGCGCTCTCTGTTAACAGCGGCACGTCCGCAACCGCTTCCGTCACGATAGCGGGCACTACGGATTACGCCCTGCGCGTGGCGTGGGTCTTTACCGACACGGATGTAGGCCACAGCCCGGGGATTGTTGGGCAGCGCGAGCCCGTCGCTGGGAGCAATTATGTCGGCCGCGACTCAATCAGCTATCTCGGCGAATCGACTGCCGGCACGCTCGAAGCGACCGATTTCAATCTCAAAGATCCCGAGCGCATCACCGCGCTTGAGCCCTTTGACATCGATCTTCTCGTAGGCACCAAGATCGACAACCGCAACTTGGCGCGCGTGCTTCGATGGGACACGGCTTCTCCAAGCTGGATTACGGACGACACCGTGGAGGAGAACGGTGTCAATGCCTTCATCCGCGATGACAACTTCATGTACGTGCAGGCGGGCGACTTCTGCAAACTGTTCTTCTACAACGGCGAGAAGCTGGAGCCGCTCCTGCGCATCCCCGGCGACTTCTCGCCCACACAAACCGCCAAGATCTACCGCACCTCGGTTGCCACACTCCTAGGCATCCCCCGCTTCGGGCTTTCCAACATCACCGGCAACCCGGCGCTCGAAGGGGTCTACTCGCTGGGCTCCTACAGCAAGAATTACGACAAGATCCTCGACCTCTCGTTCCCCGTCTCCTCCGGCGCGTTCACGGGCCTCACTGTCGGCGGCGTGCTCGCCGACGGGGCCAACCTCTTCGTCGCTTGGAAGGATGCCACGGATGCGGGCGTCGACAAGCTCGACTACACGGCCAAGTACGCCAGCGCGTACATCGAGACCAGGCAATTGGCCGACGACGTGCGCGGCGCTTTCAAGACGCTCAAGGAAGTCTGCGCATACTACGCCTCGCTTCCTGCAAGCACGGGCCTCACCTTCGGCTACAAGCGCCGCTACGACGCCAATTACGCCTCGCTCACCCCGAAGACTGATACGCAGCTGCGCCAAATCAAAGTGACTGACAGCGTGCCGGACGTGGCGAGCCCGCAACTGCGGTTCGGCTTCACCGTATCCGGCAACAGCGCGCCTGAGATCGAGAACTTCGATTACGAGATCACCGCCTCCCGCTAGTATGAATATCAAGAGCACCAAAATTGACGCAGCCAAAAGGCAGACGCGCCGCGGCTACGCTACTCCGCGCAAGGTGCGCCAGCTAAAGATTCTCAAAGGAAATATTGTAGGCGGTTGGGGCATCGACGATGACAGCAATTTTGCCTCGGCACAGGACGCAAACGGCTTCCGCGTCATCCTCAACGCGCTTGAGGGTAAGATCGGCTTTGACGGCGGAGTGAGCATGAAGAACACCGCCGTCCCGTTCTCCGGCACCGGCGGCATGCGCGTGGAGCACGACAGCGGGGTCGTGTTTCTCGAAGTGTCGGGCGATGGCGACGGGTTGGGTAGCCAGCAGGTGCTCCTCTCCAACGCGGACAAGAGTGTCTACGTGGGGATCCAGCGCAACCTCTCGGGCACCACACGCATCATCATGGGCGGCTTGCCTACGTCATCAGCCGGCCTGCCGTCAGGAGCGATATGGAACGACTTAGGGACGCTGAAGATCGTGTCCTAAAAAACCGATGCTACAATCACGCTAAGAACAAACGTCACCATGAACGAAGCACCAACAATCAAACCAGCATCAGCCCAGTGGAGGCGCTTAAGGGCGCGCTCGAACGCATATAATTTATTCATGCCCGGAGTATACCACGACTAACGATTTATGGCCAATCTGAGCATCATCACCGACCCGGTCACCAAGAAGCAATTCGCGCGCGATCCCAGCGTGGCCGGCTCGCTGTATGAGGCGTATACACCGCCCGCGCAGCAAGCTCCTCAGCCCGCTCCTGACACACCGACGCAGACAGCGCCGAGCGCGCCCACGCCTTCTCCACTGCAGACGCCCCTTGCTGCGCCAACCGCGCTCAAAGCACCAGCACTTCCCACGCCGCAAGCGCCAGCGGTCCAAGACACCTACATCACCTCGCTCAATGAGCAAGCGAAGCTCACGCGCGGCGCGGTGGAGAACGCCTACAAGACGCAGCTTGACCGCATTACCGGCGAGCGAAAGCAGGCAGAGGAGAATGTCCGCAAGATCAACAATGAGCAGGGTGACATTATAGGCGGTCCCGTCCAGGAACTCTCCGCGCCCTTCCGGGAAAAGCTCGAGACGAGCGAGCGCGACCGCCTGAAGGTGGAGGAGAACTTCTTCGAGAACCAGAAGCTCACCGACGAGCTCGATTCGCTTCTCACCGAGGGCAACGCGCTCATCGCCCGCACGAAGGCACAACCCATTTCCATGCAGGCGCTCAACAAGCGCACGGCAAAGACCATGTCCGACGTCGCCGCCCGTGCCGGCGTCATCCAGGCCGTCATGGCAGCCCGTAGCGGCCAGATCGCCGAAGCGGAGCGCATGATCGATCGCAGCGTCGCTGCTGTGAATGCCGATCGCCAGGACGAGCTCGCCTTCTATTCGACCCTGCTTGATTTCTACGAGAACACCAAGGACGAGGAGGGCAACAAGGTCGCGGAACTCAAAGCAGACGAGAAGAAGTTCCTGGAGGCGCAGATCGGCCTTCTGGAGAACGACATGAAGCAGACTGATGAGAACGTGCAGACCATCAAAAAGGCGATGCTCGACCCGGATCTCGCGCAGACCTACGGGCAGGCCGGCGTCACGCTCAACGACACGCCCGAGCAGATCGGGCAGAAGCTAGCCGCGTACGGCTATCAGAAAGAGGTGCGCGAGCTGAGCAATGACATGGCCGAGAAGGGCTACAGCTTCCTCACACCCGGGCAGTCCGCTCCGGGGGGCGCCGACGTCGTGACCGTGACCGACAGCAAGGGCGTGCAGAAGCAGTACTACAAGGCCGGCAGCGGTGGTTCTGGCGGCACTGATTACGGCAATTTGACCTCGTCGCAGAAGACCGCCGTCGACAATCTCAACTCGGTGATGCAGTCGCTCTCCAACTATCGCGCCCTCTATGACCGCCTTGTGGGCGACAGCGGAGTGGTTCTCACTGGCGAGGACGCGGGTAGCCTCGCAGGCGCCTACAACGCGCTCATCTTCCAAATCGCCCAAGCTGCCGGCACGGGCGCGCTGCAAGCGGCCGACCGCGAGGTGGTGGAAGAGATGATCCCTAACCCCACCGCGATCGGATGGCTGGGAAGCAGCGCTCTGGGCACTCTACGCAAAGGCGGCAAGAAGGGCGGGCTCAATGCGCTCGACGAGGCGGGCAAGATCTTCCAGGCCAAGAAATCCGCGATCGGGAATCCGACCAACAGCCCGCAGGCGACGCCGACGCAAGATCCGCTCGACGTCGGCCTGCCATCGGAGCTTAATCCCCTTGGCATATGACACCCACTGAATTCGCCAATCGCATACGCACCAGGTACCCCAACGGCATAACATCCGACGGCCTCTCCTATGCCGAGCTCGATGATCGTGAGCTCACGCGCCGAATCATTGAGAAGCATCCCGTCTACAAGTCGCAGATTAAGGGCCTCGATGAGGCTCCGCAGAAATCAGGGCCGATAGGCTCGCCGTTCGCGGCGGTCGGAGAGTTCGTCACCGGCGTAAAAAACGCGATTGCGAAAAGAGGTGATGCGGCAGCAACGGAGCAGGAGCGCGCATCCGAGGGTCAGATCTCACCCGGCCGCGCGGTCCTGCGCACGGCGGGCCAGGCTGTGGCCGGTGTCGGCGATGTCGGCGTTGAGCTACTTAAACTCGTCGCGCCCAAATTTCTCGAAGACATGGCGGCGTCGGGTGTCGAGAAGATTGGCGAGACGGAGCTCGTGCAGAGCGTGGCGCGCAAGTACGACGAATTGCGGCAGAAGCATCCGGAAGCCGTCAAGGACGTAGAGGCACTTTTCAATATCGGATCTTTACTGCCGGTCGGGAAGGCCGCTCAGCTAGCCACTAAAGGGGCGGTCGGCGCGACGGCGAAGGTTGGTAAGGCCGCGGCCACTGTCGCGGGAGATGCGCTTGAGGCCCGGCGCGTGGCACGGGTAGCCGCTACGAAGCAGGACGTAGACCGGACGATTGGCACGATCGTGCAGGGGAAGACCGGCGACATCGAAACCGCGAAGCGCGCGCTAGCCTCGATCGATACCGCAGACGTCAAGACATACGCCGATCTCCGGGAGCGCATTGACGAGAATGTAGGAGCGCTCGCTGAGCGCCTCGACAGCTTCCTTGACGCCCAGGACTCCCGCCTGCCACGGCTCAAAGAGCGGGAGGTGGAGACCACCACGCGCGTCGGCTCTCAAACCGTGAGTCAAAACTTTGTCGTGGATGCGCTGGATCAGCTCGACGAGCTTTATCGCACCGTCAAGGACACTCCTGCGCGAGCTCGCATCGCGCAGATACGCAGCAAATTCAAGTCGGAGGGTCTCAGTCGTCGCGAACTCAATGACCTCTCGCGCATGTACGGAAGGGAGTTTCGCGACAAGGCTTTTAATAAGGCCAACGGCGATCCTCTCACGACAGTGAACGCCCAGGCGTACGAAAACACCCGCAAGGGCATCAAGGAGGCCGTGCGCTCCACAATCCAAGGAAAAGTGCCGCAGCTGCTGGACGAGCGCATGAGCGACCTCATCGAGACAAACCACCTCGTGTCCAACATGGAGGAGCGCGTCAACAAGCTCTACCAGCGCGCAAAGAAGCGCGGGCTCATGGAGCGGATCGCGCGGCGCGCCGCAGATGTCGTAGACGTCGCCACCTTGCACACCGTCTCGGGCTTCATCTCGCGGCTCCTGCCGTCGAATGTGGGCCTGAAGACCATGAACGCCATCGACCTGGAAGAGGCGCTTCGCAGGAACCTGAAGAAGGTCGACAAGTTGCTTGCGAAGTCTGACGACACAGAGCTGGAGGAGGGGATAGCCGAGCTACTGCGGTCAGGAGGTGAGCTATAATTTTTGTATGTGGCGTAATCTAAAATATTTCCTTCCTGGGCTCTCCCTCGTTGCTCTCGCGGTCATCTTCAGTACGATCTTGGCAGGCCTTCCGCGGCCGACCTCAGCAGCTACGGTCCTCATCACCAATTCCAGCGATACGCTCAGTACCTTCCGCACGAACGTCAATGCGAGCCTCCTCAATCTCGCATCGGATCGGCTCGGGACTACAAGCGCTTGGACGGTAGGACAGATCCTCTATGCGACGGGTGCCACCACTACCGCCACCGTGGCGACCAGCTCTATTGCGGGCTCTGGAGCCATCTCGGTCACCGGCAGCGGCTACGTCGTCGGCTCCCCTGTCACCGTTTCATGCGCCACATGCGCCACGTTCTCCTATCTCTTCCCTAGCAACGCAACGTCGACTTCGATTGCGTTCAACGGCGGCCTCACTGCCTCCAGCCTCTCGATTGGCTCACTCTCGGGCCTTGTGGCAGCCAATAGCGGAAGCACCTACGCCGCGGCCACGGGCACCGTTTCTGCGGGTTCGGGCATATCGGTGAGTGCCGGCCAATCAGTCATCGGCTCCGGCCTCACCATCACAAATACGGGCGTCACATCGCTTGCTGCAAGCGCGGGTATTGCTCTGTCAGGGTCCACTGGCGCCGTCACCGTGACTAACACGATCGGCTATCCGTTCCCCTCAAATGCAACCTCGTCGGCTCTGACACTCACGGGCCTCCTGACGATCAGCAACTCGTCAACCACCGCCGGTTCGTTCTCCTATGCCTCTTCGAGCGTGTGGCGTGGCGGCGGCCTTACGAGCGACTGCGATACCGCCGCCAGCTCGAAGCTCCTGTGGGATATTACGACCGGCCAGTTCTCTTGCGGCTCGGATCAATCCGGCGCCGGCTCGACGTATCCGTTCCTGCTTGCCGGCAACGCAACCTCGACGCTCACCCAATTCAACGGCGGTCTCACCGCGTTCGGCTCTTCCACTATCGGAGCGGGAGGCACGACCACCGGCCTCACGATCTCCGGAGGCGCGACGACCACCGGCCGCGCGGTTGGCACCGACACCACCAACAACTGGACAGGTGTGGTCTCGCCTACCCGGCGCTTCTCGCTCGGAAGCGCGACGACTACCACGTGGACCGGCACGACGACCGGCGCCTACGTCCCGATCCTCCCCATGGACTTCGCGGGCACGCTGCGCACGACGGTGTGTACCGCGAGCTCCTCCCAAGCCTTCTTGGGCGTCACCGTCTACATCAATCAGACCAAGGTGAGCCCGACCTACTTCGTCAGCTCTTCGACCGAGGGCACCGTCTCATTTACGAGCAATAACACCTTCAGCAAGGGCGACGTGATCAGCGCTTATTTCGGCACCTCGACAACGGACACCAACGCCCTCGGCAGCATCTGCACATTCGACGTCACCGAATCATGAGGAAGCTTTGCAAATTACTGCTTGGTGCACTTCTCCTCGCGGCTCCCGTGATCGCGCTCGCTGCCGCCTACGCCGCTACGGACTCCTTCGACACCTACAGCAACGGCGATTTAACCGGCAACAACGGCGGGTCGGGCTTCTCGGCGGGCTGGAGCGGCAATGCTGCCTACGACGTGCAGAGCTCGATCACGTTCAACGCAACAACAAAGGCCGTGTCAGTTGCTGGTGTCGGCACAGAGAGCATCACGCGCGCTATGAGCGCAGGAGCGGACAGCGGCAATCTCTACTTTGCGATCCGCAAGGACGGGAACGACGACCAATTGACTTTCGACTTCAAGAGCGGAGCTACGCTGGCCGGCGGCGTCGGACTTACCCATAACAGCTCCACGGGCGTCGATCTTATCGTTTACGGCACGGCGGCCGAGACCTTCACGGGCTTAGCACAGAACACCTGGTACATCGTCAACGTGGAGCTTCTTTCAGCAACGACTTTCCGAGCGCGCTACAAGCCCGCCGGGGGCGCCTACAGTGCGTTCTCCAGCACCAAGACCTACCTCAGCAGCGTCTCTAGCCCGAGTACCGTGCAGCTGCGCTACTCCAACGACGGCGGAGCAAATCCCACCTTCTACTTCGACGAGCTGTGCACGAGCGATCCTGAAAGCTCCTGCACCGGTACGCCGGCTGCGGCGCCTGCCGTGCCGATTACCAGTCTCGTTAAGGCCTTCTGGCACTAGCGTATGGAGCATAAAAACTACGGCCTCGATCTCAGACCCATCGCCCCCGAAGACTTCCTGGGTGGCTCTACCAACTCTCTCCAGAGGAAATTCGGAGACGAGGTGCTGGTCGCAGATGGCGATTGGACCCCATATCTTCCGTCGACCGAGAACCAGGACACCAGCAACGGCGACACGTACGCTTGCGTCTCGTTCGCGATCTCAAACGCCATCGAGATGCTTGCCAGACGTCGTTTCGGCAACCGGCTCAATCTCTCCGATCGCTTCATCGCCAAGAAGAGCGGGACGGTGCCGGGTCGCGGCAATGATCCCAAGGTTGTGGCTGACTACATGCGTCCGAAGCTTCTGAAGCCGCTCTACTGGAGCGTAGACGAGAAGGAGTGGCCAGACACCGAGACCGTGGAGGAGTTCTATCAGGAGCCGCCTCGCAGCCTCGACACCATCGCGACCGCGCGCGGCGCCGAGTTCGAGTACGGCTACCAGTGGGAGCTGAACGTCCCGTCCAATCTTCGCGAACGGCTGAAGCGCTCCCCCATCAACCTCGCGGTCACCGCCTGGGAGGAGCGCGACGGGGTCTACGTGCGCGTACCCGGCATCGCCGAGAACCACTTCACCACCCTCATCAAGGTCCTCGACAACGGCCTCTACAAGGTCTTCGATAGCTTCCCGCCCTACATCAAGGTCGTGCACCCCGACGCCTGCCAGAGCGTGGCCATGAGCCACCATCTCAACCGCCACGTGGTGCAGGAGAGTTGGTTCAAGAAGTTCATCAAGGGCGTCCTGGCCTTCCTCGCCGTGGCCGCTGAAGAGCCTGTGAAACAGCCTGAAACGCCCCAGGACGCGCCGAAGCCTGCCGATCCGACTCCACCTACGCCTCCGACTAAGACCGTGGCTCTGAGCGCGTTCTGCGAGGCCATTAAGGCCCACGAAGGCTGGTTCCCCGGATCGCGCTCCTTCCGCAACAACAATCCCGGGAATGCCCGCTATTCCAACGTGGGCTACCTGCCAAAGTACGAGCCGGTCCTCAGAGACCCGCAAGGGTTCGCTATCTTCAAGGACTACGAGACGGGTTGGCTCTATCTGCAGAACCTCGTGCGCGAGAAGATCAAGGCCCACCCCGAGCAGACCCTACTGGACTTCTTCCGCGTCTACGCGCCCGCCGAGGACCACAATGACCCCAACGCCTATGCCGCCGCAGTCGGCAAGCGGCTGGGGGTCGATTATAAGACGTTCGTTATCAAACACATCGTATGAGTCAGACGATAAGCATGGTGCTCGTGCAGCTCTTGGCCGTCGTTTTGCCGATGATTGGCGTGACGCTCGGCAACGAGCAGATTACGTCCTTCGTGCAGACCGCAGTGGTTATTGTAGCCGGCGTGTGGATCTGGGTGCGCCGCTATCAGCAGGGCGACATCACGCCCATGGGGCATCGCAAAGAACCCCGCTAGGCGCTCCAGAATGCGCCAGGACGCACGAATCCCCCGGTCATGGGGGATTTGTCATTCCGCCTAAAACAGCTTGGCCAAGATGCTCCTAATCGCCCAGAGCGCCCCTCCAGCCGCACCGGCAATCACGGCCACGTCCTTACACACTTCCGCGATATCATGCAGGAGCGGACGGAGATTGGTCGTCAACGTGGAGAGTCGGATATATCCTCTCTTGAGCTGCGCAAGGACGCCGTCCAGCTCAGCAACGACGGCCCGCTTCTCTTTGATCGGGTACTCATTCTTGTTCTCATCGCGCGCGATCTCATCCCGTACAATTTCGAGCTCTGAGATGAGCTGCTGAAAATCAGGCTGGTTATCTTTTACGTTTACATATCGGTCGGCTGCCGGGACCTCTTGAAGCTTCAAATACGGCACCAGCGTCGCAATCAGATTCTCCGGGATGTCTCGGTATTTTCGCTGGATCGATTTAACGTAGTCGTTCGCGTGATTGATGAGGAACGCGACTCCTAACCATGTGAGTGCCGTGTACCCGTCGCGCACAAGCTCGACCGCATCATCTCCTTTCCGATCGGTAAATCGGATCAGACCGTGCAGAGCAAGCTCGTCGAGCCGCAGGAGGACAGTGTGCTGCGGCTCCAACCCTGCGAGCTGTTCAATGAGCTTCTCCGTTGCTGCGACGTAGCCCTCGGCCCGGAGTGTATTGAAAAGCAGCAAGAGCGTGATGTAGTGAAAGTCGGCGATATCGTGCTTGTCGACGAACATTCCAGCCTGCCACCTCGATTCTTTACCAGCGTACCAGCCGCGATGGCACTTGCCCATACCGGCGGGCCTTATCACGACCGCGTGTAGCCTCTACGGAATTTCTGATTTTCCGCGGCTCATTTCTGGTTTTCAGGAACGAAAGTTCTTGCTTCGTTCTTGTTTGCGTGTTATCCGCGTAGCGGACGGTTTTCCAGATTTCTGAAAGGAGAACTGTGCCTATGCCCAAGTCCCGCTACCGCAAGCTTCGCGCCATCTGGCGCCTCATCCGGCGTCGCACCCGCGGCCTCCGGCGCATCTGCATCACGATCTTCAGCATCGTGCTGGTCGCGAGCCGCATCATCGAGCTCGTCATGCGCATCCTCAGCAATCTGCTGGCCTAGAGTGCGGTGCGGGGTGTTAGAGGATCTATGTCTCTTAGCTCAGCACACGCGCCGTTATGAAGTTCACTGCAATACCGACTGCCATCGTTAGAAGCACAGCGATCCCTATCACTTGGCGCCAGTGACGGGCACTCTTGCCGACTCTTTTGGAAGCGCCGATATCGAAGGTCAATTTGGGGAACATGCGTCCGTATGCGTAAATGCCGAATCCAAAGATTGCGCCACCCAAAACGAAGGCTCCGAACGAGGCGAGCTCTCGTTTCAGATCGATACCGAGTAATACGAAGAGGCCGCCTGCAATTATGAAGGCGGCCAGGTACGCTGCAAAGACGCTCGCTATCATGCCAGGGAAGGTTCCCATTGTGGCGCGAAGAGGTGAATACCACAGTCGCCTTCCTGCAAGGACGGTCTCGATTTGATTGCGAACTGCGATCCCGTGGTCGCGCTCGCCACTCACCACCAGCGATGCGGCGCTCTCTAGTTTTGGCTCCAGCTCCAACTCTACCCATCGGAAAACGCCATCACGAAGGTCACGCGCGCTAATGCTGATGCCGCGGATCAGGCGGCTCTTGACATCGGGATCGCCGAGCAAAACCAATATTTGGGGGCTCTCGATTCGATGATCGCCATCCAGCATGATCTTGATAGTTGGTTCTTTGCCGACGTAATCCTTTATGATGCCGATCAGGTCGATGAGTACACTCTCGTCGATCTCGAAAGCCCCACGGATACTGAGTCTGGACGAATAGTCGGCCATGTCGCGCCTTCCTCGGCCCAACGAAGTTACCGTCGCACCAATGGGGAGATTAGCGCCCGTTCACGAAAAGAACACCCCCGCTAAGAGGGGTGTGAGTTTGTCCGCATCCGGAATTTCGGGGAGGATCGACGGTGCGGAGCTAGAAGGCCCAGAGCAGGGCCACCATGGCCGCTACGGCAAGCGTAGCGCGAACCGTCGGCCAGAAGTCCGGCGGGCGCGATGTGCGGCGGAGCCAGGTCATGCAACCCCCCGCACGGTCATCTCGGGATTGAGTTCTCGGGTGTCTTCATCCCTGCACAGGGCAGAGCAGAAGTAGCGGCCAAGACGCTCGTAGGCTTCGTCTTGGAACAGCTCTTGGCAATGTGCGCAACGGCGCGGCATGCCCGCACGAGCCCAGCGAGAGAGGAGCTGCATTAGGCCCTCCGCTCGTTGATGCGCTCCCCGAGCTGGCATGACCAGCCGGAGAACTTCCATTTCGTGTAGAGCGGATGCTCTTGCGCGAAGCGCCGGGCGGAGACGAGCCCCACGGGGCTCATGCAGGCGCCCATCGTGATGTCGCTCATGGTGGAGTCGGTGACGACTTCCTTGACGCAGACGGACGGGTGATCCGCCATGCAAAGCTTCGCCCAAAGCGTGACGAGGGGCGATTGCGCTTGTGCTCTTGCCGGAAAGTAGGACACGAGCACGCAGAGCAGCAGAACGCGGACAACGGTGTCCATGGTGCGGCCTCCTGTTGAGGATCTTCCGCACCCAATTGTCTCATCTCTTCATCGGCGCTTCAGAATTGTCCACCCACAGCGATATCGAAATCAGTTTGTGTCAACGGCGCCTGAAATGTCTTCTTATCGTGGCATGGGCCGCATAGGAGTTCGAGATCCCGCATCGTCACGTCGAGGCCATAGCGCTTGTGATGGACGTCGAGAGTGCCCTCAGTCTCGCCACAGCCCTCGCAGTGGAGGAAGCCCAATTCCTTCTCCTTGAGGTGCATGATGTAGGGTCGCAGCACATGCACATCGTTCCTGTTAATGTCGTGTAGCTCCCGTTCGGCTGTAGTCAGTTTGCGCATTTCTGATTTTTGCGACGCTTCTAAAAGCTCCGCCGGTCCCCTAATTCCCTCCCGTCTCCCCCCGCAAAAGTGTCTCTTCCTCTCTCCGGTCTTGTCCCTTGCTCCCCCTGGGGTGCTTGTTCCTTGATCCTGTGAGTGATGATTTTTAGCGAGCGCGGCGCGCTGAAAACTGAGCAGGTGTGCTGACTACTCCTTATTGAGATAGTCGCTGATAATTGAAACGACCTCGTCGACCGTTGACGCGATGTGGGTGTCTTCACCCCAACCGATCTTATATCCAAGCGTTACGATGAACCCGTTGCTGACCTGTTGAACGTTGAACCGCATCTTCTGCGGCTCCTTGTTTGGCGTCGCGCCAGATGAAATTGCGCCTGTTGGCATATTGCTGTGAGTGATTAGATCCTGCTCAGTTTTCAACGAACCGCGTGGTGCGGAAGCGAATGCTCGATCCTTCAAGCACTCACTTCCGCGTCGGAGCCCGGTATGGGAGGCCAAGTTTTATCGTCCTGTGCCCGCAGGGACGCCAACGCTTGCGTGCTGGTCGGGAGATAGATGGCGGCGAGTTGGTTTCGTCCTAGCGGGCGGCGCACCAACTGGCACCGCGGGCTAACAGCCATCCCCTCCCTCGATCAGCAAACAAAAAACTCTCTGGACGGGGTGCGAACCTTGCGGCTCGCAGCTCCCTCCAAAGAGTTCTTCTATGGGAGCTTCCCGTCCGCGCTGCTTTAGCGCACTTCTATGGTAGCATCTCGCCGGAGCTCGCCAGGGCAGGGGTGTGGATAGCTCACATTCCTATGGGCGTTCTTTGAATTCCGCGCAGTAGGCTTCTTTGCCGATTCGTAACACCGCGGCGAGGATGAGAGCGACGAGCGGCACGACTGATGCTGCAACGGCGCCAATGCTTGCCCCGACAGCGCCGGCTATAGCGCCAACAACGACCACATTCGTGGCGTGCCCCTGCTTCGCTAGGCTGCTTCTCAAAGAGGAGTATTTCTTATCGTTCGTGCAGAGTAGCAGGTGCATCTCGTTCTTCACGCGACCCCACATGGAGGCTGCCATGAAGACGGTCGGGCCTCCCTTGCGGACGATGCCTTCGCGCTTCATGTCTAGAAGCCTGCCAATCTGGCGCCCGAGCTGGTCAGTTCTACCCTCGGAGATTGACTGCTCGATGTGCTCTCTGCCTCCGCCGGCCTCGCCGACGACAATCTGAATTAGATCGCCGGGATCGAGCGTTTGGATAGCGGCAAGAAATTGCGCTTCCTCGTCCACCTGTACCCCCAGGTCATCTGTCCGCAGTTGGCGGCGGTTCCGGCGCTTTCGGCCAGGCAGCCTCGATCAGTGCCTCGTATCTCGTCCTAAAGGACTTGAACCAACCGTCCTTAAATGCTCGCTTCATGTCGTCGTTGGGCGCGATAGGCACGATGGCATAGCCCGCATCGCGCAATACAGCCTTGAAGATGTACGCGCCGAGAATATCGCCGAGCTGCGCCCCGCCAGCAGGCGGCTTCAGGACGTTCTTGATGTAGCCAGTGATCTCCACCGAGGCCTGCTTGGCATCCAGCGGCATCGTCATCGCGCCCCCTCACTTCATCCTCTTCAACAGCCGAGCCGCCTCGATCCCCGAGAGCACCCGCCCGCGCATGTCCTTGGGCACTTGCTTGGCCGTCTTGTCATCGAGCTCGTGCGCTTCGACGAACTCGCCCTCGTGTCCCGCGATATTGGCCTTGAGCCTCGCGAACATGAGACTCTGGGCTTCTTCGATACGCACGCGGGGCTCACCGTCGACACGGTGCACCAACCAATACAGACGCGACATTTCACAAGATCCTCAGCCACCCGGGCGTAGGATAGCGGGTGCCTGCCCACGTCGCTAGTCGATCGTTGAAGGGCGGGAAGCCAGTCTATGCATACAGAAGAACCGCGCTTGGGGAGGCGCGGTTGCTTCGTTAGAGGCCATGTTGTGCACGGAACGTGGCCAGAATGTCTTGGTGCCGATCCAAGGGATTTGGGCAGAGGTCATCTAGCGGGATGGCGACGATTGCTTTGCATAGTCGAATGTCAGCCTCACCAATGTGGACCTCTCGACCGAAGTAGCCGTTTAGACGCTTGTAGAGCTTCTTGCGTGTGATGCGGCCGGACTTCCAGAGGGGGTCGATGTGGGCATGAGCCTTCACACGCCATTGGCGCAGCTCCTTGTTGGCCATCGTTCCGAGAGGCGTTTTCGTGTTGTTGTGGCACCCGACGTAAGCGTTGTCCTTGCGACAGTACCAAGCCATGTACGAGCGGCCGTAGCGTCTGCCATAGATCACCTCGTTGGGGACCCACTGTGCCGGCTCACCACAATAGGGACACTTCATACATTTGTTAGAGCTGCACCGTCGGCGGCACCGGCCCGTCCATCCGTGCCACATCCTGCTCATGGCCGTAGGTGCCGTCGTTCTTCGCTTCGTTCATGCACATGCCCGAGCAGTAGTGTTTCTGGAATGGCGTGAGCCTGGTGGGGCAGCGGAGGCACGTGCGCGGCGCCGTGGTCCTGAACTTGTCGGCCTCTTCGAGCGCCTTCTTGAGGAAGTTGGGGCGGTAGTCCTTGGGATTGATCTTGGTCATACGTTCAGTAAGTCGGGGTTTTGTAGACCACCTCGACAGCAACGACTCTCCTCTCAAAAAGGGCTCTATTAGGCGATGGCTTCTCAGCGTCGAGCCGCTTACGTTCCGCTTCTGCCTTCTTCTTGTCGGCAAAGATCGGAAGCCGTTGCTGTCTATCTTGTACGCTTCCCCAAATCAGCTTTCGTCCACCGAGATTCGTCACAGCCCATGCCTTGAACTTGATCTCACTCATAAGCTAGTGCGGCAAGTAGCCGGCGGCCTGCGGATCAGGAAGGGGCACTCCCGTCTCCGCGCAGATCCGCTCCAGATACTCGCCGAATTCCAATTTTGATAATGTCTTCGTTGTCGGCTCCAGCTCGACCTTCTCACCCATCACAGTGGCAAATCGATGCGGCAAGAACTTCGTCTTGGCCCACTGGTGCAGCTCCTCAGGGGTGTGGCCCGTCTCCTGCGAAATCACGCCCAGATAGACCCAGTAATAGTTGTGCTGCGATCGGGTGCGGACTGGGATCACTGGCTCGATGCGGAGCTGCTTGCCCTCGTTGCTCCTCAGCCACTCTTTGAGGCGAGCAACGGCGAGGTTTGAACCGAAGTGGAGACCGCCGTTACGTGCCGTAGCAAGGAAGACCATACGGCTAGATGTTTATCGTCCGGCCCTCGTCTTCTGAGGGGATCGGATCCTCATCATCATCGGTGTCGGCTCGCTCGACCTCGCCGGCCGACACGCGGGTGATCTCAACGTAGTTTTTCGGTCCGATCTTCTTCATCTCAAGGATCAGCTCCTCACCCGGCTCAACAGCGGCCATAGCCTGCACGAAGTAGCTCGGGTCGACACCGCCCTTCTGCTTCATGTGGGTGTCGTATTGCTTCTTCTCGCCGTTCTCCTCGAAGATGTAGCGCACGTAGAACCCATCATCGCCCTCTTCGCGCGGTGGCTTCCGGACGACCTTATCCTCGATGACCTTGACCTTGTGCGGGCCGGTGGATTTGACGCCGCCGCCTGGCTGCTTGATGCCCAACTGAAGCCGGGGCAGGAGGCCCGACTTCAGCAAAATCTCCTTAGACGTTTTCATCTTTTTTGTTCTTCTTAGTGCCCTTGGTTGGTAATGCGGGCTGCTCTGTCTCTGCCAACGCCTCTTCGACCTTCAGCGCTGGCGAGAGCACGATCGGATAATCGCGTTGCTTGGGCTGCTGGCCCTCGCATTCCTTCGACCAGATTTGACGCGCCGCCAGGAAAAGCGGGAACTGGTCCTCGACCTCATTCCACTTGTATCCTGCTTTGTTGCGCTTGTAGCCAATCTGAAGGATGGCGAGCCTGGCCGGCTTGCTCGCGCGGCCGTCCTCTTGGAGCGCCTGACTGTATGCACTGACCTGCAGCTCGTACTCCGGCCAGACCTGGGAGGATGTCTTGAAGTCGACGATGTAAGGAACGCCGTCTATCTTGCACACGTAGTCGATCGTGCCAGCGTAGCCGTACCTCTCGCTGAAGACCGTAATGTCCCAGGCAAGGCTCTCGGGCTTTACCTCGTTGCGCCAGTTGACGAATGAGAGGATGGCCTCGCACTCCTCAAGCGTAAGCTCCTCTTCTTCGCCGGTAGAGCGGTTGATGAACTTGCTATCGATGCGCACCTCTTCACCGCGCAGGATGGCGGAGATGGCGTCATGAACTTTGGAGCCCTTGTCGCCGGCTGCTTGCTTGATGGCCTGCGCTTCGTCCCAGCCGTGATCGGCGAGCCACTTATAGAACTGGATGCCCTTGGGATAATGACCGGCGATCCAGGTTACGGACGGGACATAGAGGAACTTGGGGAGACCGGAGACCGGGTCGGTGATCTCTTTGACGTACCACCGCTCGTCGGCTGTGGTGACTTGCACGATGCCGCGCTTGTCGTCGACCACACGAATGACTTTTTGCATGAATGAGTTTTCCGCTTATCCCAGCCGATTGCGTCTCCTTGCGGAGAGCCGCGCGTTGTGAGTGCGGCATTGTCAAACAATCGGCGGGAACAGACGGACACAACGCACTAGGAATAATGAGAACTAGATTTGCGCCCGATAGTACATGAGCACTGCGAACAGGATCACGGAGAGGAGCACGAATTGCTCCGCGGCGAAAAGGCCGATGAGCATGGCGACCGCTCCCAGTGGGCGGCTTTTGCGCTTGCGGTCCCGCAGGATGTCGCGCCCATGGCTCTGGCACGGGAAGTCTCGGACGTAGTCCATAGAAGAATGAATTGGCTTGTAATGCTCGACCTATTTCTAAGGATAGCACATGTCCGTGGGCCACGCGGCCCGGGGTGTGGACAACTGGCCTAGGTGTCCCACACCCCATGCTACAGTTGGAGCATGGCAAAAGAACCAATTGTGCGCATTCGTATTTATAAGAAAGAGCAGGGCATCATCCGCCACCTGGCGTTTCGCAAGAACACGACGTCCGCCGAAGTTATCCGCCAACTCATACGAGCATGAAGAAGTACTTTCTAGACCCCGTGAATAACAATCTCATCGTTGCTGACGCGGACACAGGCCAAGTGTCCGTCATCGAGGCCATGAAGAATGTGAGGGTGTTCGTGGCCGGTGGCAGTGCGTACATGACCGAGGGCCACGAAGAGCTTGACGAGCACTCATCCGCGCCGCCGCCTGGCAAGAACCGCACGAGCACCGGGCGCGGCACGCGCAAATGCGGCAACTGCGGCGAGGTCGGCCACTCGAAGCGAACGTGTCCTAATGGTGAGGGAAGTCTATGATGTGCCGGCGAAGATCCGCCCAACGGCTCCCGGCAGGCCTCAACCTGCCGGGTCACCGCCTGTCGCCTTAGAGGCATAGGATGATGGCCGCGGCTATTGCCAGCTGGCCCAAGTCCACAGTGATTTTCACGTGTACTATGTGAGCGCCTCCTTATTCTTGTTCTTGGCTCTGCAGAGCGGTTGATCCTTGGTATCTAGAACACCGGTTCGTGCAGGCGCCCATCTCTGCTTATGGCCGCTGTTGACGGGGACGTTCCGGAGAGTCGAGCGTTGCCTCTCACCCTATGAGGGCCGCTTCCCGCGTGAAGCGAGGCATCTCTACTACCGTCAGTCCGGCCGCAGCCAGTCAAATGTTCTTGCTCTTGACTCCTTGGGCGCATGTTCTCTATTTGTTCTTTATGCAATCCGGGCCTTCGACCAGCGTCCCAGCCATCAGTCTACTCGGGGAAGTGCGCTCGGAGTGTGAGCGTCTCTCGTCTGAGCTGAGCCAAACTTCGCGCCGGCTAGGCGAGCTCATGCGCCAACTTGCCAACCCGAATCTGCCGGACACGCCGCTTGAACTTTCGTTTCGGATCGAGCAGTGGGATCGCCATCGTGACGCGATCTGCTGGACCGTGTGCGCGACATCGAGCCTCTACATGGCCCATGGCGCGTTCCAGGCTGCAGTTGAGTCCTATCCCGAGGATCGATGGACGCTTCGCAACCGCGCGCACGTGATCCGCAAGCACGAGCCGGGGGAGGGCGGCTGAGCGTTCTCTTTCGTTCGCGGTGCCTGAGCGGTGCCTAGCAATTTTTTGCGAACGTGCTAACTCATTGGCAGCGCGGGCGTAGTTCAGTGGTAGAACGACAGCTTCCCAAGCTGTATGTCGTGGGTTCGATTCCCATCGCCCGCTCCAATCTCTTCGGCATTTCCATCGTGGCGCCGTCCCACGCGTTCGCCGTTTATTGTTGGCGCGCGCTCGCACCCCTCTGACATCGGCCGCTCGTCGACCCGGACGCACGGCGCATAGGCGAGCCGCCGGATCGAATCAGAAATTTTGTGATGGCCGCCACATCGCGACGTGAACCGTGATGCCAATGTGGCCGCACCGGCGTCGGATGATGGCGCCGGCCAGCTCAAGGGAGAAATGCGATGACTGGACATGCGGGCGGTGCAAAGAGCGAAGCGCTGGAGCCACACGAGTTGTCGTCCGCGGACCTCGATAGGGTGTCCGGCGGCTTTTTCTCCCGCTTCATTTCACTCGCCGCCAAGGGTGAAACGGGCGGAGGTAACGGCACGGGTGGAGGTCAGAACGATCCGGCCCAGCAGTTCCAGCAGATCATGCAACAACTGACGCAAGGCTGATAACGGCGTGGCCGCCGCGCAAGAGCGCCCGCCCGGTCTCAGGAGCCCTCGATCTCCTCGCGCAGCATCTCGAGAGTGAGCCACTTCTCCTCCGCTTCGGCGAGCTCCGATTGCGCGGCCGCGAGGCCCGTCGAGGCCGCGTCGAAGGCGTCTCGGTCGCGGGCGTAGAGGTTGGGGTCGTCGAGCCGCGCCTGCAGTTCGCGCACCCTCATTTCCAGTTCGGCGATACGCTTCGGCAGCGTCTCGAGCGCGTGCTTCTCGTTGAAGCTGAGGCGGCGCTTGGCGGACTTCGGCGCGGCGCCTGTCTCCGCGGCGACAGGCGCCTTCGCCGCAGCCTTCGGCGCCTTCGCGGCCTCGCGCACGATGTCGTCGCCGCGCTGCAGGAGCATGTCGGCATAGCCGCCCGCATATTCGAGCCAGCGGCCATTGCCGGCGGGCGCGACCACCGCGCTGACGACGCGGTCGAGGAAGTCGCGGTCGTGGCTCACCAGGATCACGGTGCCCGCATAGTCGGCGAGCATCTCCTCGAGCACGTCGAGCGTCTCGAGATCGAGATCGTTGGTCGGCTCGTCGAGCACCAGTACATTGGACGGCGTCGCCAGCGCGCGCGCGAGCGTGAGCCGGCCGCGCTCGCCGCCCGAGAGTACCCGTAATGGCGTGCGCGCCTGCTCGGGCGTGAACAGGAAGTCTTTCATGTAGCCGACGACGTGGCGCGCCTGGCCGCCGACCATCACGGTGTCGCCGCGCCCGCGCGTCAGCGCCTCGGCCAGCGTCCACTCGGGATCGAGGCTCTCGCGCTGCTGGTCGAGTGTCGCCATCTGCAGGTTGGCGCCGAGCCGCACTGTGCCGGCATCGGGCGCGATCGCGCCGGTCAGCAGCTTCACCAGCGTGGTCTTGCCGGCGCCGTTCGGGCCGACGATGCCGATGCGGTCGCCGCGCAGGATGCGGATCGAGAAACCGTCGACGATCTTCGTTTCGCCGAAGGCCTTCGCGATCCCCTTCGCCTCGATCACCAGCTTGCCGGACGCGTCGGCCTCGGCCGCGTCGATCACGGCCTTGCCGGCGGCGCCGCGATAATCGCGCCGCTCCTGCCGCAGTGCCTGCAAGCCGGCGAGACGGCGCACATTGCGCTTGCGCCGCGCGGTGACGCCGTAGCGCAGCCAGTGCTGCTCGGCCTCGATCTTGCGCTCGAGCTTGTGCTGGTCGCGCTCCTCCTCGGCGAGCGCCGCGTCGCGCCACGCCTCGAAGGTGCCGAAGCCCTGCTCGAGCCGCCGCGTGCGGCCGCGGTCGAGCCACACGGTCGCGCGCGACAGCGTCTCCAGGAAGCGCCGGTCGTGGCTGATCAGCACCAGAGCGGAGCGCGAGGCCGCGAGCGTGCGCTCCAGCCATTCGATCGTCGGCAGGTCGAGATGGTTGGTCGGCTCGTCGAGCAGCAGGATGTCGGGCGCCGGCGCCAGCACGCGCGCGAGCGCCGCGCGGCGCGCCTCGCCGCCCGAGAGTTTGGCCGGATCCTCCTCGCCGGTGAGCCCGAGCGCCTCCAGAAAAACGCGCGCGTCGTGCGCGTGGTCCGCGGGGCCGAGGCCGGCTTCCACATAGGCGAGCGTGGTCGCATGGCCGGACAGGTCCGGCTCCTGAGGTAGATAGCGGATCGTGGCGCCCGGCTGCAGGAAGCGCGTGCCGCTGTCCGGCTCCACGAGCCCGGCCGCGATCCGCAGCAGCGTCGACTTGCCCGAGCCGTTGCGCCCGACCAGGCAGGCGCGCTCGCCGGGCGCGAGCGAGAGCTCGGCATCCTCCAGCAGCGGCGTGCCGCCGAAGGTGAGCGCGATATTGCGGAGCTGGAGGAGGGGAGGCGCCATGAGAGCCGTTGGTTTCGTCCCGGCTCATGCCGCAGACGGCGTCAGGCCGCAACCGTCTTCTGCATGGCCGCGAGCGCCTCGCGCGCCGCGTGGACGTTGAACAGGAACATGTTGGCGAGAAACTTCTCCAGCGCCTCGATGAAGCGCGGCGTGAGCGCGATCTGGTCGCCCGGCCCGGGCCGCGCGATCAGCCCGTCGCCCGCAGCATCGCGGAGGAATTTCAGCACGTGGGCGCGTGAGACGCTGTAGCGGTTCGCGAGTCCGGAGATCGAGATCGGCACGGGCCGCTCGGGATTTTCGGCATCGCTCGCGAGCAGCAGGCTCAGCAGGATCAGCAGGCCGGCGTTGCGATCGATATAGGCGCCGAGCTCCGGCGAGACGCCGAGCACGCGGTGCCCGGAGAAGAAATAGCCGGAGAGCCGGTCGAGGAAGACCGGCACGAAGCGCGGATCATCGAGCGCCTGCAGCGCGCGCTCCCCCTCCGGCAGGATCAGCGCGATGGCCCGGAACTGGCAGCGCCAGCGATCATAGTGCAGCGCGGTTAGCCGCTCGGTCGGGACCAGCAGCCGGATGCGCTTGTCAGGACCGCCCGGCGCAGGCGCCAGATAGCCGCCGACGCGCATCAGCATCAGCAGCGCCTTGGCGCGGCCGCGGCTGCAGATCCCGTGCTCCACGCAAAGGTCGACCACGCGCCCTGCGGTCAAACCTGACTGTGGGTCATCCTCTCGTTTTGCGTAATGCAGCTGCAGCAGCAGGAAGCCCAGCAGCACCCGGCCGCGGTCGTTCACCAGCTGATTGAGGATGCGGTTTCCCTGGTAGAGCGAGGTGAGGCACTGGCTCACCTGGCGCGCAGCCTCCGCAAAACGCGGATGCGCGCGCAGTGCCGCAACCGCTTCCGTCGACAACGGAGCGCCGGGGCCGAACAATCCTGATTCGGCAAGATGTGCGTCTTCCGCAGGGGAATTTTGCATCGTTGAACCGACGGCTTGCTTGAGGTGCGGAGTTCCATGGCTGCCGCGAATGCTTGAGGATTTACTAAAGAAAATGCGGTCAATTTTCTACAATTGATAATTCCTTGCCGAAGACCTCCCCTGGGATCTGCGAATTCCAAGGAGATCGGCACGATGAACGCCCCCTTCATCATTGCCCAGGCGGCCCCCACGACCGGGATCGGCGCGCGCCCGGTCATCCGGCTCACCAAGCCGCAGGACAACCAGGCCGTTACGGTGCGCCTGGATGGCACCGCACAGTTGGATCTCAGCGCGATCGGTTCTGAGAACATCACGCTGGTGCGTGTGGGCGAGCGCCTCGTCGTGCTGTTCGACAACCAGGCGACCGTCACGGTCGAGCCGTTCTTCGGTCAGGACGGCCAGCCGCTGCAGAGCCTCTCGGTGCAGCTGAGCGGCGAGCGCGTGGTCGATGCCGCGCAGTTCGCCAACCTGTTTCCGATCATCGACGACCAGTCGATTCTCCCGGCCGCCGGCGACGGCGGCGCGCGCAACACCGGCGGGCAGTTCGGCACGTTCCAGGTCGATGCTTTCTCGGGCCGCAACGGCCTCGACCTGCTCGGCGGCGAGACGCTCGGCAATGCCGGCTTCGGCCAGGGCCCGCAGGGCAACGGCCTGCCGACCGCGCAGGACATCACGCTCGGCCTCGACGACGACGAGATCGAGCTCGCCGAAGGCAATCTCGACGGCCCCGGCGACGATCTCACGCCCTCGACCGTCACCGGCACGCTGCCGGTGAATTTCGGTCCCGACGGCGTCGGCGATCTCTTCTTCAACGTGACGAGCGGCCCGGCCGCGGGACTCACCTCGGGTGGCGATCCGATCTCCTACGCAGTTTCGGCCGACGGCCGCACCATCACGGCATCGACGGTCAACGGCACCGTCTTCACGATCGAGCTCGGGATCAACGCGGACTCCTCGATCACCTACACCGTGACGCTGTTCCAGCCGCTCGACCATGCAGGCCATGACAATCCTTCGACGGCCGAGATCATCGAGCGCGCCTTCGAGGACAACATCCTTCTCGACTTCTCCTTCACGATCCAGGACGGCAATGGCGACAGCGCCACCGCGACGCTGACGCTGAACCTCGACGACGACACGCCTGTCGTCACGGTCGAGGGCGCCACGCACGGCACCGTCGACGAGGACGGCCGCGAGCCCGGCGGCAATCCGGGCGACAGCTATGCCGACACCGAAGCCGCCGGCGATGCGCCCGGCGAGGAGATCACGGTCACGGGTTCGCTCGGCCTCTCCTGGGGCGCCGACCGCTTCAATGACGTCGCGGACGGCGGCGTCTCCGGCACGCCCGCGAACGGCGATCGCGCGGTCGTGTTCGCCGATCTCGGCAACGCGGTGCTCACGGCCCAGCAAGCTGCGGCGCTGATCAGCGTTGCGGGAGCCAATGGTTCGCTCGACCTCGCCTCGCTCACCTCCGGCGGCGAAGCCATCACCTACACACTCTCGGCCGACGGCAGTATTCTGACCGCCACCACGGTCAGCGGGCCGGTGTTCACCGTGTCGCTGTCCGACACGAGTGACACCAGTTCTTACACCTTCACACTGCTCGGCCCGCTCGATCATCCGCAGGCCGACACCGAGGACGACCTCGATCTCACCTTCGACTTCACGGCCTATGACTCCGACGGCGACGCCGTCGACGGCAGCTTCACGGTCACAATCGACGACGATGGTCCGGAGATCGGCGGACCGGACGACAACACGGTCGACGAGGATGGCCTCGAGCCCGGCAATACGGGCGACAGCTACCAGGATCAGCAGGACGCGTTCGGCGAAGACGTGACCGTGGGCGGCTCTCTCGCGATTGCGTGGGGCGCCGACAACGGTAATACGTCGCAGAACGGTGGCGTTGCGGGCAGTCCCGCGAACGGCGACCGCGCGGTCGTGTTCTCGACCGTCCCCGACGGCGTGCTCACGCTCGCGCAGGCGGCCGCAATCCTCACGGTCTCGACCTCCGACACGCTTGATCTCGGCGCGCTCACCTCGAATGGCGAGTCGCTGGTGTTCACGCTCTCGGGCAACGGCACGGTCCTGACCGCGACGACGGAAAGCGGCGCGCCCGTCTTCACCGTGACCTATTCAGATACGGACGCGGGCAGTTATGAATTCCGGCTGCAGGGCCCGCTCGATCATCCGGAAGCCGACAGCGAGGACGACCTCGACTTCCGCTTCAACTACACGGCTTTCGACGCTGACGGCGATTCCGCGCAGGGCAGCTTCTACATCACGATCGACGACGATGCCCCGGTGCTCGCCGAGGTGAACCGCGCCGCGACCGTGGACGAGGACGGTCTGACGGGCGGCAACCACGACGACAGCTATCAGGACGGCGGCGATGCCGCCGGCAACGCGATCACGACCGGCGCCGTGTCCCTCGGTATCGAGTGGGGCGCCGACCGCGGCAATTCCAACCTCGACGGCGGCTTTTCAGGCAGCCAGGTGAACGGCGACCGTTCGCTCGTGTTCAGCGGCGTGCAGTCCGGCCAGCAGTTCGGCGATCTCACCTCCGGCAACCTGCCCGTGCGCGTCTGGGTCAGCGCCGACGGCACCGAGATCATCGGCTATCGCAGCCAGAGCGGCGAGCCTCTGACTGGCGCGCCGGATGCCGCCACGCAGGTGTTCCGCGTCACGCTCTCGGATGACGGCGACGGCTCCTACACGTTCGACCTCATTCGCCCGTTCGACCACGAGGGCGCGAATTCGG
Source organism: Pseudomonadota bacterium (assembly GCA_023404705.1). GTDB lineage: Bacteria > Pseudomonadota > Alphaproteobacteria > Rhizobiales > Xanthobacteraceae > FEB-22. The sequence goes on from JAEYAU010000021.1 coordinate 24,390, forward strand.
AAGACGACATCGACCTCACCTTCGCGTTCGCGGCGCGCGATGCCGACGGCGATGCGATCTCGGGCTTCTTCACGGTCACGGTCGACGACGACGCGCCGGAATCGACCGGCGTGGTGCACAGCAAGTCGGTCTACGAGAACGAGCTCGCGGCCGGCACGGCATTCGGTGCGAGCACCGATCTCAACGGCGACGGCGGCGGCAACGACACGCGCTACACCGGCAATCTCAAGAATCTCGTCTCCTTCGGCGCCGACAAGCCCGGCACCTATGTCGTCGAGACCACCGATCTCGCGCCCGAGCTGCTCGCCCTGACCTCCGGCGGCGTGCCGCTGACCTACCGCATCGGCGTCGACAATATGCTGATCGCCGAGGCCAACGGCGTCGAGATCTTCAATTTCCAGGTCGATCCCAACACGGGGCAATACTCGTTCCGGCTCAAGGGTCCGCTCGATCATATCGGCGAAGGCGACGACGCGTCGATCACCCTCGATATGTCGTCGGCCGTGACGGCGCGCGACTTCGACGGCGACACCCTCGCGCTCGGCGGCCAGATCTTCATCACGATCCATGACGACGGCCCGATTGCGACCGATTCCGCGACGCCGGTCTCGGTGTCGGAAGACAGCGCAAATCCGGTCCTGTCGAACATGGCGCTCGGCGTGAAGTGGGGTGCCGACAACAACAACACTGCGAACCCGACGAACATCGATCGCTCGATCGCCTTCAGCACCACCGCAGTGGCGCTCGCCGGCTCGACCGCGATCTCGGCGCTGACCTCGAACGGCGCCGAGGTGCACTTCGCCTATCTCGATGCCGCGCACACGATTCTGGTCGGCTACACCGGCAACACGCCGCCGATCCTGGGCAGCGATCCCAGCATCGTCTTCATCGCCAGCCTGTCCGATGCCGGCGCCGGCTCCTATTCGTTCGAGCTGCGCCAGCCGCTCGATCATCCGGCGCCGAGCGGCTCCAACCAGCACTACATCGACCTGACCTTCGCCTACACGGCGAGCGATGCCGACCACGACAGCGACGCCGGCGCCTTCACGGTGCGCGTCGACGCGGCTGGTACGGTCTTCTCAAGCAGCAACGGCATTACGATCGACTATGGCGCCCTGCATTCGGGCGTCTTCGTCAATCTTTCTGACGCCGCCGCCACATACGCCAATCAGACCGTGGGGCCGAACGCGGCCGAAGACCGCAGCGCGGTTTCCGACCCGGTGGTCGGCCACGATCAGATCGGTAACGCGGTGGTCGCTTATGGCTCGAAGGCCGACGACGTCCTGGTCGGCGGGGACGAGGCCAACCGGCTCTACGGAAACGACGGCAACGACGAGATCTACGGCGGCGCTGGCAACGACAATATCGAGGACGGTGAAGGAAACGACCTGGTCGTCGGCGGTGCCGGTGACGACACCATGAAGGGCGGCGGCGGCGACGATCGCTTCGTGTGGCGGACGAACGAGGGCAGCGATTCGATCTGGGATACGTTCGGATACGATACGCTGGAGATCAGCCAGTTCGCGGGCGACGGCGCCGTGGACATGGATCTGCTCGGCGTGATTGCCGGGCAGAATCGTCTCGAACGGCACAATTCCCAGGATCAGGTGATCTCGACCGTGACCATCACGGGCCTCGAGGAGATTGACATCACGCTGCAGAACGGCGCGGACGACAAGGTCGCCAACGATCTTCTCCCCTATATGCGTGTAGTCGCCGATCTCGGCGACGGCGCTGACTTGTGGCAGACCACGACGACCACGGCCGAGGACGACATCGACGGCGGCGCCGGCATCGATCGCGTCGCCTACACGAACTCGTCCAATTCACTGGGCGACCCCGCCCTCAACAACCTCGATGTGCAGATCAATCTCGGCAGCGCAACCTATGCGGCGGCGCCCGGCGGCCCGCTCGCAGCCGAGACCGCGCGCTTCACCTACAACAGCCAGACCTATACGGACCACCTGCACAATTTCGAGAACGCCGAGGGTGGCACCGGCAATGACCTCCTGGTCGGCTCCGTGGGTGCGAACCAGCTGGTCGGCAACGGCGGCGACGACACGCTGGTCGGACAGGGCGGCAACGACGACCTGCAGGGCGGCGCCGGCAACGACACCGTCATCTGGAGCATCGGCGACGGCAGCGATGTGATCAACGGCGGCACCGAGACGGGCGCCGACACCGCGATCATCAACGGAGACGGCGGCAATCAGATCATCACGATCACGGCCGGCGACAACGATCTCGACCCGTTGAACGGCGTGCAGGACCCGATCACGATCGCGATCGATCAGGACGGCGATACGTTCGCCGACGCGACCCTCTCGCTGAGCGAGATCGAGGACATCACCTTCGTGCTCGGCGGCGGCGCCGATCAGGTGGTCGTGAACTCCGCGAGCTTCACCGGGACGAGTCTTGCGGTCTCGACCATCCGCGCCGACATGGGCGCCAACGACGATACGCTCGACCTGCACCTGCTCGGCGACAATCACCGCGTCGTCTCGGACGGCGGCAGCGGCGACGACACGGTGCGCCTCGGCTTCGCTTATCCGGGCGCGGACAACATCCAGGCGGTCCGCGACGAAGGCGGCAACATCCTCAGCGTCAGCATCACCTGGCCGGGCGCGAATGGCGGCTCGGTCACGCACGAGTTCAGCAACTACGAGCACTTCCAGTTCACGGACGGCACGCGGACCGTCGACGAGCTGTTCAATGCGCCGCCTCAGACCAACGACGTGACGGCGAGCACGACCGAGGACGTTGCGAACATCCTGGTCAATTTCTCGGCCACCGACTCGGATGGCCGCCCGCTCAGCTATCAAATCCTCACGCTGCCCGAGAACGCCACCCTCTACTACAACGGCAATCCGGTTGCGGCCGGCGATCTGATCAGCACGCCCTATATCGAGTTCCGCCCGAACCCGGACTGGAGCGGCACCACCAGCTTCACCTACGCGGCGCGCGACTATCTCGGCCTGCAGGACACGACGCCGGCGATGATCACGATCGACGTCGCGCCGGTTGCGGACAGCGCCATGATCGAGGTGGGCGCCACCGGCGGCGCCGAGGACACGACTTTCGCCCTCCCGATCACCCTCACGATCGACGACTTCGACGGATCCGAGGTGGTCACGAAACTCGTGATTCAGGGCCTCCCGGCGGGCGCGCAGCTCAGCATGGGAGCCCTCGATCCGGCCGATGCGACGCTCTGGATCATCACCGATCCGGATCCGGCCGCGCTTGCGCAGCTGAAGATGACGCCGCCTGCGGACTTCAACGGCGCGATTCACCTCGACATCACGGCCAACATTCGCGATTCCGCGGTGTTATCCACCGGCGAAACTCATATCGAGTACACCTCGTTCACCCAGGCGCACCTCAACGTCACGCCCGTGTTCGACCCGGCCGTGATCGGTGATCCGGACGTGGCCGACGTCACCGAGGATGTGGGCGTGACCGCCGGCAACCTGGTGGCCGCGGGCACGATCCCGATCAGCGACGCCGACGGCGCCGGACAGGACGGCTTCTACACGGCGACGCCAGTCGGCACGCCGCTCGGCAGCCTCGTGCTGTTGCCGAACGGCTCCTACACCTATTCGGTGGCGAACAGCGCCGTGCAGTTCTTGCGCGATGGCGAGACGCATGTCGATACGTTCGAGGTGCAGTCGAACGACGGCACCCGCAAGAACGTCAGCTTCACGATCCATGGTGCCGACGACATCGCCATCATCAGCGCGCCGCCAGCCGGCGGGTGGACGGAAGGCTTCGAGGCTGGCGCGGGCGCCTGGAGCCGGCTCGGCAATGTCCAGGGCGATACCGGGACACACACTGAGGGCACCCGCTCGATCCTGCTCACCGGCGACGTAACGGATGACACCACGAGCGAAGCGAGCGACGCCCAGATTGAGGCCGCGCTCGGTCTCCCGAGCCACGCGCTCGACAGCACGTTCGGCCGCGACGCCTATAGCGGCGCCGCCACCGCGACGCAGCTGACGCTCGCGGCCGGCACCTACACGCTGAGCTTCGACTGGAAGTTCGAGGCCGGCGACGTGGAATTCCCCGGCTTCGTGGACTTCGCCTTCTTCTCACTGAACGGAACCGCTCACTTGCTGACCGACATTAGCGCGGTCGGCGACTACGGCGTCGCCGGCTGGTCGACGTACACGCTTACTTTCTCGACCACCGGCACGACGAAGCTAGGCTTCGGCCTGATGAACGCAGGCGATGACCAGTTCGACAGCTCACTCTGGATCGACAATGTTCGCATCAGCGGCGCGTTGCCGACCGACAGCGTTAATCTCGCCGAGGATGGCCAGCTCACGGCCAGCGGTCGCCTCCTGGTGGCCGATGCCGACCATGATGAATCGTTCGCGGCGGTCGCGGGCGGACTGAGCAGTAACGGCTATGGCAGCTACACGATCGCGGCCGACGGCACCTGGACCTATGCGCTGAACAACAGCCACGCGAGTGTGCAGGGCTTGAAGACCGGTCAGACGCTGACCGACACCTTCACGTTTACGAGCCAGGACGGTTCGGCGAGCCGCACAATTACGATCACGATCCAGGGCAAGGACGACGCTCCCGTGATCACGGGCACCGACACCGGTGCCGTCACCGAGGACGGCACGCTCACGGCGAGCGGGCAGCTCACCGTCACGGATGCGGACAATGGCGAGTCCGGCGTGCAGGCCCTGATCGAGCCGAAGGCCACGATGTATGGCAGCTGGACCATCACCAGCGCCGGACTCTGGAGCTACACGCTCGACGACACACTGCTGACCATTCAGGAGCTCGCTGCCGGTCAGCAGATTCTCGACGTCTTTAATGTCGGGACGCTCGACGGGACGGGCAAGCTTGTCTTCATCACGATCACGGGCGCCAATGACGCGCCGACCGTCACGGCGGTGAACGGGAACGCGTCGGAGAACGGCAACCCGGTTTCGATCCTGCTGGGCGGCGACGATATCGATAACGATGATGCACCCGGAACCCTGACCTATCAGATTGTGACGGGCCCCGCCGCGGGGAGTGCCTCGATCAGCGGCCAGTCACTGATCTACAATCCGGGGGCCAACTTCCAGAACCTGGCGCTGGGTGAGACCACTCAGGTCACCGTCACGTATCGCGCGGTCGACCGTCACGGGGCCGCCTCCACGCCCGACACCGTGACCATCACGGTCACCGGCACCAACGACGCGCCGGAGATCAGCTTCGCGACCGGCAATGACCGCGGCGCCGTCACTGAGGACGTGACCGGCACCGTGTCGGGCCAGCTCACCGCCAGCGACGTCGACCATGGCGCCGCCTTGACCTGGTCGGTGCTCAACGGCGCCGGGAGCTACGGGACGCTCACGGTCGACCAGACCGGCAAGTGGACCTATGTGCTGGATCCGGCGGCCGCCAACCAGCTCAACGTGTCGGATCATCCGGTCGAGACTTTCACGGTCGAGGTGCGCGATCAGCACGGCGCCGTGGATCAGCAGACCGTCACGGTCACGGTGAACGGCAGCAACGATGCACCGGTCGCACTCGGCGAGAGCTATCGCGTCAATCACGACGGCACGCTGATGATTCTCGGGCCGGGCCTGCTCGCCAACGACAGCGACCCGGACAGCGCCAGCCTCGGCGTGCAGCTGGTCAGCGGCGTGTCGCATGGCTCGCTGGGGCTGAACCCGGACGGCTCGTTCGTCTACGCGCCAACCGCGGGCTATACCGGGGGGGACAGCTTCTCGTATCGCGTCACCGACGGCAGCGCGACGAGCGACGTCGTCACGGTCGCAATTCATGTCAACGATCCGCCGCGGCTCGACCTCGATGCCAACGACGATCACGCCCCGGGCACGGGCTACGTCACGACTTATGCTGAGCGTGGCCCGGCCGTCGCGATCGTCGACGACGATGTCAGGCTCTCGGACAGCGACGACAGCGACCTCGCACGCGTCACGGTCACGCTCACCAACCCCCAGGCCGGCGATCATTTGGTGATCAACGGCACGCTGCCGGCCGGCATCACGGCAGTCTTCGACGGCAGCCGCATCATCTTCAGCGGTGCCGCCAGCACCGCGGCTTACGAGAGCGCGCTCAAGCAGATCACCTTCACGAACAGCGAGGGCAGCATCGGGCTCGAGGATCGCACCGTTACGATCGTGGCGAATGACGGGCTCGCCAATAGCGATGTCGCGATCACGGCGATCCTTGTCACGCCCTATGACGATCCGCCGGTGGTGACGCGGCTCCTCGAGAACGACAATGTGCGCGAGAATCAGGGCTTCCAGGTGGTCGCGACCTTCACGGTCAATGACGTCGACACCACGTCCGGGCTGAACTTCTCGATCCTGAACAACCACTTTCCCTGGTACCAAGTGCAAGCCGCGAGCGGCACGGTGTTCGGCCATCCCGGCAACTACGAGATCCTGGCGCAGGGTCACTTCGTCTACGCCAACGAGAACGCCGATGGCAATCCGACCGTCAGCGAGGTGCTGCGGATCAGCGATGGACATTCGACCATCGAGGTGCCGTTCACCTTCACGGTGACGCACGCTACCGCGCTGCCGCAGACCGCCACCGACACGGTGATCACCAATGCGGCCGCGGGTCAGCTGATCGCGATTCCCGACGAGGTGCTGCTACGCAACGACACCGATGTGGACTCGACCCTGTCGATCCGCAACGCCTCGGGTGACGTGTTCGGCGGCGACGTGATCTACACGCTGCCGGGTAGCTTCCCGGGCTCGCCGTTCTGGACCGATTACAGTGCGTTCGACGGCTCCTGGAACGTTCCGACTCTCGTGATCGTCAACGGCACGACGGGGCCGGTGATCAATGGCACGAACAACAAGGACATCCTCGTCGCCGATGTGCCGAGCCAGTCCGTCGGCGATCTCACGATGAGTCCCTACGGCAATCCGTTCGTGTTCGGTGAAGGCCAGCTGGTCAACGAATATGTCGGCCAGACCTTCGTGGCGAGCGGCGGCATCGCCCACAATGTGCAGTTCGGGCTCGACCACGTGTCGGGCGGCGACGTTCAGTTCCGCGTCATGATCGCCGCCGTGGACGATGCGGCCGACCCCGATCCGACCCAGGTTCTGTTCACCAGCGAGCTGCTCACCCTCGCGGCCGGATCCGGTCCCACCGCCTTCGACGTGCTGCTCAACGGCCTGCAGCTCGAGGCCGGGCGCACCTATGCGCTGATCCTCGACGCCTACTCCCCCGACGGCACCCAGGGCGTCGCCAGCGTGCTGTCGAACGAGAATCACTACGCGAGTGGCGTGTTCCTGTCGCTCAATCCAGACGGCGGCGCGCAGGCCGAGCACTTCAACGCCGATTGGACCTCCACCAGCGGCTGGGACATGGCGTTCCGCATCACCTCCACGGCGACGGAGCCGACCGGCTCCACGCTCAATGGTGGGGTTTGGGACGACTCGCTGATCGGCGACATCGGCAACGACATCCTCAACGGCGAGCGGGACAACGACTGGCTGTTCGGGCGCGACGGCAACGACACCCTCAATGGGGGCACCGGCGACGATCGCCTGATCGGCGGCCGCGGCGACGACCAGCTGAGCGGCGGCACCGGCGCCGACAGCTTCGAACTCGACATGTCGGGGCAGGGCCTCGACCACATCCTCGACTTCACCCGCGCCGAAGGCGATGTAATCACGCTCGACGCAGAGTCGTTCGGGCTCACGTCCGGCGCGAGCGCGGGCTCGATCTTCGGCTCCTCAGGCGATGCCACCTTCAACTACGCCACTGGGGAGAAGCTGCACTTCGACACGTCGACCGACACGCTCTGGTACGACGGCGATGGTGCCGCGGGCGCGGCCGCCATTGCGCTGGCGCGGCTGGAGAATGGCGTCGATCTGCAGGCGAGCGATCTGCGCCTGGCGTGACTTTTCGCGGCGGGCCGTCGGCGAGCCGCGAAAGCACTGGAGCGTCGGCCAGCGGGGGCCGGCCGACGCTCCAGATCTAACTCAAGCAGCTGGATTTAATTGAGCGCGCTGACGACCGACGGGCCGGCGACCGACTGCACCGTGCAGGCGACCGCATGGCGCTTGCCGAAGTTCAGCACCGCGACCTCACGAATGCCGTCGAGCCAGATGCCGCGGCCCGCATAGCGATAGCCGTTCCCCATCGGGATGAGCCGCACATGCACGCCGCGATTCGGCCGCATGAAGAGGTAGCCGGTCACGAGCTCGCCAGCCGGGCTGATGGCCCGCGCGCGCAGCGGATATTCGTGGCCATTGGCGCAGGCAACCGAGAAGGAGCCCTGCGCGGCGGCGCTCGACGCGCACATCGCTGCAAAGGCCAGCGAGAGAAGTCCGTAAGTCCAGTGTCGCATGACCATGCCCCTGCCCAATCCTTCATGCCTGCGCTGACCAACCACTATTGCCGCACCGTCACGACCGCACAAGCGCCGAGCGAATGAACGAGTTCCCGCGCGCCGGGATTTCGCGCGACTGTGGCAACTACATCACGTTAGCGATGCAATCGCGCCGGCAGGTGCGGCCTGCACGATTCGATTACAGCCGCATCACCCGCCGACGACCACGAGAGCTGAGCCCGATCCGTTTTCGCCGCACCGTGGTGCCGTGAACCGCAGCCGCAATTAGGAGCTGTACCTCCAAAGTTCCCGATTGTGGAACGGCGCTCTGATGTGAACGAGTTCCAAACGAGCAAGATTGTGTTGTGAACGGCCGTTAGCAATACGGCTCATATCTTGAGCTCAACTTCAAATGCTTTGGTCTTCGTGACACCTAATTCTGAGACCAAACTTGAAATCCTCAGGTTCTCATCTGGTCTCATCAGTGTATTTGAACAGGCATTCACTTGGTCTATTGTGTAACTAAACTCAATATTACTCGTGTTGCACCTTAACTACACTGGCAAAAACTAATCCAGATACGCTGGAATCCCGTAGCATTTGCGTAAAGTTAAGAATAGGTTACGGCGCAACAGGCTAGGGGCGGCTAGCTTCCATTAGGTTGTATTTCGTTCGGGGGGTTGCGGAATGAACGCGCCGTTCGTCGTCGCGCAAGCGACATCGGGCCAGGTTCCGGCTGGCCAGGCCGTGAAGGTCGTGAAGGTCATCAAGCCTGATGGAAATCAGGCCGTGTCCATCAAGCTTGATGGACAGACCAAGCTCGATCTCACGGGCATCTCCAGCGAGAACATCACGCTGGTCCGCGTCGGCGAGCGTCTGATCATCCTCTTCGACAACAAGGGCACCGTCGAGGTCGAGCCGTTCTTCGACTCGAGCGGCAAGCCCGTGCAGGACATCACGCTCGAAGTCGGCACCAACCAGCTGATGAACGGCGAGGAGTTCGCCAACCTCTTCCCGATCTCCACCGACCAGTCGATCCTGCCCGCCGCCGGCCCCGGCGCCGCCGCTGGCCCGTCCAATACGGGTGGCCAGTTCGGACCTTTCCAGATCGACGCGCTGCTCGGCGATGATCCGCTCGATCTGCTCGGCCCCGAGGAGCTGCCGGGCTTCGACATCAACGCCCAGACCACGAGCCCTGACGGCGACCTCACTCCGACCGCCGGTCCGAACGATGATCTCGTCGCCGACGAGGACGATCTCGTCATTCCGCCGTTCCACTCGCAGGGCGTCGGCGACAACGCGCCGGGCGACGATGCGCCCACCAGCTTTACGGGCACACTCGCGCACACCGTCGGCGATGGCCTGAGCACCGCCGGCGTCAACATGGCGTTGATGAACGGCCTCCCGGTCCTCGACGACGCGGGCAATCCCGTCACGTCGAACGGACTCGATCTCGTCTATGTCTGGACCGGCGACACGCTGCAGGCCGTCACCGTCCCGGGCGGTGAGGGCGAGTCGCAGGTCGTGTTCCAGATCACGATCAATTCGCAGACCGGCGCCTACACGTTCGTCCTGTTCGATCAGATCGATCACGCACCGCCGACGCCGCCCGAAACCTCGTTCGAGAACGACGTCCGGGTGGTGCTGAGCTACGAGGTCGAGGACATCGACGGCGACGTCGCGACCGGCACCTTCGGCGTGGTTTTCGACGACGACGTGCCGGTCGTTCCCGAGGCCGAAGGTTCCGGCGGCGCCCAGCTTTCGCTCGCGATCGACGAGGACGATCTCGAGGGCCCGCTCTCGGTCGGCAACAACGACGTCCAGGACGGCGACGATCTGCCGGTCGACGGCAGCCCCTCGCAGCAGGGCACGACGCCCTTCACCATCGGCGCCGACGAGAACGGCACCGTCTCCTTCGAGGAGATGGACGGCCGCGAGGTGACCGGCACCTATACGGACGGCACCACCGGGCAGGTGGAGTCGCAGGGGCGGCCGCTCGTCTATGTGTGGGATGCGGCCAGCAACACGCTCTACGCCACCTTCGACACGGTGGATCCGGCCAACAACGCGGCGTTCAAGATCGTCCTGATCGATGCGGTCACCGGCAAGTTCGAGTTCACGCTGCTCGACCAGCTCGATCACTTGCCGAACCCGATCACGACGGGCGGCGAAAGTGACGGCGACGGCGGCGGCAGCGAACAGGCCGTGACGCAAGCCATCGTCACCGCCGTGCTGGCCTTCGAGGACAACATCGTTCTCGACCTCGTCTACAAGGTCACCGATGCGGACGGCGACTCGGTCACCGGGACCGTGCGCATCGATGTCGATGACGACGTGCCGACCGTGACGGGCGAGACGATCACGCGCACGGTCGACGAGGACGACATCGATACGCCCTGGTCGCAGGGCAACCATCAGGACGATGGCGACGCGGACGGCTCGATCACCGAGAACAATCCCGGCAACATCCACGCGGCCTTCATCAGCGGCTCAATCAGCGCGGTCGTGTCGATCGGCGCCGACGAGGTCGGCAGCTTCGACGGCGAGTTCTTCCCGGGCCAGATCTTCGACATGCTCTCGGCCGAGCAGATCGCCGAGAAGCTGCCGCTGTTCTCCAAGCAGTTCGTGCAGCCAGCCGCCGAGAACGGCCTGCAGCTCACCTACGAGGTGTCCCACGAGAACGGCTGGGTGATCCTGAAGGCCAGCGAGCCGGATGATCCGAACGGCCCCGGCGACACCGGCAACCCGGTCTTCGAGCTGCGCCTCAACCAGACCACCGGCGATTACGAGTTCCGTCTGTTCGACGAGCTCATGCACGTGCTGCCGCCGACCGGCGGCTCCGAAGAGAACACCGCGCTGCGCCTCGGCGCCGACGGCTCGCTCGAAGGAATCGACTTCGGCGCGCTCATCACGGTGACGGACTACGACAAGGACACCATCACGCTCGACGGCAAGTTCGTCATCAATGTCACGGACGACGTGCCCGAGGCCGATATCGACGTCAATCCGTTCGGCGCCGTCATTCATGACGAAACGCCCGGCGACGACGGCCTCGACGATACCGACTCGGCGAGCGCCAAGGCGCCGTTCCTGACGCTCGAGAGCGACAGCGAGATCGAGACGGGCGAGGATCCGGACGTGCCGCCGAACGCGGGCGCCATCGGCTACGCGCGCAGTCTGCTGCCGGTCGTGTTCAACGACTCCGATATCGGCGCGGACGCACCGGCCGCGGTGCAGAGCTTCTCACTGCGCCTGACGGGCGGCGCCGAGAGCCTGGCCTCAGGCCTGTTCCTCACTGACGGCACAAGCATCACGCTGCAGATCTACGACAACGGCACGGCGGACACGTCGGACGACCTCGTGCTCGGCATCGTCGACGGCAGCGGCACCTTCGGCGGTCACGTCGCGTTCGCGGTCGCCATCGGCCAGGACGGCCACCTCAGCGTCGCGCAGTATCTCTCGCTCAAGCACGACGACCGCGGCGACAACGACGAGGCGAACGATCTCGGCTTCGGCTTCACGGATGCTAACCCGAAGGAGCAGTCGGCCCCGATCCAGCAGACGCTGGCCGGCAAGGTCGAGGCCGTCGTCACGGTCACGGACTCGGACGGAGACACGGACTCGGATTCCGCCCAGATCGGCGACCGCATCATTTTCCAGGATGATGGTCCGCGGCTGCTTCAGGGCAGGGCCGAGGAGACCGTCGACGAGGACGACATTCACACGTCGGGCTCGCTTGGCACCTCGCCGAACGACAGCGACGGCGACGGCTCCTTCACGGGCGATCCCGGCAACAACAATCCGGGCCCGGCCTTCGTCTCCGGCTCGGTCGCCGGCTATGTCGATTTCGGCGCCGACGGCAATGGCGGCTTCTCGATCGCGCTCGACAAGATCGGGGACAAATTCGGAGACCTCGGCCTCAAGTCTCAGGGCAAGCCGCTCGTCTATACGGGTGACAACACGACCGATCCGACCTGGGCCATCTTCACGGCCACTTCGACCGACGGTCGCGACGTGTTCGAGCTGAAGGTCGACAAGACCACCGGCGCCTACGAGTTCCGGCTGTTCGACCAGATCGACCACGATCCGTACAACGACTCGCCCGACGGGATCGGCAACGGCACCGGGGCCGATCAGAACCAGGACCTGCGCGATTCCATCAATGGCGATGTCACCGAGCTCGATTTCGGCGACGTCGTTCGCGCCACCGACGGCGACGGCGATCCGATCATTCTCGATAGCAAGCTGCTGATCACGATCACGGACGACGTGCCGGTGATCAAGCCGAACAGCAAGATCGAGCGCACCGCCGACGAAGACGACGTCAATACGAGCTTCTCGACCGGCACCTCGCCGAACGACGGCACGGGTGACGGCTCCGACACCGGGAACCCGCCGTCCAACGTGACGGGTCCCGCGCTCGTCACCGGCACGGTCGCGGGCGTCGTCGCGGTCGGCGCCGACGATCTGATCACCTTCTCGTTCATCGCAGAGTCGGACGCGCGCACTTATCTCGAGAGCCTCGGGCTGAAGTCGCAGGGCGCGCTGCTCAGCTACGATATCCAGGGCGGCACGCTCTACGCTTTCGACAATGCCGGGCCCAACCAGGGTCAGACCTACGATCCGCCTGGTGATCGCCTGGTGTTCACCCTCAAGCTGAACGGCGACGGCTCGTTCGAATTCGAGCTGCATGACCAGCTCGATCACGATGCGCCGTTCGACGACATCGGCGACGGCAGCGGCATCGCCGACCAGAACGTCGATCTCCAGGACATCATCAGCGCCGACGTCACCGACATCAATTTCGGCAAGATCATCAAGGCGACCGACTTCGACGGCGACGGCGTCATCCTCGATCAGCAGCTCACGATCGAGATCACGGACGACGTTCCGGTCGCGGTCATCGGCATCAACTCGCAGGACACGTTCCTGACGATCGACGAGACCGCCGGCTCGAGCGGGCAGGGCGATGAGCCCGGCAATCCCGCGCTCTTCACGGCGCTGACCAATAAGGGCGCCGACCCGGGCATGTCGCCGCAATACGCGGTCGACGGGGATCTCTTCGTCACCACCGGCACCACCTTCGGCACCGATGAGGGCGGCACCAAGGTGTTCTCGCTCGCGCTCAAGGGGAGCGAGCCGCTCGCCACAGGCCTGAAGACCAGCGGCGTCGGCGCCGCCAACGAGCACCCGATCTTCCTCTTCGAAGAGGCTCACAACGGCCGGACCTACATCGTGGGCCGCTACGACCTGGCCAATGGCCCGGTCAGCGAGAGCGATCCGGCCGCGTTCGCGCTCTATGTCGACCCCGCGACTGGCGCGCTGCACCTCGCGCAGTTCGTGTCCCTCGAGCACGGCAATCCGAACAACACCAACGAGCCGATCAATCTTCCGAACAACCTGATCGACGCCGTCTATACGGTGACGGACTTCGACGGCGACAAGTCCATCGCCAAGGTGGATCTCGGCGACAACGTCCGCTTCCTCGACGACGCGCCGGTGCTGCAGTCCGGCTCGGTCTCTGTGACTGCGGACGAGGACGACATCCAGACCGTGCCGCCCACCGGCTCGCTCGGGACCAGCCCGCAGGACGGCAATGCGGACGGCTCCTATACCCAGAATCCGGGCGACAACCAGCCCGGCCCCGCGACTGTGAGCAACACGCTCGCGCCGCTGGTGGCGGTGGGTGCGGATGACCCGATCACCTTCTCGTTCGTCGGCATCAACGACATTCGCGCCACGCTGACGTCCTACGGCCTGGAGTCGAAGGACTCGCTACTCAGCTACACGCTCGACGGCAATGTGCTGCGCGGCTTCGTCAATGCGGGCGGGCCCGGCGGCCTAACCTACGATCCGCCGGCCGACCGCCTCGTCTTCAATCTCATTCTCAACACGGACGGCAGCTTCACGTTCGAACTGCACGACCAGCTCGATCACGACGCGCCATTCGATGACGTCGGCGACGGCAGCGGCCTCGCCGACCAGAACACGGACCTCGTCGAGGCAGTCAACGGCGACATCAACGCGATCGACTTCGGCCAGTTCATCCAGGCGAAGGACGCCGACGGCGACGGCGTGATGCTGACCGGCAAGCTCTCGGTCACCATCCGCGACGACATCCCGATCGCCAAGATTACCGCCGTCACCAGCGCCACGCTGATCCACGACGAGACGCCAGGCATCGACGGCAACGACGATACCGACCTCGCGAGCCTCTCTGCCGCCGCCCAGACGGCCTTCAACGGGCTCGCCAACAAGGGCGAGGACCTCGACGTCCCCGGCACCGGCGCAATCGGCTACGCGGCCGATATCCTCGTCACGAACGTTCAGACGCAGATCGGCGCCGACGAGCCCGCCACCATGACCTTCGCGCTGCTGATCAACGGCAGCAACGGCCTCAACTCGGGGCTGCTCACGACCGAGGGCCAGCAGATCAACCTCTACAAGGAGGGCGACCTGATCGTCGGCCGCGTCGGCTCGGCCAGCGGCGTTGCGGCCTTTGCGCTGCACATCGACGGGTCCGGCAAGGTCTCGCTCGCCCAGTATCTGTCGATCAAGCACGACGATTTTCCGACCGACCACGACGAGGCCGATGACGCGACCGACGCCACTGCGTCGATCGAGCAGACGCTCGCGGGCAAGATCAAGGCCGAGCTGACGGTCACGGATTTTGACGGCGACGTCAGCAAGAATTCGATCGAGATCGGCGGCCTGATCAAGTTCGAGGATGATGGCCCGTCGCTCACGCTCGCGGCTCCGAGCTCCGCCCTCAACGGCCTGTTCTTCGACGGCTTCACGCCCAACGGCAATGCCTGGGGGCAGGGGAGCGGCATCAACACGACCGGCACCGCCGGCGGCTGGACCATCTCGGGCTCCACGGCCGAGCCGGCGACGACGGTGCAGCTCGAGCGCGTCGGCGACGGCTACCGCGGCGCCGACAGTCCGACCAACAGCCTCATGGTCGACATGGAGGCGAGCCCGGGCAACGTCCAGATCACGCAGACGCTGAACCTGCAGGCCGGCGTCCACAGGCTGACCTTCGAGATCGGCGAGGGGCTTCCGCCTCCCGCCGTCGTGCCGGGCAGCGCGCTGCTCGAGGTGGTCTGGAACGGCAACGTCGTCGGCACCTACGACCCGAACCCGGGCGTGATGCAGACCATCTCGCTCGACGTGACCGCGCTCGCCGGCAACAACACCCTGACCTTCCGTGAGGTCGGTGACGCCGGCGACAACACCGGCACGTTCCTCGCAAACGTCAAGGTCACGGACATCCTCATCATCGATGAGACGCCCGGCCTCGACGCCGACGCTGACGACACGCTCCTCGCGTCGCTCTCCGCGGCCGCGCAGGCCGCCTTCGGCGCCATCGTCAACCTTGGCAGCGATCCCGCCATGGGCTCGCCGCAATACGCGCAGGGCGACGGCGCCGTGCTCGCCGTCACGCCGAACTACGGCGCCGACGGCCCGGCCGCCTCGAACCCGCTGGTCTACGACCTCGTCCTCGCCTCCCAGGGCGTCAACTCGGGCCTGCAGACCACGGAAGGCAAGATCATCAAGCTGTTCGACGAGGGCAATGTCATCGTCGGCCGCTACGACACCAGCAACGGCACGGTCGACTCCTCAGACCCGGCGGCCTTCGCGTTCCACGTCGACGCGACCACCGGCAAGCTGTCGGTCGTACAGTACGTCTCGCTGCTGCACCCCGATCCGGCAAATGCCGACGAGGGCATCTCGCTCGCGCCGGGCAGCCTCTCCGTGAAGGTCACGGTCACCGACGGCGACCTCGACCAGGCCTCGCAGACCGCGGACATCTCCAGCCTCGTGCGTTTCGAGGACGATGGTCCGAGCCTGGTCGCCGGCGCATCCGTCACGGGCACCGTGGACGAGGATGCGCTGACCGGTCAGTCGGTGGGCAATGTCGACGCAGGCCGTCCGGGCGAGACCGGCAGCGGCATTGGCTCGGTGACCGCGAGCGGCGGCGCGAACGCGCTCAACGCCCTCGTCAACTTCGGCGCCGATGGCGCGCATCCGACCGAGGCCTTCAAGCTGGCCGTCGTGAACACGCCGGTCGACTCCGGCCTGAACTCCAAGCTGGGCGATGTCCTGATCGTCTCGGACGGCAACATCCTGCGCGGCTATGTCGAGTCCGGCAACGGGTCCGGCTACGCGGCCGGCGACCGCGAGGTCTTCACGCTCACGGTCGGCGCGGACGGGTCCTACACTTTCACGCTGAAGGACCAGATCGACCATCCCTCGCTCGACGGCGTCCTGGGCAGTGACGACACCGAGAACCTGCTTACGACGGCGATCGACCTGTCGTCCTATGTCATCGCCAAGGACGGCGACGGCGACACCGTCGCGCTCGGCACCGGCGCCTTCGTGATCCAGGTGCGCGACGACATTCCGTACCAGACCACGGCCACGGTTTCGGCGACGGTCGGCGAGGACGAACTGACCGGCCAGTCGATCGGCAATCCGGACTCGCCGGACGACACCGACACGTCCGCCACCGGCTCGCTCGCCTCGCTGATCAAGGTCGGCGCCGACGAGGATGGCGCCTTCTCGCTGATCCAGAATCCGACCGAACTGCCGATCATCACCTCCAAGGGCGAGACGGTCTCGTACAACGTGTCGGGCACGGTGCTGACCGGCTTCGTCGATGATGACGGCACGCCCGGATTCTCAGGCAGCGACCGCCTGATCTTCACGCTCGACCTGCAGCCGAACGGCACCTTCACGTTCACGCTGCTCGACCAGATCGATCACATCCCGAACAACCCCGCGAACAACGACGATCAGAGCCTGATCCTCGACTTCACGCGTGCGGTCCAGTTCACGGATCAGGACGGCGATACGGTCGCGCTCAAGGGCACGCCCACCCTCGTCACGTCCGGCATCGGCCTCAAGCCCGGCAACTACGACGCCTATGCGGCGGCGGGCGCCACCTTTGACGGCGTGACGTTCACGGGGACGGCCGCGAACCAGTTCGCCAGCCCGGACAACAACACCGACTCGTTCAACATCTCGGGGCCGGGCATCGGCATTGGCGACAACCACATTCACGACAACGAAGGCTTCATCTTCTCGCGGACCGGGACCGACTCGCTGACCTTCACGATCGTCGGCAATGCGACCGGGACCATCACCTGGGAAGCCTATACGGGCCTTCCGCCGACGCCCGGCAATCCGGGCTATGCGAGCGGCGTCGTCAATCCGATCCCGGCCAACGGCGGAGTCGTGACGATCGACCCGTCCGGCCTGTTCGATCACATCATCATCCGCTTCGACATGGGGTCGGGCGACAAGATCCGCGTCGACAACGTTCTCTTCGCCTCGCAGGGCACCTCGGGCGTGTTCACGATCGCCATCGAGGACGACATCCCGGTCGCTTATGTCAGCGGCACGGCCGGAACCGTGCACGAGGACGTGCTCACGGGCCTCTCCACCGGGAATCCGGAGAGCGGGCAGTCGGCCTCGACGATCATCACCACGAGCCAGCTCGCGGCGCTCATCTCGGTCGGGGCCGACGAGGACGCCACCTTCTCGCTCAACCAGGGGATCGACGGCACTGTCGCGAATGTGCAGTCGAAGGGCTCGCTCGTGACCTTCGAGGTCATCGATGCCGACACCATCCAGGGTCAGGCGTCCGGCGGCCGCGTTGTCTTCGAAATCGTCGACAATGGCGACGGCACCTTCACGTTCACGCTGAAGGATCAGATCGACCACCTGCCGCTCGGCAGTGGCGCGGGCGATGCCGAGCCGACGTCGCTGAACATCGCATCGCTGTTCGTCGCCACCGACTTCGACGGCGACAACGCCACCCTGTCCGGCACGCTCAAGATCGTGGTCGAGAACGACATCCCGAAGACCCTGACGAATAATCTCGTCATCGCCGACGAGGACAACCTCGGCTCCGGCAATAACGATGTCGTCAGCGGCGATGATGCCCAGCAGTTCCTCACCGGCACGCTGGCCTTCTCGGTCGGCGCCGACGAGGACGCGACGGTCGGCTTCCAGAGCATGAGCGGCGCTGTGCTCGACGCCAACGGCCAGGCCGTCACGTCGGCGGGTGCCGGCCTGACCTGGGTCTGGGATTCCGGGTCGAACACCCTCTACGCCTCGACCAACCCGATGAGCGCGGCCGCGACCGCCGCCTTCTCGATCCAAGTCACCAACACCACGACCGGCGCCTATCAGTTCACGCTGCTCAAGCAGCTGGACCATGCCGCGCCGCTCTCGCCGCCGCTCTCGACCGAGAACGACATCGACATCAACCTGACCTACACGGTCCGTGACTTCGACGGCGACACCGCCACCGGCACCCTGTCGGTCCGCATCGACGACGACATGCCGGTGACCACCGCCGGCACGTCGACCGGCAGCGTCGCGGAAGCCAATCTCGACACCGTCGGCTCGCAGGGCTCGAACGATATCGACGGCCCGGTCGTCGTAGACGGCCCCTCCGTGGTCGCGACAGGCTTCCTCACGGGCCTGTTCTCGATCGGCGCCGACCAGCCGGGCGGCTACGGCTTCACCAGCGATCCGACGCTGCTGAACAACTGGGTGAGCTCCCTCGGCCTCGAGTCGAAGAACAGCCCGATCGATACCGTATCGGTGTCGAGCAATGTCATGACGGTCTCGGCCCATGACGGCCGTCCGGTCTTTACGCTCGCGATCGTTCAGGGCACCGGCGCCTGGACCTTCACGCTGCTCGACCAGATCGACCACGAGATCTCCGAAGGCCAGAACACCAGCCTGACCATCGACTTCGGCGGTGTGATTGGCGCAGGCGACCGCGACGGCGATCGCGTGCTGCTCGGCAGCGGGGCGCTGCTCGTGACCGTGGTCGACGACGTGCCGGTCGCCGGCACCGGCACCGCGCTCGTCCACGTGGACGAGGACGACCTCAGCTCCGGGGCAGGGGACAACTCCACCGGCATCCAGGGCGAGCCCATCTCGTCCGACACGGATCTCGACGAGGCGACCTTCACGGCCGCACAGCTGCAGACCGTGGTGAAGTCTGGCGCCGACGAGCCCGTGACCTTCTCGCTCAATCTCGCGGCCAGCGGGCCCGTTCTCGACAGCAACGGCGCTGCCGTCCTCTCGAAGGGCCTGCCCGTCCTGTTCGGCACCCACGCGGGCCAGATCGTCGGCTTCGTCGACGGCGACGCCAACGGCACCTTCGCGCTCGGCGAGCGCGAGGTGTTCCGGGTCATCGATCTCGGCGGCGGCAACTTCCAGTTCGACCTGCGCGATCAGATCGACCATGCCAGCAATTCCGGCGAAAGCGGCACCGTCTCGCTGCGCCTCACCGGCGCCTTCCTCGCGACGGACAACGACGGCGACGTCGCGGTCCTCAATCCGAATGCGATCCTCGCCGAGGTCGAGAACGACACGCCGGCGGATACGACCGCGACGATCTCATTCCGCGTCGATGAAGACGAGCTCGCGGCCGCGAACGGTGATCTTTCGACCGGCACGCCCGACGGCGACGGCGACGGCGACGAGGTCATCATCACCAATGTGCTGCTGCAGACGCTGGTGAATCCGGGCGCCGACGAGGCCGCCAAGTTCTCGCTCGACAGCACGCCGAGCGGCAAGGTCTTCACGATCAACGGCGAGAATGTCGAATCGAAGGGACAGGACGTGCGCTTCGGCGCGGGCCCCGGCGGTAGCGTCGTCGGCTTCGTGGACGGTCCCGGCGGAACGGCCGGCCAATTCGATGCGGCGTTCGACCGCGAGATCTTCCGCATCACCGACCTCGGCAACGGCAACTTCCAGTTCGACCTGAAGGATCAGCTCGACCACAACATCATTGGCGGCACGCTCGGCGAGGGCGGCATCGTCACGCTCGACCTCACGCCGGCTTTCGCGGCCACCGACTTCGACGGCGATCCCGTCTCTCTCGGTCAGAACGCGATCCAGCTCGAGGTCGAGAACGACACGCCGACCAGCGGCAGCGTCAATGTCCAGCTCGACGACGACGATGTGGTCGCACCGGGCATCGCCGGCAATCCGGGCTTCGGCGGCAACGCCACCGATGGCACGCCGAGCGACGATGTGGGCGCGGCGGGCGCGGTCGCCAGCGGCGTCATCGCGGTGGGCGCCGACGAGCCGGCCAGCATTATCTTCCAGTCCGGTTTCGGTCCTGCGGGCTTCACTTACGTGCCCTCCGGCTCGCCGCTCGGCAGCGAAGTGCTGGTAAAGCAGAACGGCATCACGGTTCTGACCATCACGATCACGGACACGAACACCGGCGCCTTCACGGTCACCCAGAACGCGCCGATCGCGCATCCGACCCTCGACGGCGGCGCCGAAGACGATCAGGAGAACAACGTCTCCTTCGACCTCACCTTCAAGGTGACCGACTCCGACGGTGACGTGACGACCGCCAATGTCGCGATCAATGTCGACGACGACACGCCGGTGATCGCGCCGTCGCCGCAGAACCTGGTCGTCAACGGCGACTTCGGCGCCGGCGCCTGGAGTGCGCCCGCGTGGTGGGGCTCGTCCGCGCCGCAGGGCAGCGTTCCAGGCTGGACGCTGATCGGCGATCCGTCCGACTGCCCGCCGAACGGCGTGTCGTTCGAGCGCTCGCCGAACGGCTACCTCAACCTCTCGGCGACCACCGCCTACATGCTCGACATGGGCGCCTCGCCGGGCAACTACCAGCTCGCGCAGACGCTCACTGGCCTCGTCGCCGGCCAGAGCTACGCGATCGAGTTCGAGGTCGGCGCGCCATTCCCGGAGACGGCGCTGCTGCAGGTGCTGTGGAACGGCAATGTGATCGGCACCATCGACACCACCGTGTCGAATGGGGCGCTCGATCACTACGCCTATGTGGTCACCGCCACCGGGACGACCGGCACGCTCAGCTTCCGCGAGCTCGGCACCGGCTATGACCCGATCTCGCAGACCTGGTTCGGCAACAACCTGCTGAACGAGGGTTATCACGGCACCTACCTCGCCAACGTCCAGGCCTTCCGGGTCCAGTATGTCGACGAGGATGGGCTCAACAATCCGAACGCGGTCGGCATCGGCGACAGCCAGACCGGCGACGTGCCCGGCAACGACGTCTCGACCAGCGGCACCCTCGGCATTTCGTGGGGCGCCGACTCGGCCGATGCGCCGGACGGCGCGGTCCAGGATCTGGTCGGCCGCACACTGACCTTCACGAACAACGTGGTCGGCCTCGACGGCGCCGCGACGCTCACGTCGAATGGCGATCTGGTCACCTGGCAGCTCTCGGGCGACGGCATGACGCTGCTCGGCGTCGCCGGCTCCAACTCGACCTACCGCGAGGTGATCGAGGTCCGCCTCTATGATGACAACGACGGCAAATACACCTTCGTCCTGAAGGACAATCTCGACCACGCGCCGGGCGGCGACGAGAACGACATCACGCTCACCTTCGGCTTCACGGCGACGGATTCCGACGGTGACTCCGCGACCGGCAGCTTCATTGTCGGCGTCGACGACGACATGCCGGTGGCCGCCATCGCGGCGACCACGGCTTCGCTGATCATCGACGAGACGGCCGGCGACGATGCGGGCTCGAATGACGCCGGCACCACCGTTCCGGCCTTCATGTCGGCCTATGGCACCCCGATTCAGTTCGCCACCGTCGCGAGCTTCTTCAGCGCCGGGGCGACCAATTACGGCGCCGATGGCCCTGGCGGTGCTCCGGCCTTCGCGCTCTCGCTGTCGGCCGCGAACGGCGTCGACTCGGGTCTCGATGCCACGGCCTCGGGCCGCAACATCTTCCTGTTCGTCGAGAGCGGACTCATCGTCGGTCGCGAGGCGAACGGCTCCAGCCTGGCCGATCCGGCCGGCACGGTCGCCTTCGTGATCGGCCTCGATGTCGGCACGGGCAGCCTGAGCGTCGCGCAGTATCTCGCCATCAAGCACGACGACTTCCCGACCGACCACGACGAGAGCGACGACGTCGGCGCAGCGATCCAGGCGATCGCGAGCGGCGTCGCCTTCGCGAGCGTCACCGTGATGGACGACGACGGCGATGAGGCCACGGCCACGATCGATCTCGGCGGACGCATCGTGTTCGAGGACGACGGCCCCAAGGCCTTCAACGTCACCGGCAATTCGAACCAGAACCTGATCGTCAACGGCAGCTTCGAGGATCACAGCAATCCGACCCTGGTCGGCGGGCAGTGGGCGATCTACAACGCCATTCCGGGCTGGACCGACGACAACGGCACGCCGAGTCAGACCGACGACGTTCCCTTCGAGCTGCAGTTCAGCGGCGCCGGCGGCGTCGCCGCGCAGCACGGCCAGATCCTCGTCGAGCTGGACTCCGATACGCAGGGCAATCCGGGCCTCGACGACGCCACGAATCCGGCCGCACCGGCGACCCACGCGACGATCCAGCAGGCCGGCATTCCGACCGTCGCGGGCGAGACCTACGAGCTGACCTTCTACTACTCGCCGCGGCCCGGCGACGGCGCCAACAGCAGCGGCCTCGAGGTGATGTGGAACGGCGCGTCCGTCTACACGACCAATGGCAGCATCGTCGGCTGGCAGAAGATCACGCTGCAGGTGACGGCGACCGGCGCAAGCTCGACGCTGGCCTTCCGTGCCATCGGCGCCGGCCAGGAGAACGAGTACGGCGCGCTGATCGACAATGTCAGCCTGCAGGCGGCGGTGCTCGACGACGATACCCAGGCCTACGGCATCGCCGGCGGCCCGGGCGACGACTACGACGCCACGAGTCTGTCCGGCGCCCTGTCCTTCGCGGCCGGCGCGGACGGCCTCAAGTCGCTGGAGGTCCTGTCGGTCACCGGCAGCGGCCAGGCGCTCAACGCGATCTATGTCGATCCGGCGACCAAGGCGGGCACGCAATACGCAGTCGACACAGCCTGGGTCGCGAACGGCGTCGGCGGCACGCTCACCGGCACCATGACGGTGCCGAGCGTCGGCCCGCTCACCGTGTTCACCCTGGTCGTGAACGCCGACGGCACCTACACCTTCAACCTGGTGCGGCCGCTCGCCCACCTCACCAACAACGACCCGTCGACCGTCGCGACCGAGACCGAGTTCGAGGACAATCTGTCCCTCGACTTCGTCTACCGCGTCACGGATGGCGACAACGACACCACCACCGCGACTCTGTCGATCAATGTCGACGACGACACGGCCGACGCCGCGAACGACACCGACGCGGTGATCGAAGAAGCAATCGCGACCGGCAATGTCCTCACGGACGCCGAGCTCGATGGTGGGCTGGACTTCACGGGCGCCGACGGCGGGTCTGTCACCGGGATCGTGAGCAACAATCTCGGCGGGCCCGTGCAGTCCGTGTCCCCGGAGGTTTCCGTCGCGATCGTTGGCCAGCACGGCACCTTGGTGATCAGCGCCGACGGCAGCTACAGCTACCAGGCCGGCAACGACATCGTGAACAACACGACGCCGGTCACCGACACCTTCACCTACACGCTGACCGATGGCGACGGCGACAAGACCACGGCCACCCTGACGGTCTCGGTCGCGGATGGCGCCGATCCGCAGGTCACGCGCAACGCGGTGGTCGCGGTCGACGAGGACGACCTGCCGAACGGCAGCGACACGACGCCTGAGCCGGTGTTCAGCACCGACACGGTCTCGTTCCAGGCCGGCAGCGACAAGATCCTCTCGGTCGGCTTCACTTCGGTGGCGGGCATCACGGCCGACATCAACGAGGTGCCGCCTGACGACGTGACCTGGCACCTGATCTCCTCGATCGAGATCGTCGGCCGTATCGGCGGCGTCGACGCGATCAAGGTCGAGCTGACCTCGCTGCCGACCCTGCCGATCCCGGCCGGCGGCTCCGGCTCCGCGACCGTCAAGGTCACGCTGCTCGACGACTTCCCGCACCCGGTGGGCGAGGGCGAGGACGCCATCACCATCACGGGCATCAAGGTGGTCGCGACCGACCTCGACGGCGACCAGGCGGAAGCGACCGTCACGATCAACGTTCCGGACGACGTGCCGGAGGCGCTCGACGACACCGACTCGGTCGGCAACTTCCAGTCCACGGACGGCAACGTCATCACGGGCGTCGACACGACCAGCGGCCTGGCCGGAAAGGATATGCCCGGCGCCGACGGCATCGTGATCTCCGGGCTCTCGGGCGCCAACGGCTCCGACACCGACCCGACCGGCGGCTTCTCCGTGCTCGGCGCGCACGGCACGCTGGTGATGCAGACGGACGGCAGCTATCTCTACACCCGCACCACCACTGCTCCGCTGACCGCTACCGACACTTTCACCTACACGGTGCTGGACGGCGACGGCGATCCCGACACCGCGACGCTGGTCATCTCGATCAACGATGCCGGCACCTCGGTTACCAACGAGTCGAACTCCGTCGACGAGAAGGGCCTGCCCGAACGCCCCGGCGAGCCCGCCGGTTCGGGCGAGATCGCCGATGGCGACGGGACCGACAACGACGACAGCTCGGAGACGACCACCGGCACCATCACGCTCACGGCGCCGAATGGTCTTGCCAGCGTGATCATCGCCGGGACCACGGTCCCGGTCGGCAGCCTCGCGAGCTCGATGTCGCTCGCCATCCTGACGGCTCCCGGGCTCACGCTCACGGGCTACAATTCGGGCACCGGCGTGCTGAGCTACAGCTACACGCTGCCGGACAACCAGGTCGGTCCGACCACGATCAACATCCCGGTTCAAGCCGTGGATGTGGACAACGACGTCAACACCGGCACGCTCAGCATCACGGTGGTCGACGACGCGCCGGACGCGAAGCCCGACACCGACTCGGTCGGCGATCAGCAGAGCACGACCGGCAACGTCATCAGCGGCCTCGACACCACCAGCGGCCCGGCCGGCAAGGACGTTGAGGGCGCCGACGGCGTCTCGATCACGAGCCTCGCCTCGGTCAACAATGGCAACTCGGACACCAATTCGAGCGGCGGCTTCACGGTCAACGGCCAGCACGGCACGCTGCAGATGGCTGCGGACGGCAGCTACACCTACACGCGCTTCTCCAGCGCCGTGGGGGCGGGCACCGACACCTTCAACTACACGATCGCCGACGCTGACGGCGATCCCGACACCGCGGCGCTCACGATCACGCTCGATGCCCAGACCACGCTCGTGGTGGGCGAGAACGTCGACGACGTCTCGGGCTCCATGACGCTGCACAGCGTGGCCGGACCGTCGCCGCTCTCGACCTCCGGCACCATCACAGGTCTGAACACCCACGACATCCTCGTCGGCGATGAAGGTGGCGTCGGCGTCGGCTCCGGCGATCGCGCCAATATCGTCCTCGTGCTCGACACGTCGGGCAGCATGGACGAGGTGATCGACTTCAACGGCAACGACATCACGCGCCTCGAGGCGCTGCAGAACGCGGTCAATCTGCAGATCGATGCGCTGTCGAACTCCGGCGCAGCGGATGTCCGTCTGCACTTGATCTCGTTCAGCTCCAACGCCGCTCCGGGCATGACCTTCGACCTGGTCGTCGGCGGCGTGAAGAACACCACCAACGTCGCCAACGCTCATGCCTTCATCAACGGTCTCAACGAAGGCGGCGATACCAACTACGAAGCCGGCCTGAAGCAGGCGCAGAACTGGATCGAAGGCACGACCTCGACGATCCAGGTCAACACGCTGATCTCGTCCTTCGATGCCAACGCCGGCGGCGACGACGATACGGCCCGCATCATCGGCAACGGCACGCAGCACATTGCGCTGGTCTCGGCCTGGACCCCGAGCCTCGGGGACGCCAACGGCACCGTGACCGGCGGCTGGGGTGTCGACGCCAATGGCGGCAACGTCGATCTCAATGTCGGCGAGACGCTGCGCTTCGACTTCGGCAGCTTCCACGACTTCGACGCTGTCGGATCGGGCTTCGAGAACGTCGGCGGGTTCAACGGGCTTAATGTCACGTCCGCGACGTTCGGCCTCTTCGACAGCACCAACCCGCTGCTCGAGGACACCGTCTACAACTACACGATCTGGTTCACCGACGGCTCGAGCCAGCCCGGCGGGCCCGAGAACATCTTCGTGCCCTTCGGCGGAACGGTCTCTGTCACCGTCGCGGGCACCGGTTCGAACCAGGGCAAGCTGATCGACTACGTCGAGTTCACCACCACGGACGGCCCCGGCAGGATCACGCTCGAATCCGTCGAAGCCCAGAACGGGCCCGGCACGCTGGCGAATGCCGACGTCAACCAGGTCGTGTTCATCTCCGACGGCGAGCCGACTGCGGCGCTGAACGACAGCGGCAATTCGATCGACGCTGGCGACGCGCAGGACAACCTCAATCATGCCCTCGGCACCGACGGCAGCAACGAGGTCGGCCGGATCGAGACCGACAACGATGGTGCGGGCCCCGAGCAGGCCTTCACGATCGAAGCGGTCGGCATCGCGGTCGGGCCGACCGCGCTCGGCCTGCTCTCGCGTGTCGAGGGTTCGCCGAACAACGGCGCGACCAACATCAACAATGCGGGCGAGCTCGCGAGCGTGATCGCCAGCCTCGGCGGCGGCTCCGGCGGCCCGAATTCGGCCGGGGGCGACACCATCAACGGTGCCGCCGGCAACGACATCATCTTCGGCGATGTGATGAACACCGACGCGCTCGCGGCGGCGGCAGGCCTCGCCCTGCCGGGCGGCTCGGGCTGGGGCGTGTTCGCGGCGCTCGAAGCGGGCGCGAGCGTGGTGCCGGCCTTCGCCGGCTGGGACCGCGCCGACACGATCGCCTATATCCAGGCAAATCATCTCGCGCTCTCGGCCGAGGCCGGCCGCGCGGGCGGCAACGATCAGATCACGGGCGGAGCCGGCAACGACACGATCTATGCCCAGGAGGGCGACGATCACGTCTATTATGCCTGGGGCGACGGCAACGACTTCGCCCACGGCGGCAACGGGCCGGTGCCGGCGAGCGACACGGACACCTTCCACCTCGACATCGCGGGCGCCGGCGAGACCATCTATCTCGAGACGGCCGCGGCCTACGAGCTGCGCACCGGCAACAACTATGTCGCGCCGGCGGGCTTCACCGATCCTCAGATGATCCTCGTCTCCAACGGCGTCGGCGCGGGTCACGAGATCAAGGTGCAGATGACGGAGTTCGAGGAGATCGCGATCACGGGCAGCGTCGGCAGCGACGGCGTCGTCATCGCGGGCAGCTTCACCGGCACCGGCCTCTCGCCTTCGACCATCCACTTCAACGGCCTTGGCGGCAACGACACGCTCGATCTGAGCGGGCGCACGTCTGGCCACCGCGTGGTGGCGGACGGCGGCGGTGACGCCGACACCGTGAACCTCGACTTCGCCTTCAGCGCCGCCGCCATTACGAGCATCTCGGCGCTGCCCGGCAACGGCGTGGCGATCACCCATGACGGCATCACGGACGAGTTCTACAACTTCGAGACCTTCAGTTTCGAAGGCGGCACGAGCCTGTCCTATGCCGACCTCGTCAACGACGCGCCGACCGATCTGGCGCTCGACGGGGGCGATTCCGACAGCGTGAACGAGAACCTGCCCGCCGGCACGGTCGTCGGCCTGCTGTCCACCACCGACCCGGAAGCCTGGCAGAGCCACAGCTACGCGATCGTCGGCGGCACCGGCGCTGGCTTGTTCACCCTGGTCGGCAACGAGATCCGCACGGCATCTGCTCTCAACTTCGAGGCGGCGCAGAGCTACACGCTTCAGGTCCAGACCACGGACAACGGCATCCCGCCGCTGTCGCGCACCGAGACGCTCACGATCAACATCGGCGACGTGAACGAGGCGCCGAACGCGGGTCTCGACTTCGCGGCCAATGCGGCCGAGAACGCCACCGCGACAACCGTGCTCGCCACCGTGAACGGCACCGATCCGGATGCGGGCGGCGGCAACGACGCGGCCAACACGTTCGAAAACCTGACCTACGCGATCGTCAACGATCCCTCGGGCAAGTTCGAGATCGATGTGAACTCCGGCCAGATCAGCCTGATCAACGGCCAGACCCTCAACTTCGAGTCGGCCCCGACCCAGTTCGTCGTCCGCGTGCGGGTCACCGACGGCGGCACCCTGAGCGACGAGGTCGACGTCACGATCAACGTCACCAATATCGCGCCGTCGACGCCGACCGACAGCAGCGGAGCAACCGGCGGCAACGTCAACGAGAACGCCGCCAACGGCACGCTGGTCGGCATCACGGCCTCGTCGGCCGATCCGCACGGCGGCACGGTGACCTACTCGCTCACCAACAACGCGGGCGGCCGCTTCGCCATCAACGCCTCGACCGGCGAGGTTTCGGTCGCGAACGGCTCGCTGCTCGACTTCGAGACCAATACCTCGCACCAGATCACCGTGCAGGCGAGCGACGGCAACCTGACGAGCACGCAGAACTTCACGATCAATGTCGTGAACGTGAATGAGAACCAGGCGCCGACCGACATCGTCTGGAACGGCGTGATCCCGAACAACACGTCGCTTCCGGGCACGAACGCGGTCATCGCCAACCTGACGACCGTGGATCCGGACAACGCCTCGGGCCACCAGTATCAGTTCTTCGGCGTGAACTCGCCCGACTTCACGGTCAATCTCAACAATGGCGCGATTACCCGCATCAACTCGGGGATGTCGCAGGGTTCGACCTATACGCTGAATATCCGCAGCACGGACGCGGCCGGCTCCGGCGCCTGGGTCGACGAGACCTTCACGATCCGGACCGGCAATGATGGCGCCAACACGATCAATGGCGGCGCCGGAAGCGACATTATTTACGGCGACAATGGCGACGACACGCTGACCGGCGGCGACGGCGACGACACGCTCTTCGGTCAGGAGGACAACGACACGCTGAGCGGCGGCACAGGCAATGACGTCCTCGCCGGCGGCAACAACAGCGACGACTACCGCTTTGCCTTCAGCGGCGACGGCCACGACATCATCAAGGAGGCGGGCGGCAGCGGAAGCAGCGACCTGATCCAGATCACGACCGCAAGCAGCTCCGCGGTGATCACCGGCTTCAACTTCGAAAGGCTCGACGCGGACGGCGACGCGACCGCTGACGACCTGCTGGTGTCCTACAATGGAAGCAGCATCAAGGTGATCGACCACTTCAACGGAAACGCCGTGGAGGATTTCATCCTCACGAACGGCGGTACGTTCGATGGTGTTGCCGTCAACGCAGGAGGCTATCGCATCTCTGATGACGGTTCATCGCCTCACGATGGTGAGAGTGACGACGACTTCTCCAACCGCGATATCATCGCGGGCTCCTCCGGTGGAGAGACGCTCAACGGCGGAGACGGCGATGACATTCTCTTCGGAAACGGCGGGAATGACGTGCTCGTCGGAGGCACCGGGGTCGACGTGTTGGTCGGTGGGGCCGGAAACGATGATTTCCGGTTCGACGCCACCTCCGAATTCGGCGACTCTATCGTCGACTTCGCGAGTGGCGACGAGATCCTCATCGAGAACTCAGGGCTGGCCGGTCTGACATTGACGACTGGAACGCTCAGCGGAGCGAACGCCGCGCTCTACGACGAAGGCACGACACTGCCGGGCTCCGGAACCAATCCGAGGTTCTTCTTCGAGACCGATACCAACATCCTCTGGTACGATTCGAACTCCGGCTCCGGCAGGACATGGGTTGCGGTCGCGGAGCTGGAGAACGGTCACAACTTGGACGGCTCACAGATCCGCTTGTTCTGAGCCGCCCGGGCCAACCGCCGCAGCGTCGCTCCGGCGGGGTCGCGCTAGGACTTGGCCGCGTCCTTGCGCGGCGCCGCGCTGCCCGAAACAACCTTCGCTTTTTCGACGAGCGCGTGAGCCATCTGGTTGGCGGCTTTCGGGCTCAGCGCGAACGTGCTCTGCCGTTCGGTCTGCGGATCGAAGAACACGAGCACCATCTTGTGCGCCTGCGTCTCCGCGCCCACGGCCCACCTCTTTGGCACGCGCGCGGTGACGCCCGCATCGGCGCCGGTCGATTTCGCCTCAGGGCTCGGCTCGGCCGCAGTGGCGGCAGGCTTTGCGACCGCTGGCGTCTCCGCCGCCGCCGCGGCGCGTCCGCGCTTGCCCTGCGGCTCGGCCGTCTCCGGCTTCAGTGTCTCGGCCGGCGCGTCCGCCGCGCCCGCGTCCTGCGACAACGCCGCCACCAGCTCGCCGAGACACGCCCGCGTCATCGTCACCGCGAGGTCGCCCGAGTAGCGCGTCTTGAACACGACGTCGATGGCGTCGCCGGACGCCTTGCAGCTCTTGACGCCCGTGAATGAGACCGTCGCCATGATCGCCTCTTATTTGCGCCGCCCGTCGGTGCGGCTCTCCTTCGGCTTGACGTCCTTCGGCGCGACGACCGCCTTCACGCGCAGCGGAGATTTGACATTGCCGGTCGCGGCCGCGAGCGGCTTCGCGATCGCAACCGTCGGCCCGGTCCGCACCGTGACCCGCGGCCCGCTGCGCGCCTCACTGAAGCGGCCTTTGAACCGGTGCAGGCCGACATGGCTGATCTCATACGCGATATTCGCATAGACCGTGCCGCCGCACTGCCGCCAACGATGACAGAACGCATAGTCCTCGGAGAGCCGCGCGCCGTCCACCATGAGCGGCTCGAAGCAGCGGATCAGCCGGTCGAGCTCGCGCGCGATCGGCGAGGTCTTCTTGGCGCCGGCGTCGGAGAGCTCGGGAAACCTCTTCAGCATCTCGTCGACGCAGTCGCGCCGCACCAGCAGGATGCCGGCGCCGCAGCCGTCCACCTCGATGAAGCCGTTGCGATCGGGCAGGTTGCTGCGCGCATTGCTGCGATAGATGAAATTGTGCGCGCGGGCCCGCGCGCTCTCGGACGAGCGCCCCTCGCTCACCAGCTTGGCATAGCGATCGAGATCGATCTCGCGCTTGGGATAGACGACGCCGACCAGCGGCTTGTCGAAGCGCAGCATGTCGAGCACGAGCTGCGGCTCGTAACCCATGTCGGCGTCGACGAACAGGAGGTGCGTCGCGTCCGTCTTGTCGTACCAGCGGGTCAGCAGGAAGCTGCGGCTCTCCACGATGTCCGCGTAGGAGATCGAGGCGAAGGTCGACGGGATCTTGGCGCGCTCCAGGCCCCGCACCAGGCGGAACAGGCTCTGCACATAGGACGAATAGAAGATCTCGCCGTAGGCCGGCGTTGCAATGGCGATCTTGGTCACGAGCCCCTCCGCCGCCTCCATGTATCACGGGGGTCCGGACCGTGCGACCAGCGGGCGCCCGCGGGCGGGGGACTTACGGCAGTCGCGATGGTGCATACAAAGTAGAAGTGCACGTGAATGTCTGTTCGAATCCGTGCGAATGAGTCGTGGGAGAATAAAACCCTGAGGTCCGAAGAAGTTTTCAGGGCCATCCCCTTGGGGAATAAACCGCGATTAACTAGAGAATTCCTGAGCAACTTCGCGTGTAAATCAGTTTATATTTCGGAAATATTGCGGCGATACGGGAAGTTCCCAAATATCTGTCGGCTAGCCGGCCCCGCGTAATCTGAGATGGACTCTATTCCACAACGGAACGGCGAGGGATTTTCTGTGTCGACTTAACCACGGAGTCGCAAATACGCACAATTTGCAACGAATTCGCTAGAACCCCCCCAAGGTTAAGAATACGTTACCAAGCGATAGGGCTAGGGCGGCTGGTTTTCCAGCACTGAGAATTTTTTATCGGGGGGTTGCGCATGAACGCGCCGTTCGTGGTCGCGCAGGCGACCGCTGGTCAAAATGCCGGTACGGCACCACGCACCATCAAGGTCACGAAACCCGAAGGCAGTCAGGCCATTACGGTCCGTCTGGACGGGGCGACGCGGCTCGATCTCAGCGACATCAGCAGCGAGAACATCACGCTGGTGCGCGTCGGCGAACGCCTCGTCATCCTCTTCGATAATCAGGCGACCGTAACGGTCGAGCCCTTCTTCGACTCGAGCGGACAGCCGGTGCAGGACCTCTCGTTGCAGGTCGGTCCGGACCGAATCGTAACGGGTGGCGAGTTCGCCAACCTCTTCCCGATCTCCACCGATCAGTCGATCCTGCCGGCGGCCGGCGAGGGCGCCGGCGCCCGCAACACGGGCGGCCAGTTCGGCACCTTCCAGATCGACGGCTTCGGCGATCGCAACGGTCTTGCGCTGCTCGGCCCCGAGGATGGCGCCGGCGGTCTCGGCCCGGCGGAGTTCGCCGGCAATGGCGCGCCGACGGCGCTCGACCTCGCTCTCGGTCTCGATGAGGACGAGATCGACATCAACGAAGGCAATCTCGCGGGCGAGGGCGACGACGTCTTCCCGTCGACCATCACGGGCCAGCTGCCGGTGAACTTCGGCCCGGACGGCTTCGGCGATCTCTTCTTCAACGTCTCATCCGGCCCCATCGCGGGTCTCACCTCGGGCGGCGACCAGATCACCTATACGGTGTCGGCGGACGGCCGCACCATCACGGCCTCCACGGTCAACGGCACGGTGTTCACCATCGGGCTGGTCGTGAACGGCGATTCGACCGTCACCTACACGGTGACTCTGTTCGCCTCGCTCGATCACCCGGATCAGGACAATCCCGCGACGAGCGAGCAGATCGAGCGCGCCTTCGAGGACAACATCCTCCTCGACTTCCCGTTCACGGTGCAGGACAGCAACGGCGACACCGCGACCGCGACGCTGACGCTCAACATCGACGACGACACGCCGATCGTGACCGTCGAGGGCGCGACCCACGGCACCGTCGACGAGGACGGGCTGCCCGGCGGCAACCCGGAAGTCGGCACGCCGGACGATGACGGCGGTGAAGAGTCGTTCGCGGCCGTGGACGACGGCGATGCGCCCGGCCAGGCGATCACCGCGACCGGCTCACTCGGCATCTCCTGGGGCGCCGACCGCTTCAACGACAACCCCAATGGCGGCGTCATCGGCGCTCCGGTCGACGGCGACCGCGCCGTGGTGTTCGACCAGCCGGCGACGCTCGCGACGCTCGATGGGCTTGCGCTCACCTCGAGCGGCGTTCCGCTGCAGTACGTCTTCAACAACGAAGGCGACGTGCTCACCGCCTACCGCTTCACGGACGGCCTCTACTTCAATGCGGACGGCGAGGTGATCGAGGGCGAGTTCAGCGAAGGCGAGGTGCCCGAGGGCGCGGTCGTCTTCGTGGTGACGCTCTCGGACGACACCAATACGGGCAGCTATCTGTTCGAGCTCTTCGGCACGCTCGATCATCCGGTGGCGGATACCGAGGACGATATCGACCTCACCTTCAGCTACACGGCCTATGACTCGGACGGCGACGCCATCGACGGCGACTTCCTGGTCACGGTGGACGACGACGGCCCGGTGCTCGACGAGGAGACCAACCGCGCCGCGACCGTGGACGAGGAAGGCATCAACGGCAACGCGGGCGACAGCTATCAGTCGGGCGATTACGACCCGGCCGGTCCGCGCGACACGGCCACCACCGCCAACGCGGTCTCGCTCGGCATCCTCTGGGGTGCGGACAACGCCAATACCGTGGTCGATGGCGGCAATTTAGGCCTCGATGGCGACCGTTCGCTGGTGTTCGACGAGACTGCGACCGAGGGCGCGCTGGAGGCGCTCGATCTCACCTCCAACGGGGTCTCGTTGACCTATGACGTGACGCAGAACGGCACGCTGCTCACGGCCTACCGTTTCAACGGCGAGGACTATATCGACGCGGACGGCAACGTCACCGAGAATGCCGCGGACGCGCGCGTCTTCACGGTCTCGCTGTCCGACACCGACGCCGGCTCCTACACTTTCACGCTCATCGACAACCTCGATCACCCCGATGGACAGGTCGAGGACGACCACAATCTCACCTTCAGCTACGTGGCGCGCGATGCCGACGGCGATTCGATTCCCGGCGCCTTCACGGTGACGGTCGACGACGACGGCCCGGTTCTCGATCAGGAGACCAACCGCGCCGCGACCGTGGACGAGGAGGGGATCAACGGCAACGCCGGCGACAGCTATCCGCCCGGCGGCATGGCCGGCGACTACGACCCGGCGGGCTCGCGCGACACCGCGACGACTGCCAGCGCGATCTCGCTCGGCATCCTTTGGGGCGCCGACGATGCCAACGCGACCGTCGACGGCGGCAATCTGGACGCCAATGGCGACCGCTCGCTCGTGTTCGACGAGACGGCGACCCAGGATGCGCTGGCGCAGCTCGAGCTCACCTCCAACGGGGTCTCGCTGACCTACGAGGTGACGCAGAACGGGACCCTGCTGACGGCCTATCGCTTCGACGGCGAGAGCTATATCGATGCCGACGGCAACGTGACCAGCGATGCCGCGAACGCGCAGGTGTTCATGGTCTCATTGTCTGACACCGATGCGGGCTCCTACAGCTTCACGCTGATCGACAACCTCGATCATCCCGAGGACCAGATCGAGGACGACCAGGATCTCACCTTCAGCTACGTCGCGCGCGACGGCGACGGCGATGCGGTGTCCGGCTCCTTCACGGTCACGGTCGACGACGACGCCCCGGAGACCGGCGAGGCGCAGGCGACGACCGTCGACGAGGATGGCGGCCTCCTCGGCGGCAATCTGTTCGGCCCGGGCGATGCCTTCCTGACGCCCACCTTCTCGGCCGGCACGCTCAACATCTCCTGGGGCGCCGACAACGCCGATAGCGACGACGGCTTCCGCCAGGATGGCGCCGGCAACAACAGCAATTCCTCGGCCGATGCGCTCACGGGCCGCGCGCTGTTCTTCACCGACGCGACGGTGGACGGCGGCGAGGGGCTGACCTCGCGCGGTGAGACCGTGCTGTTCCGCGTGGTCGACGACGGCACACGCCTCGAAGGCTATGTGGCGGGAAGCTCCGAGCGCCTCGTGTTCCACGTCTCGCTCAGCGACGACGGGGCGGGCAGCTACGTCTTTCATCTGCACGATGTGCTCGACCATCCGGGGCATGACGACACCGAGACGGGCGCCACCGAGACGGCCTTCGAGGACGACATCGACCTCGGCTTCCACGTCACGGCGCGCGACTTCGACGGCGACGCGGTGGAGACGAGCTTCACCGTGACGGTGGACGACGACACGCCCGTGATCGTGGCGCCGATCAATGGCACCGTCGATGACGAAGGCCTGAACGGCGGCAACAAGGGCGGCGGCGCCTCCGACGCGCTCGGCGAGGCGACCTCGGCCGAGCACTCGCTTGGCATCCTCTGGGGTGCCGACAATGCCGATTCGGATCCGGACGGGGGCATCACGGGCGCTCCCGTGAACGGCGATCGGGCCGTGGTGTTCACGGCCGGCACGGTCTCCGGCCTCGAGGCCATGGAGCTGACATCGAATGGCGCCGCGCTGAGCTATGCGCTCTCGGCGGACGGCACGACGATCACGGCGACTGCCGATGGCAATCCTGTCTTCACGATCTCGCTCTCGGACCAGGACTTCGGATCCTACGAGTTCACCCTGCAGGACGTGCTCGACCATCCGGCGGGCGGCAGCGAGAACAACATCGACCTGAATTTCGGCTTCACGGCCTACGACTCCGACGGCGACTCGGTTTCGGGCTCCTTCCAGGTCACGGTCGACGACGACACGCCGGTGCAGGACAATGCCGACAACCGCTCGATCGACGAGGAGTCGCTCGCGGGCGGCAATCTCGGCGCGCCGTCGAGCCCGAGCTCCTATAACGGCACCGACCTCAGCCCGAACCCGGGCAGCGCCACCGCCAATGGCTGGCAGGTCGGCGGAGGTCTCGGCGTCTCCTGGGGCGCCGACCGCGATCTGAAGGCCGAGGACATCGCGGACGGCGATGCGACGGACGATGATCCGATCGGCCGAACCGTGTCCTTCGTCACGCAGGGCGGGTCCGGAACGCCGCTCTCCGTCGGCGCCGTGACCAATGTCACCGCGAGCCTCGGATCGACTTTCGCGAACCTGACGTCGGACGGCGTCGCGCTCGCCTATCGCATCGACTATCTCGAGGCGCCGGCCGGCACCTGGAACGGCGGCTATGTGCTGACCGCCTACAAGTCGACCGGCAGCGCCACCACGGTCGCCGACCAGGTCTTCAAGCTGACGATCGATCCGACCAGCGAGAACGGCAACTACACCTTCGAGTTGCTCGGCAATCTCGACCATGCGCTCACCCCGGCCAACCGGGAGAACGATCTCGAGCTGAACTTCCGCATCCGCGCGGCGGATGCGGACGGCGACCTCGGCGAGGCCGAGAGCTTCCGCATCACGGTCGATGACGACGCGCCGGTCGCCGGCACCGGCACCGCCTCGACCGTCGAGGACGAAGCCGTCAACAGCGGCAACCAGGAGACCGAAAGCCCCGATCTCGGCGCTTCGGTCTCGAACGTCTCGCTCAACATCTCGTGGGGCGCGGATAGCGGCAATGACGGCAACGGCCAGCCGGGCGATCGCTCGGTCGCCTTCACCAACGCCAGCGTGACGGTCTCGGGCGCCTACAACGGCGCCAGCCTGACATCGCTCGGCGTGCCGGTCTCGACCGCGGTCGTGGGTGGCGTGCTCATCGGCTACACGGGTTCGCCCGCGCCGGCCAACAGCAGCGACGCCCGCGTGGTGTTCTTGGCCTCGCTCTCGGATGCCAATAACGGCGAGTATTCCTTCACGCTCAAGAAGCCGCTCGATCATGCCACCGGCGCGGGCGAGAACAGCCTTTCACTCACCTTCAATTACACCGCGACCGATTCCGACGGCGACACCAACGCCAACACCTTCACGGTGAACGTGGTCGACGATCAGCCGATCGCCGGCACCGGCACGGCTTCCACGGTCGAGGACGAGGCCGTCGATGGTGGCAACCAGGAGATCGAGAGCCCGAATCTCGGCGCCTCGGTCTCGGGCGTGGCGCTCAACATCCTCTGGGGCTCGGACGACGCCAATGACGGCAACGGCCAGCCGGGCGATCGTTCGGTCGCCTTCACCAATAACAGCGTGGCGGTCTCCGGCGCCTACAATGGCGCGAGCCTGACCTCGCTCGGCCAGCCGGTCTCGTTCACGATCCTCTCGACTGGCGAGATCGTCGGCTACACGGGCTCGCCCGTGCCGACCACCACGGGCGCCGCGAACGTCGTGCTGTTCTCGTCGCTCTCCGATCTCGGCAGCGGCAGCTACAGCTTCACCCTCGTGAAGCC
The DNA here is from genome assembly GCA_023404705.1 of Pseudomonadota bacterium. GTDB lineage: Bacteria > Pseudomonadota > Alphaproteobacteria > Rhizobiales > Xanthobacteraceae > FEB-22. The sequence goes on from JAEYAU010000021.1 coordinate 61,801, forward strand.
GCTCGATCATGCCACCGGCAATGGCGAGAACTCGCTCACGCTCACGTTCAACTACACGGCCACGGATTCGGACGGCGACACCTCGCCGAACACCTTCACGGTCACGGTCGTGGACGATCGCCCGATCGCCAATGTCGGCACCGCAGCCAGCGTCGAGGACGAGGCCGTCAATGGCGGCAACGACGAGACCGAAAGCCCCGACCTCGAGGCGTCGGTTTCCGGCATCTCGCTGAACATCCAGTGGGGCGCGGACAATGCCAATGACGGCAATGGCCAGCCCGGCGACCGCTCGGTCGCCTTCACGAACAACAGCGTGGCGGTGTCGGGCACCCACAATGGGACGAGTCTGACCTCGCTCGGGCAGGCCGTCTCCTTCGCGATCGTCAACGGCGTGCTCATTGGCTACACGGGCTCGCCCGCGCCGGCCGACACCAGCAACAGCCGCGTGGTGCTGTTCACCTCGCTCTCGGACGCCAACAACGGCGAATACTCCTTCACGCTGAAGAAGCCGCTCGATCATGCGGACGACGTCGGCAATGCCGAGAACCCGCTGACGCTCACCTTCAACTACACGGCGACGGATTCCGACGGCGATACGTCGACCTCGACCTTCACGGTCACGGTCGTCGACGACGTGCCGCAGTTCTCGGCCACGCCCGAGAGCAAGTCGGTCGACGAGGAATACGTCAGCAACGCCGGCAACACCGAGAACGAGCACAGCTATCCGGGCGATCTCGCGGGCCAGGACGAGGACGTCACGGGCGATCTCAACATTTCGTGGGGCTCGGACAACCGCGACGGCTCGGGCGCGATCGACCGCGAGGTGGAGTTCACGGGCATCAGCACGGGTCAGGCCGTGATGGTGACCACGCCGTCGAATTCGACGCCGTTCCAGCTCACGTCGAACGGCGTCAACGTCCAGTTCATCCACGTCTCCGACACCGAGATCTGGGGCGTCGCCAACGACAATGGCGGACCGCTCACCATTTTCGATCGGCGCGTGTTCACGATCACGCTCTCGGATGACGACAGCGGCAGCTACACGTTCGATCTCAACGACAATATCGATCACCCGCTGCCGAACACCGAAGACGACATCATCATCGGCTTCAACTTCAGGGCGACCGACTCGGACGGCGACTCGATCGACGGCAGCTTCACGGTCACGGTCGACGACGACGCGCCGCGGCTCACCGGTCCGGTGACGAACACCGTCGACGAGGAGTTCGTCGGCGAGACCTTCTTCGGCCTGGTCGGGCCGGGCAACACCGGGCTGGAGCACACCTATCCGGGCGACACCCTGTTCGATTTCACCCGCGCGGCGGGGGATCTCAACATCGCCTGGGGCGCCGATGACCGCGACGGCTCCGGCGCGATCGACCGCGATGTCTCTTTGGTCGGCTCGAACAGCAGCGACGGCGCCGCGGTGCTCACCAGCACCGGCGCGCAGCTCACCTCGGACGGAGAGCTCGTCACCATCGACCGCATCTCCGACACGGTGATCGAGGGCCGCGCCGGCGCGCGGCTCGTGTTCCGGGTCGAGATCTCGGACGATGGCGCGGGCGAATACGAGTTCGAGCTGTTCGACAATCTCGACCATCCGCCGACCCCGGCGGACACCGAGAACGACATCACGTTGGACTTCGGCTTCCGCGCCACCGATGCGGACGGCGATTCGGTCGACGGAAGCTTCTCGATCGTGGTCGACGACGATGCGCCGCGTCTCACCGGCGCCATCAATTCGACCGTGGACGAGGATGGCCTGCCCGGCGGCAACACCACGCCGTCAGGCAATGGCGACGTCTCGGGCTCCGCCACCACGGCGCCGAACCCGCTCAGCGGCGCCCCGATCTCGCTCGGCATCGAGTGGGGTAATGACAACAATCTCAAGGCCGAGGACATCTCGGACGGCAACGCGACCGACGACGATCCGATCGGCCGCACCGTCGCCTTCGTGAACGCCAGCGGTGCCGCACTCGGCATCGGCAACAACGTGCTCACGCCGTCGATCCTCGTGAACGGCGTGGAGGCGGGCGCCACGCTCACGTCCGATGGCTCGAACCTGAGCTACGCGATCACCTATCTGGAGTCCGCGCCGGGCGTGTGGAACGGCGGCTATGTCCTGCTCGCCTTCAAGCAGGGCACGGGCTCGTCGGATCCCGCGAACCAGGTGTTCCGCGTCACCATCGATCCGACCACCAACAATGGCGGTTACAAGTTCGAGCTGCTCGGCAACCTCGAGCACGACGGCACGCCCGCCAACAGCGAGAACAATCTCGACCTGACCTTCCGCTTCGCGGCCTTCGACTCCGACGGCGACCGCGCCGGCGGCACGATCTTCGGCTCGACCGGTTCGTTCACGGTGACCGTCGATGACGACACGCCGAACGCGACCGGGGCCGCGCTCGGGACCCAGTCGGAATCTGCCCTCACGGGCGGCGACGGCCTCTATGCGCCCGCCGGCACCACCGCGGACGGCTCGCTTATCATCACGGGCAATGTCACGACTCCGCCGTCGCCCGGCGCCGACGGCTACAAGGGCGGTAGCTTCGCGACCGCCGTGACCTTCACGGGCGCGCCGAGCGGCTTGTCGGTGATCGACGTGACGTCGGGCGAGGTGCGCCCCGTCACCTTCAACCTCGCTGACACGGTGCTGAACGGCAACGAGATCATCCTCCGCGGCCGCGCCGACATGGACGGCCCGCTCGGCGGCGGCGATCCCTCCGTGGTCATCGAGCTCGTGCTGCGCTCCGACGGCTCGGTTGAATATCGCCAGCACAAGCCGCTGGTGCACCAGGACGGCGGCGCCACGGACGCGGCGCAGAATCTCGGCTTCTCCTACACGCTGACCGACGGCGACAACGACACCACGACGGCTCAGTCGATCTCCGTGACCGTCAACGACACCGAGCCGACCGCATCGGGCATCACGTTCGAAGCGAGCTCGGAATCCGCCCTGACGGGCAACGACGGCTTCTATGCGCCGGCCGGCACCGTTGCGGATGGTCCGCTGGTCATTCAGGGCTCTGTCACAGTACCGACTTCCGGATCCGACGGGTGGGCGGGCGGCAGCTTCGCCAATGCGGTCAACTTCACGTCGGCGCCGTCCGGTCTGATGGCCGTCGACGTGGTGACGGGCGAAGCCCGCGAGATCGAGTTCCACATCACGACTCCCGCGCGCATGGGCAACGAGATCATGCTGCGCGGCTATGCCGATATGGACGGTGAGCTCGGCGGCGGTCCTTCGCCGGTGATCGAGCTCGTCCTCAATGCCGACGGCACCGTCACGTATCGGCAGATCCGTCCGCTCGTGCACGTGGAAGGCAGCGGCACCGACGAGTCGCAGACCTTCAGCTTCGGCTACACGGTCACCGACGGCGACGGCGACACCACCGCGGTGCAGACCATCTCGGTGACGATCAACGACGACAATCCGAACGCAGCTAATTCCAGCACGCCGGCCTTCATCGAGGAGGGCCCCGGCGAGCCGACCATCTCGGGCGTCGGGCTCAACGTCGCCTTCGGCGCCGACGGCGGCAGCAGCGGGCCTTCGCTTGCCTTCAACAGCCTCACGGTCATCGCGCGCGATCCGAACGGCAGCCCGGTGTCGCTCACCTCGAACGGTGCGGCGGTCAGCCTCGCCTACATGGACGCGGCCCACACCATTCTGGTCGGCTACACTGGCGCCGTGCCGGTGGCGCACAACGCCTCGAACGTCGTCTTCACGATCTTTATCAGCGACGCGGGCACTGGCTCTTACGACTTCATCCTGCGCCAGCCGCTCGACCATCCGGCGCCGGTCGGCCTCAACCACTTCATCGATCTGGACTTCGGCTACACGGCCACCGACGGCGACGGCGACACGGATGGCGGCACCTTCACGGTGCGCGTCGATGCGGCTGGCACGATCGGCTCGATCAGCTATGACGGTCTGACCTCCGGCGTCTTCGTCAACCTGTCGGACGACAACTGGACGATCGGCTCCGACACGGCCGGCGCGCACAAGGCGACCGACCGCGCCTCCGTCGTTGACAAGGTCGTCGGCATCGACGACGTCACGGGCATCGTCGACGCCTATGGATCCGATGCGGATGACATCCTCATCGGCAACGACCAGGCCAATATCCTCGGCGGCAATGACGGCAACGACCTGATCATCGGCGGCGCCGGCAACGACACGCTCCAGGGCGGCATCGGCACCGACACGGTCGACTACAGCCAGGACGGCGGCAGCAAGGGCGTGTTCGTCCAGCTCGGCTCGCTCGCGACCGAAGGCTATGTGCGCAACAACCCGGGCGAGGTCTGGGAAACCAACCCCCGTCCGGGCGACGGCCAGGCGCGCGACAGCTTCGGCAATCTCGACACCATCTCGGGCGTCGAGAACGTGATCGGCACCAGCGCCAGCGACGTGCTGCTCGGCGACGGCGCCGCCAACATGCTCAAGGGCAATGGCGGCCACGACTGGATGGAAGGCGCCGGTGGCGCCGACGTCATGTATGGCGACGACGGCGCGGACGCGCTGCTCGGCGGCGCAGGCGCGGACGAACTGCATGGCGGCGCCGACGGCGACTCCCTCAACGGCGGCGACGGCGTTGATACCATCGCGGGTGACGGCGGCAACGACCGCAGCTTCGGCGGCGAGGGCAACGATTCCTTCGACGGCGGCACCGGCATCGACACGGCCGAGATGTATTCGCTCGCCTCGCTCAAGTTCGACACCGGCACCGGCAAGTGGATCGCGGCGTCGGGCAGCTGGGAAGGCACCGACACCCTCGTCAACACCGAGGTGGTGCGCTCCGGCTCGACGTATCTGCCGAACGATCCGTTCCAGCTTCTGGTCGGCGGCGGCAGCGAGTTCGACACCATCCAGGAGGCCGTCGATTACGCGGCGGACCTGCGCTCCTCCGGCATTACGGGCCCGATCACGATCCATGTGGCGCCCGGCACCTACACCGAGCAGGTCACGGTTGAGGTCGACAATCTGACGATCCAGGCCGCGATCCTCGAGAGCACGGGCCTGCCCGGCCTGGTGATCGTCGAGGCGCCTGCGACGCTTGTGAAGACCGCGGATTCGCCGACCTCCGGCCGCGATCTCGTCTCCATCATCTCGGTGGAGGACGCCGACAACGTCACGATCAAGAACCTGACGGTCGACGGCGATCAGCGCGGCGGCATCGACGCGGTCGCGCCCGACAACGGCACGCTGGTCGGCATCTCGTTCCTCGACAGCGACGGCGGCGTCATCGACGGCGTCACCGTCACGGGCGTGCGCGAGAGCGATGCCATGTTCGGCATGCAGCGCGGCGTCGGCATCTACGTCATCAACGTGGATCCGGACGGCGGGGCCGCGACGCCCAGCGCGTCCACCGATCTGAACTCGATCGAGATCAAGAACTCGACGGTGATCGACTTCCAGAAGGGCGGCATCGTCGTCGTCAACGCGGATGTCGACATCCACGGCAACACCGTCACGGGCATCGGCGCCACCAACTGGACGGCGCAGAACGGCATCCAGGTCTCGGGCTCGACCGGCACGATCTCGGGCAACACCGTGCAGGGCATCGGCTACACGGGTGCGACCTGGGCCTCGACCGATATCCTGACCTTCAACAACCTCGACCTGGTCATCAACGGTAACCATATCTTCGGCACCGGCAGCGGTGACTCCGGAGTCGGCGTGTCGGTGATCGATTCCACCGGCGCGGTGGTCACCAACAACGACTTCCACGATCTCGGCTGGGCCATCACGGCCGAGGACTATCCGACCTGGCCGGAGGCGCTGCTCCCGGGCGGCGGCACCAACTTCGGTGGCAATACGTTCTTCACAATCGGCGACACCTTCCTCTACTTCGATCCTGCTGCGACGACTCCGAATGCCTTCAGCGTCACCGGCACGTCCGGCTATGACGTGATCAACGGCGCGGCGGGCAACGACGTCATCGACGGCGCCGGCGGCGACGACATTCTGAACGGCCGCGGTGGCAACGACGACATCAGCGGCGGCACCGGCACCGACACGCTCGACCAGAGCACCGATCCGGCCGGCGTCAGGACGAATCTGTCCGGCGCGTCCGTCAACCTGGCGCCCTACGGTTTCGCCGGCACGGTGGCGGCCAACACCACCCTCGACGGCTACGGCGGCACCGATACGCTGAGCTCCATCGAGAACTGGCGCGGCAGCGCCTCCGACGACATCGTCATCGGCTCGAGCACGAATAACGACCTGCGCGGCAACGGCGGCGACGACACGTTCGTGCTGAACGTCGGCGACGGCACCGACACGGTCTTCGGCGGCACGCACGGCGCGAACGGCGACCTGCTCGACGTCACCAACACGGGCGGCGCCACGACCTTCACGATCGCGGCCACCGGCGGTGCCGATCCGATCACCATCGATACCGACGGCCTCGCGGGCGCCGAGATCACGGCCTCCGAGATCGAGGACATCGCGATCCACCTCGGCAGCGGCGGCGACACGGTCAACGTCTCCGGCTCGCTCGGCGGCACCTCGCTCAGCACCTCGACCATCACGGTCACGGGCGGCGCCGGCAACGACGCGGTCGACGCCAGCGACATCGATGCGGCCCTTCCGGTCAAGGTCGAGTTCACCGGCAATGGCGGCGACGACACCTTCACGGGCGGCGCCGGCAACGACCGCTTCGACGGCGGCGAGGACACCGAGACGGCCGGCGACAAGGCCGTCTACACCGAGAGCGTCAACATCGCGGTCGACAACACCGGCGACGGCTCGCCGGACGACGACTTCACGGTCACCTCGGCCAATGGCGGCACCGACACGCTGCGCAATGTCGAGCTGATCGACGTCAACGGCCACATCATCGACGTCACCAATACGGTGTGGGTCTACAACGGCGGCTATCTGGTCGATACCTTCGACACCATCGCGCAGGCCGTGAACTACGCGAACGGTCTGACCGCGACCGGCGCCGGCATCGTCGTCGAGGCCGGCCGCAACGGCGGCGACAACTACACCGAGGGCAACGTCACCATCACCCAGGCGATGACCATCAGGGGCGTTGGTGATCCCACCGTCACGGGCGGCTTCATCGTCGATCTCGACGCGGACGATGCCTCCGGAACGGTGGCATTCCAGGGCCTGACGATCGTCGCCGCCGGCGGCACCGGCATCAGCGCCCAGGATCAGGAGATCCTCGGCACCTTGTCGCTCGACAACGTGCGTATCGAAGGCGCCAGCTCCAGCGGCCTGATCGCGTCGGGTCGCAAGGACAGCACGGCCTACGATCAGGCAGGCGTCCAGAACGTGGTGATCACCAACTCCACGTTCGTCGACAATGCTCAGTCGAATACGAACTCCGCCGCCATCATGCTGTTCGAGTTCGACGGTGACGCCACGATCACCAATGTTGAGGTGAGCAACGCCGTCACCGGGCCAAACAGCGCGGCCTATGGCGTCCAGATCGCGGGCTTCGACGGCCCGCTCTACGATCAGAAGACGCCCGGAGTCGGTTCGGCGCTGGGCTCTTACGACGTCCTCACGCCGATGGGGACCGTCACGATCAATGGCGTCGAGATCAGCGGCGACGTCCGCAAGACGGGTCTCTACATCCAGGGCTATACGGCCACGACCGGTCTGACGATCGCCGGCTCGACCGTCGACGTCGTCTCCGGCTGGGGCAAGCCGGTTATCGTCGACCCGATGGGCGATCAGTTGCCGACCGGCACGCCGAACACGGCCGCCAACGCGGGCTCGTTCTTCGACGACGCGGCTGCCAACGGCTCGTACAATCTCAGCGGGCTGCATGTGGTTCAGCACGGCCAGCAGGTCAGCGAGCTGCAGGGCACGAGCAAGGCGGACACGATCGTCGGCACCGACGCCAACGACGTGATCACCGGCTTCGCCGGCAACGACACGCTGTCGGGCGGCCTCGGCACCGACACGATCGACTACAGCCAGGATGGCGGCAGCAAGCCGGTCTTCGTCCAGCTCGGCTCGCTCGCGAGCGATGGCTATGTGCGCAACAACCCGGGCGAGGTCTGGGAAGGCAACGCCCGTCCGGGCGATGGCCAGGCGCGCGACACGTTCGGAAACCTCGACACCATCTCGGGCGTCGAGAACGTGATCGGCACCAGCGGCGGCGACGTGCTGCTCGGCGATGCCAACGCCAACATGCTCAAGGGCAATGGTGGCGGCGATTGGATGGAAGGCGCCGGCGGCGCCGACGTCATGTACGGCGATGCCGGCGCGGACGTCCTGCTCGGCGGCGCGGGCGCGGACGAGCTCCACGGCGGCGCCGATGGTGACTCGCTCAACGGCGGCGACGGCGTCGACACCATCACGGGCGATGCCGGCAACGACCGCAGCTTCGGCGGCGGCGACAACGACGCCTTCGACGGCGGCACAGGCGTCGACACGGCCGAGATGTATTCGCTCGCCTCGCTCAAGTTCGACACCGGCACCGGCAAATGGATCGCGGCGTCCGGCTCGTGGGAAGGCACCGACACCCTCGTCAATACCGAGGTGGTGCGCTCCGGCTCGACCTATCTGCCGAACGATCCGTTCCAGATTCTGGTCGGCGGCGGCAGCGAGTTCGACACCATCCAGGAGGCCGTCGACTACGCGGCGGGGCTGCGCACCTCCGGCATCACGGGTCCGATCACAATCCACTTGGCGCCCGGCACCTACACCGAGAACGTCACCATCGACGTCGACAACCTGACCATCCAGGCCGCGATCCTCGAGAGCACCGGCCTGCCCGGCGCGGTGAGCGTGGAGGGCGGGTTCACGGTGACCGGGACCCTCGACGGCGCCCTGACATTGAAGAACATCGCGATCGATGCCACGGGTCAGCAGTACGGCGTCTTCGTGGATGCGAGCTCGACCGGCTTCGCGGGCTCGGTGACGCTCGACGGCGTCTCCATCGAGAACGCGCAGCAGAACGGCTTTGCCTATATCCGCGACGGCAACAATGTCAGCGGCACGACGCCGATGCCGCACACCGACACGATCGGCAGCGTGTCGATCCTCAACTCGTCCTTCGACGACAACGGCCTCGGCGCGACTGGCGGCTCCGGCGACATCCTGCTCTACGGCTACAACCGCGACCTGACCGTCACCAACGTGACGATCAGCGGCAAGGACACGGCCGGCGCCGGCGGTGCGCAGAAGGCCATCCAGGTGCGCGGCATCCAGGACGGCTCCGACACCACGAATGTCGGGCCCTTCGATCCGGCCGGCAACTTCTCGTTCACGAACCTGCAGGTGAGCGGCTACTACACCCAGGACCTGATGGCGTTCTACCGCATCGCGGGCTTCGCCTCGTTCGCGGTCTCGGGCGTCAGCCTGAACGCCAGCGCGCCCTGGGGCCTCGTGAACTTCGACGAGGTGACGGGTCCGATCAATCTGTCGAGCGGCATCACGGGGACGAATCTGTCCGGCGGTCCGCTCGCGGTCATGCAGGGCCTCGCCTCCAACGACACGTTCACGGGTACGGGCGGTGACGACGTGCTGCGCGGCCGTGGCGGCGGCGACAATCTGATCGGTGGCGGCGGCAACGACACGTTCCACCTCGGCTCCGACCTAACCTTCACGGGCTCGCGCACCTTCCTGCTCGGCGACGGCACCACGCGCAGCATCAATCTCGTGAACCTCGCCGGCACGCAGGACCCGGTGCAGGGCGGCAGCGGCACCGACACCATCGTGCTCGACAAGGGCGCGGCGGCCGGCTTCATCCACGACACCGTCATGGCGCCTGGCTACATCAGCGGCGTCGAGGCGATCATCGGCACCTCGGGCGACGATGCCATCATGGTGGCGTCGGCCTACACGAGTGACGCGGTCGGCGGCGGCATCACCATCGAGGGGAATGGCGGCAACGACTATCTGGGCGGCGGCGCCGGCAACGATCTGCTGCGCGGCGGCACGGGCAATGACGTGCTCTCCGGCCTCGGCGGCGTCGACCAGCTCGAAGGCGGCGCCGGCAATGACGAGCTCTGGGGCGGCGCGGGCGAGGACATCCTCATCGGCGGCGCTGGCGTGGACAGCACGGCCGACCGGCTGATCGGCAATGCCAATGACGACACGCTGTTCGGCAACGAGACCGACCTCACAGTTGCGGCCAACAAGTTCGCACAGTCCGGCGAGAGCGATGTCGCGGCTTACAGCGGCAACGCCTCCGACTATTCGGTGATCTGGAACACCAGCCTGCAGGCCTGGCAGGTCACCCGCACCACGGCGGGCGGCGAGGGGCTCAACAGCAAGGACACGCTGTACGGCGTCGAAGGCATCGACTTCGGCGGCAACGGCTCGGTCGACCTCGACCTCACACTGCCGGTGCAGCTGCTGACCAGCGGCGGCAATTTGCTCGGCACCTACACGACGATCCAGGCGGCCGTCGATGCGGCCGGCGCGCTGCCGGGCTTCCTCACCATCCGCGTGGCCGACGGCACCTACAACGAGAACGTCGTCATCGACCGCGGCAATCTCACCCTCGAGTCGATGAACGGCCGCGACAACACCTTCATTACCGGCATCGCCAATCACGGCGAGAACGCCACCATCACGGTGCAGGGCGGTCTCGACAATGTGAGGATCGGCACCAGCGGCAAGGGCTTCACGATCACGGGCTTCGACAACGGCAACCCGGGAATCGAGAATGCCGCGGTCTATGTGCTCTACTCCGATAGTTCGAACCCGACCGACAACTTCGAGCTCCGCAGCAACAATATCGTCGCCAATGGCGACCTCGGCCTGCTGTCCGACTGGAACGCCGCCGTCACCGACGCGGTGATCGCCGGCAATATCTTCTCGGGCCAGACCTTCGTCGGATCGGTCCCGGGTGGCCCCGGCGACCAGTTCACCGTGCCGAACATGCCGCGCCAGCTCGTCGCCTTCGGGCAGGGCTCCGACCCGCTGACGAACCAGGCGTCGAACATCCTGTTCCACGACAACCAGGTCACCGGCCGTGCGGGTGGTCTGAATTCCAACGGCGACGAGCAGGGCAACACCCTCGTCACCATCGACGCCGCCAATTCGACCGTGTCGAGCACGCTGTTCACTGGCTTCACGAATGGCAGCTCCTATGCGCTGCGCATGCGCGGCCCGGGCAGCAGCGTGCAGAACAGCCGCGTCGACCACGACGACAACAACAGCGACACGCTGGGCTTCTTCATCGACAATCACGGCGTGCCCGGCTCGCTCGGCTATGCGGGCAACCACGTCGACGGCGCCGGCGCGAACGAGACGCTGTTCGGCACGCCCGGCAACGACGGCATGACGGGCGATGTCGGCAACGACATCATCGTCGGCCTGCAGGGCAACGACACGATCAACGGCCAGGCCGGCGACGACATCATCGTCTACAATCCGGGTAACGGCGCCGGCATCATCGGCGACGGCAACGATACCGTCGACGGCGGCGGCCATGTCCTCGGCGACACCCTGAAGGTCACGCGCCTGGCGTCGCTGCAGAACCGCTACGACATCACGGCGAACGGCTCGGGCTTCACGTTCGGCGTGGATCACAACTTCAACGGCTCGCCCGAAGAGCTCGTGACGGTCACCACCGTCGAGAAGATCGACATCGACCTCAAGGGCAACGAGCAGGTCGTCGTCACCGGGAATCTGTCCGGCGTCTCCTCGATCGACATCGAGGGCGATGCGAACGGCCAGAGCGTCTTCCTGTTCGGCCTCGCCTCGGCCACGGCCGTCACCGGCACCCTGCTCGCCGGCAATGACGAGGTCTATGGCGGCTCGCACGCGACCGGCGCCGTGATCGACGGCGGCAACGATACCGACACGCTCAACTACATCCTCGCCAATGGCCCCGTGGCCATCAATCTGCAGGCCGGCACCGTCACCCGCAACGGCGGCGTCGTCGACCAGATGACCAACTTCGAGAACGCGGTCGGCTCCAGCTTCGCGGACGTGCTGCGCGGCACCAGCGGCGCCAACACGCTCAGCGGCGATGCCGGCAATGACCTGTTCGTCTGGAACGTGCTGGACGGCGTCGACACGGTCGCGGGCGGCGCGGACAGCGACACGCTGCGCATCGTCTCGACCGGCACCACCAGCGCGGCCTTCCAGCTCCAGGGCAACAGCACCAGCTTCCAGGTGCTGACCACCGGCGCGCCGGTGCTGATGCTGCAGGCGACCAGCGTCGAGACGATCGAGGTCAGCTTCCAGACCAGTCACTCGAACGAGCTGTTCGGCTTCGGCGCCACCGATGCGCCGAAGCTGCTCGCCTACGGCACGGCCGCGGACGGCACCGCGCTCGGGCTCGGCAACAGCCAGGACCGCTTCTTCGCCGGCGCTTCGCTCGTCACCGACGAGATCGACGCCCGCGACGGCAACGACTTCGCGATCTACACACCGGCCTCCAATGCCACCGGCGGCTCGGGCGTGCAGATCAACCTCGACACGACCTCCTACACGGACGGCACCGTCACGATCGCGGCCAACACCGCGCAGTTCCAGCTGCCGAGCCAGGGCAGCACCTGGTTCACCGATCGCCTCTACAACTTCGAGAACGCGGAAGGCGGCGGCGGCAACGATTACCTGGTCGGCACCTCCGGCACGAACGACCTGCGCGGCTTCGAGGGCAACGACACGCTGGTCGGCCGCGGCGGCAACGACACGCTGTTCGGCGGTGACGGCAACGACACCATCCTCGAGACCGTCGGCGACGGCCAGGACGTCGTCAATGGCGGCGCCGAGACCACGGCCGACCTGTACGACCTGACCGGCACCGGTGCGGACGAGAACTTCTTCATCGAGATCCCGTCCGAGTACACGACGCGCACCGGTAACGCGTATGCGGGCTCCGCCGAGATCCTGGTCTCCACTGGCACCAACATCGAGGCCGAGCTCACCGAGATCGAGGACATCGTCATCCACGGCGGTGGCGGCGCCGACAGCCTGACGGTGTCGGGCAGCTTCACGGGCACGTCGCTGCTCACCTCGACGATCCGCTTCGACGGCGGCGAGGGCAACGACACGATTGACGTCTCGGACCGCACGTCACCGCACCGTGTGGTCGCGGAGGGCGGCAACGGCAACGACACCGCGATCCTGGGCTTCGCCTCGACGGATCCCGCGACCTACACCGACATCATTGAGAACGGCAACCTGATCGGCGTGTCGATCACCCGCAACGGCGTGACCGACGAGTATCGCGGCTTCGAGAGCTTCCAGTTCACGAACAAGACCGTGACGCTGCCGGAGCTTCTCAATGATGCGCCGGTGATCACTTCGGGTCCTGCCGCGGCCGCTGGAGCCGTGAGCGAGTCCGGCGATCTCGTTGGCATCATCGAGGCCGGCAATGGTGGCGAGCTGCGGCTGGATAACCAGCTTGCGGAAGCGGTCGTGCCCGGCGTCGCCGCGGCGGCGTTGGCCAATCCGAATTCGTTCTCCGGCTTCGTCACCGGGCTGCAGACGCTCGTTGGAGTGGACCGCGGCACCGCAATCGCGATGCTCTGGGACAACTTCGACAATGCCTATGTGGCGGGTGGTCCGAACCAGGCCGCCCTGAACGAGGGCTTCGTACGTCTCGGCATCGAGTACGCGAACTATCTGCAGAACGGCGGCACGCCGGTGGCCATGCCGCTGATCGACGTGACCGCGAAGTACACGGCGGATGGCGGCGACTCGGGCACCAATCCGGATCGCATGCAGTCGCTCCACGACAACCTGCTGGGCAACCTGAGCCTGGCGTCGCTCGAGCAGCGCTTCGGTGCCGGTTCGGCGCTGACCACCGCCTATGTTGGGCTGATTGCCGGCGTCAATCCGGAGCTGCTGACGCGGCCCTATTACAGCGGCAACGAAGGCGCGTCCGACGCCGCCGTCCGTGCCTGGGATCGGGACAATGGCTACGTGCCGGATACATTCGGGCAGCTCAGCGCGAGCGATCCCGATGCCGGCGCGGTGCTCACCTGGTCTGGCAGCGGCAGCGGCATCTACGGCACCTTCGCCATCGATGCCACGACGGGCTTCTGGACCTACCAGCTCGACGACACCCGTCCACAGACCCAGGCGATCGCCCAGGGTCAGACCGTCTCCGAGACCTTCACGGCGACCGTGACCGATCAGTACGGCGCGAGCGCGCAGCAGCTCGTGACCATCACGATCGGCGGCCGCGATGATGCGCCCTCCGTCACTGCCATCACACGCGCGGTCGACGAGGACGGACCCGCGCTCAGCGTCAATCTGTTGACGGATGCTGCTGCCAGCGACGTGGACGCCAGTCCGCTCGCGGTTTCGCTCCTGCCATCGTCGATCACGACGGACGACGGCCGCGTTCTGCAGCTCGGCACGCACTACACCGCCGCCGGCGGGATCTTCGAGCTGACGGCGGCGGGCTTCGCCTTGTTCAATGACCTGGACACGGCCGAGAACGATTCATTCGTGCTCAACTACCGGATCAGTAACGGCCTGATATCGACGCCGAACACGCTTTCGGTCACCGTGAACGGTGCCGCCGACGCGCCGTCCTTCGTCGCGCACAACGACAGCTTCCTGGCGGGCGACGGCCGCCTCGATGCGATCGTGACCGGAGGCGGCTTCGCGCTCCAATTCGTGAACAGCGGCGGCACGCTGGTGCAGACGAACCAGTTCAGCCTCGGCTCGAACCTCTACGATGCGGGCCTCGGCGATTTCAACGGCGATGGCGACGTCGACGTTCTCGTGCCCAGCCACAACACCTTTGGCGAGGGGTTTGTCTACACCAACAACGGCAACGGTGCGCTTTCGCTGTCGATCATCGGCGGGGGCACGGACTCGGCCGGCATCGCGGTCGGCGATCTGAACGGCGACGGACGCGCGGATGTCGTCGAGGCTGCCCGGTTCGGGACGGGGCACCGCGTCTTCTTCGGAACTCCGTCGGGCATGCCCGTGCTGGCGAGCACATTGTCGTCGGCGTCTCATGGCCTGGAAGTGGCTCTCGGCGACGTCGATGAAGACGGTGATCTGGACGCAGTGATCGCCGGCTTCGGCACCCCGTCCGAAGTCTGGCTGAACGACGGCGCCGGTGTCTTCACGCTGAGGAACGGTCAAAGCCTGCCACTGGCTTCGTACCACGACGTGGAGCTCGCCGATCTTGATCGCGACGGACACCTGGATGCCATCTTCGGCAATCTCGGCGGCGGCCTCCTGATCGCCTATGGCACCGGCAACGGCACCTTCGGTGCGCGCTCGACCAATCTCGCGATCGGGTCGGTGGTGGATGCAGACGTCGGCGATTTGAATGGCGACGGTCGGATCGACATCTTCACGTCCGCCAACGGCCAGAACCTTGTCATGTTCAACGACGGCGTGGTCGGCGGATTCGCCACGTTCGTGGGCGTCAACGTCGGCGGTCCGGGCGGCGCCTACGCGCTCGAGCTGGGCGACATCAACGGCGATGGTCGTCTCGATGCTGTCACGACGGCCATCGGGCGGACCTGGGTCGGCCTGAACAGTGGCTTCGGCACTTTCCCCAGCTGGGATCAGGCTTCTGGCGTCACGGGGGCCAACGGCGTCGCGCTCGGCGATCTCCAGGGCACCCGGTTCGCCAACCAGCAGCAGCGGCTCGAGGTCATCGCCAATGACGGCAACGGCCCCTCGCCGTGGCTCTCTGTTGCCTCCCTGGGCGCGGCGACCAGCGCCCTCGGCGCCAGCCTCAGCATCTCGGGTGATGGCAAGGCCGTCTACTATGTCGGCACCGGTGCCCTCGCGCTGCAGCAACTGGCGGCCGGCCAGACGATTGACGACACCTTCACCTACACGGCGACGGACGGCGCCGGCAGCTTCTCCTCTGCAACTGTGACGGTGCGGCTGACCGGCGTGAACGACGCGCCGATGGTGAGCGGCGGTGTCAGCGACGCCGGGAACGAGGGGACCGGCACCTTCACGGTCAATCTGCTGACCGGTGCGTCCGATGTCGACGCCGGTGCTGTGCTGCACGTCGAGAACGTGGTCTGGGACGAGGTGCCGGCCGGATTCCCGGCGGGCTTCTCCCTCGTGGGCAACTCCATCGCGGTCGACACGGACAGCGCGGTCTACGACAGCCTCACTGCGGGCCAGACCTCCACGGCGCATTTCACCTATGACGTGGTCGACCAGCACGGCGCGCGTGTCACCCAGCACGCCACCATCACGATCAACGGTACGGACGACCCGGTCGTGCAGGGTTGGAATTCGGCGCTCGTGTCCCAGAGCAGCGCGGGCGTGCAGGCGGACCTCGTCAGCGAGAACCCGGCGGTGTCGGGCGATGGGCGCTACGTCGTGTTCCACTCGCCGGCCAACAATCTCGTCGGCGGAGACACGGACGGCGATTACGACGTCTTCCTGCGCGACCTCGTTGCCGGAACGACCACGCTGGTCTCGGGCGGCAATGACGACAGCACCAACGCGGCCGTCTCGGCGGATGGCCGTTACGTGGCGTTCGTCTCCATTGCGACCAACCTCACGACCGACACGAACGGCAGCACCGGCGACGTGTTCGTGCGCGATATGGTGACGGGGGACATCACGCTGGTGTCCACCGGCACGGGAGGGCAAGGCAACGGCATTAGCCACAGGCCGTCGATCTCGGCGGACGGCCACTACGTGACGTTCGTGTCCTATTCCGACAATCTGGTCGCGAACGACACCAACAACGCTCAGGACGTGTTCGTGCGCGACCTGGTGTCGGGCACGACGACACTCGTGTCCCAGGCCACCGACGGCAGCCATGGACTTGGCACGAGCGATTGGGGGTCGATCTCCGCGGACGGTCGCTACGTGGCGTTCCACTCGACCGCCAGCAACCTCGTGGCTGGTGACAACAATTCCGCCAACGACGTGTTCGTACGCGACCTGGTGAGTGGCACGACCACCTTGATATCGCAGGATGCATTGGGCGGACTAGCCAACAGCGACAGCTACGATCCGTCGATCTCGGCAGATGGCCGGTACGTGGCGTTCTGGTCCTATGCCACCGACCTCGTGGCAGGCGGCACGAACTTCCAGACCCATATCTACGTGCGCGATCTGGCGTTGGGCTCGACCGCTCTGGTCTCGATCGGCGAAGATGGACAAGCAAACGCGACCAGCTTCAGCCCGTCGATCTCGGCGGACGGCCGCTACGTCACGTTCTATTCGGCTGCCAACAACTTGGTGGACGGTGACGTCAACGGCGCGTTCGACGTCTTCGTCCGCGATCTGGTCAGCGGCACCACGACGCTCGTCTCGGGAGACGCCGCGGGCGGACCGGCGAACAACACCAGCTGGGTGTGGTCGACCGGCGGAAACAGCATCTCGGACGATGGCCGGACGGTCGCCTATATGAGCAGCGCGACGGACATCATCGCGCTCGACACCAACGGGGCTCAGGATATCTTCGCCGCGGACACCGGCGGCGGGGCGACCGACGCGGGCACGGCCGGCAACGACGCGGCCGCCTCGTTCGCCGCGACGGCTCTCGACGACCGTCTCGCGGGTCTCGCCGGCAACGACGAGATCTTCGGCGGCGCGGGCAACGATCGCATCTGGGGCGACGACGGCGACGACAGCCTGAAAGGTGGCCTCGGCTACGATCGCCTCACCGGCGGCTCCGGCGCCGATAAGTTCCTCTTCGACGCGCCGACCGACATGGCCGACATCATCACCGACTTCGGCGCGACCGATCAGCTCGTGCTGACCGACCTCACCGCCTTCGGGCTCGACGCGACCCAAGACTTCACAGGCGGGATTCTCAGGGCGGACCGTTACGGCGAGGGGACGGACGTAGCGCTGGCCGGCGCCGACGAGCGGGTCTATCACGAGACCAACACGAACCTCGTCTGGGTGGACACCGACAACACGGCTGGCCGCCTCTGGATCGCCATGGCCCAGCTCGAGAACGGCGTCGACATCAACGAGAGCCATATCCGGTCGCTCTGAGCCGAGCTGACCTGAAGGTTCGAGTGCCCGCTTCGGCGGGCACTCTTCGTTTCGGCCTCGGATGAATGGATAGCCCGGTGCTGCCGGCGCGCCTCACGCCATGAGCCGACCTCATGGCGCCACGAATATCGATGCTTTGTCCGCCGGGCCGTGCCGGTCGTAGAGATGCGTTGCCCCCAGTGAGGTAACGCATGTCCGGACACGGCCCGCTTCCACCCGTCGTCGACTTTCATTGCCACTATGTTCCGGCTGCTCACAGCGCAGCCGTCGTCGCCGCTCCGCCCGAGCAGCGCCGCCGCTGGGGCGAGCTCACAGCGAAGATGGCGGACGCGACGCGCCTCCTCGCCGAGGTGGAGAGCGGCGACCTCGCGGCGCGGGTCGTCAACATCCCGGTCAATCTGATCGCGGGCGCACGCGAGACCTTGCCGCCGGCCGAGATCGCTGCGCTGAACGACACACTGGCCGCACTGGTTGAATGCCGAGACTCCTCACGCAGGCGCGATGCCTCGAAACGCGCAGCCAGCGGGCGTGACGAGCCGTCCATGAACCGCTGCCAAGTCGCGGCCATGCTGCCGGCCTGCGCGCTTCTCCTGAGCGTCGCGCAAGCCGATGCGCGGCAACTCTGCCGCCCCGCCTTGGCCATCGGCGATGTCGCGTTCTCCGAGATGCGCCCGCCGAGCCGTGAGCGAATATGGACGGCGGTCGTCACGGTCGATGCGTCGCGCTGTGCCACCAGCGTGGGCCGGTTCAGCATCGGCTTCCTGCGCATCAAGGAGGACGGCGGCGAGCTGGAATTCCGTGAGAGCTTCACCTGGTCGCCGCCCGCGTTGCGCGTCTCGGTCCGCTTCTGGGCGGACGAGGCCGTGGAGTCCTCCTGGATCGACGAAATCGATCCGTGCCCTTGCCACGGATAGCAGGCTCGCAGTTTGTTCTTGATTTGTTCTTATCCTTCCGTTAGAGTACCCAGGCTCGTCTCAAGAGGGGCGTTGGACCTGGGTGACGCCAATCCGATGGAGCCGGGTGCGGTCCCGCGGGCCCGGTTGTCGCCGGGCGCTCGGGCGGTTCGCGAACATCATCCTCCCCGACACTACGGTCGGGGCGCCGGGTGCCGGCTATAACAGGGACGTTGATTTTCGCGTCCCCTACGCGTGGTTCGGAGCCGTGACGGGTGGCGGACGCCACCCCGGGTCCCCGTGGAGCGCCGAGAGGCGCGCGGGGTGTGCGCGCAACACGCCCCGCGGACCAGCGCCGCGCAAGCGTTGGTCCAGTTTGGCCTCGCCGGCCGAGCTGGTCCGTTGCGCAAAACGGACCGCGCCGTTCTCGGCGCTCCACTCCCCTCGCTCGGGGAGGCGCGATCATGCTCCGGACGCAAGCCGCGTCGCGGGGTCGAGGCTGTTTGATAATGGGCACGCGCGCAGGCCATTTGGCTGCGCTGGCGCGCCGATTTCAGGGTCTCACGGATTCTGGATCCGGGATTCGCTGCCGCGACTAGAGCAGCGGCTGCACCGGCGGCAGCGGCTCGGCGGCCGTGATGCTGCCGCGCAGGGGCTCGTCCGCGAAGGGATCCGCCGTCGCGGGCACGAAGTCCACGATCGAGCCGCGCAGGCTCCAGGCATAGGGCGCCGCGAACAGCGTCACACCGTCCTGGTTGAGGCCGAACAGCGGCATGTAATGCGGCAGGTCCTGGTCCTGCGCGAAGCGCGCGCCGCGATTGTCGAGCACGAACCAGCGCTCGCCGTCGCGCGCCGCCAGCACCGCATGATCCTCGCGGCTCGCCGTGTCGCGCAGCAGCACGATGCGCAGCTCGGTGGCTGGAACGCCGGCTTCGCGCAGCGCCACATACTTTGCGATCGCATAGTCCTCGCAGTCGCCGCGGCCGCTCGTGAGCGACTCGAGCGGCGCGCTCCAGCGGTCGGGCACGCCGTGCTGAGCATAATCGGTGGTGTATTGGATCGCCGCGTTGAGCGCGCCATTGACGTATTCGAGGCGCGAGCGTCCCGTGCGGCCGGCCGCGCCGTTGACGATGGCGAGGAAATGCGCGGCCGCGCGCGTGCAACCGTCGGCTTCCTTGCGGCAGGCTTCGAGCACGCCGGCCTCGCGGCGCAGCGTCGCCTCGATGCCGCGCCACTTCTGCCAGAGCAGACCCTCGGGCGCGCGGAACGCGAACAGCCCGAACGGCTCCTGGCCCTTCTCGACCTTGCGCGCCGGCGCGGGCGCATCCGTGACGGTCGCCGGATCGACGGCCGCGAGCCGTGTCGGTCCGCGGTTCTCCTGCTTGGCGAGCACGCCGTTGATCGTGAAGAACCGCGGCCGCTCAGTCTCGGAGGCGCGGCCCGCCTGGCGGGGCGAGTCGACCTCGGACTGAGCGGCACGCGGAACCTTTTTTCCCTTCGCCTTGGCAATGGCGCCGTCGCCCGCCGCAAGGACGAGCCCGAGTGCGAGCACACCGGTGACGACACGCGCTGCCGCGCGCGAACGGAAGAAGCTCAGCATTTGACGCCCCATCGTCCAGGGCGTCGGTCGGCCATCGAGGGCCGCTCCTCGTCCCGGATCTTTATGGGGATCAGGGATAGGGCCGGTGCTGCTTCAGGGCGGTTAAGGAGGTAAGTGATGGCGCGTAGAACTGCGCCCGAGGTGAATCCATCGGCAACGCGTTCCTTCGATTTTTAGGTAAACGAATTCTGGTCACCTGACGCCTTCGGGGGATGCGATGAAGCGACACGACGTGCTGATCGTGGGGGCCGGGCCGACCGGGCTTGCGCTCGCGCTCTGGCTCGCCCGCCAGGGCATCGGCCTGCGCATCATCGACAAGGCGAGCGGGCCCGGCACCACCTCGCGCGCCATGGCGGTGCAGGCGCGTATCCTCGAGCTCTATCGCCAGCTCGATATCGCCGAAGCGGTCGCGGCGGCCGGGCACCGCAATCCGGCAATCAATGTCTGGACGGGCGGCAAGCGGCGCGCGCATCTCTCGCTCGGCACCGCGGGCGCGACACTCACGCCCTATCCCTTCGTGCTGTTCTATCCGCAGGATCATCACGAGCGGCTGCTCATCTCCCGCCTGCAGGCCTTCGGCATCGAGGTCGAGCGCGACACTGAGCTCATCGATTTCGCCGAGGCGGGCGATCACGTCACGGCGCGCCTGCGCGGGCGCGATGGCGAGCAGCGTTGCGAGGCGCGCTACATCGCGGGCTGCGACGGCGCGCATTCGGCGGTGCGTCACACGCTCGGCACCGGTTTCGTGGGCGGCACCTATCGGCACATGTTCTACGTGGCCGATGTCGAGGCCAGTGGGCTTGCGGCCGGCGAGGCGCACGTCGCCTTCGCGCATTCGGATTTCGTCGCGCTGCTTCCCTATGGCACGCAAGGACCAAGCCGCTTGATCGGCGCGGTGCGCGACGAACGCGCGGAGCGCGGCGAAAGCCTCACCTTCCACGACGTCGCCCATCAAGCGATCGAGAGCCTGGGATTGCGCATCGAGAAGGTGAACTGGTTCTCGACCTATCGCGTGCACCACAGGTTGACCGACCACTTCCGCCACGGCCGCGCATTCCTGCTCGGCGATGCCGCGCATGTGCACAGCCCGGTCGGCGGCCAGGGCATGAACACGGGGCTGGGCGATGCGATCAATCTCGCCTGGAAGCTCGCGGCCGTGCTGCGCGACGGCGCGCCCGACAGCCTGCTCGACAGCTTCGAGACCGAGCGCCACGCCTTTGCCCGCCGGCTGGTCGAGACGACCGACCGGGTGTTCACGGTCGTCACGTCCGAAACCCGTCTCGCCGACTTTGTGCGCACGCGCATCGCTCCGCAGATCGCGAATCTTGCCTTCCGCATTCCGGCCGTGCGCGAAGCCGCGTTCCGGACCGTTTCCCAGCTCCTGCTGAACTATCGCGAGAGCCCGCTGAGCCAGGGCAAGGCCGGGGAGGTGCAGGGCGGCGACCGGCTGCCCTGGGTCGCGCAGGACCGCAGTGACAATCATGCGCCGCTCAGCGCGATCGCCTGGCAGGTCCACGTCTACGGCGCGGCGCCCGCCGACCTCGAAGCGTGGTGCGCGCAGCACGCCATGCCGCTGCATGTCTACGCCTGGCGTCCGGAGCATGGCGCGGCCGGTTTCGCCCGCGACGCCGCCTATCTGATGCGCCCCGACACCTATGTGGCGCTGGCCGACCCGCAGCCCTCCGCCGCGGCGCTCACGCGCTACTTCGCGGCGCTCGGTTACGTGCCGCGTGCAGTCTCTCAGTGAGGAAAGCTCTGAGTTCGGCTCAGCGCTCGCGCATCGCCTCGTCGCGCAGCACGCGGGCGGGCTTGAGCAGATAATCGAGCACCGACTTCTCGCCCGTGAGGATCTCCACGGTCGCGACCATGCCCGGGATGATCGGCAGCTGGTGGTCGGCGGTGCCGAGATGGTTCTTATCGGTGCGCACCATCACGCGATAGAAGGTCTCGCCCTTGTCGATCTTCTCGTCCGAGATCGCGTCCGCGCTGATGCGCTCGACTTTCCCCTTGAGCGAGCCGTAGACCGAGGAGTCGTAGGCCGTGAGCTTCACGACGGCTTCCTGGTCCGGGCGCACGAAGGCGATGTCCTGCGGGCGGATGCGGCCTTCCACCAGCAGCGAGTCGTCGAGCGGCACGATGTCCATCAGGTTGGCGCCGGGCTGCACGACCGCGCCCACCGTCGTGACGTTGATCTTGTTGATGATGCCGTGCACTGGCGAGCGCAGCTCGGCGCGGAACACACGATCCTGCGCCGACTTCGAGGTCTCCTCGAGCACCGCGAGATCGCCCTTCGATTTGGCGAGGTCCTCCTCGGCCTGGGCACGGAAGGCCGCGCGCGCATTGGCGATGCGCGAGCGGGCCTCGGCGATGCCGGCCTCGGCCTTGGTGATCGAGACCTTCACGAGCTCGAGCTGGCCGCGCATCTCGGCCGCCTTCTGGTCGACGCGCAGCATCTCGATCTCGGGGATGATCTTCTGCTGATAGAGCCGGCGCGTCAGCTCCACCTCGCGGCCCATCAGCTGCGCGGTTTCGGTGAGCTTCTTCTCCGAGGCGCGGAACTCCTCGAGCTCGCGGCGCCGCTGCGTCTCCTGCTGCGTCACCACGTCGATGTCCTGAAGCAGCTTGCGCATGCGCGCCTCGAACACGCTGCGCTCGGCCTCCACGGCCTGCGGCGCGGCCTGGATCAGGTCGGGGCTGAAGTCCGGGCGGTCGCGCCCCTGCGCCTCTGCATCGAGCCGGGCGACGCGCGCCGCCATGGCGCCGCGGCGCTCCTGCACCTCACCGAGCTGCGAGGCGAAGCCCGTGTCCGAGATGCGCACCAGCGGCTGGTCGCGGCGCACGATCGCGCCTTCCTGCACCAGGATCTCCTTGACGATGCCGCCTTCCAGCGACTGCACGACCTGGATCTGGCGCGAGGGCACCACGCGGCCGTTGCCGCGCTTGACCTCTTCGAGGATCGCGAACTTGGCCCAGATCAGGGCGACCACGATCAACGCGAGACTGGCGATCAGCAGCAGCCGCGAGGTGCGCGGCGTGCGCAGCTCGACAGCCGCGCGCACATCGTTGGCGAAAGCGAAATCAGAATGCTGCATTGGCTTTCTTCAACGGTTCGGGCTGCGCCGGCTTCACGGGACCATTGCGCAGCTTGGCCAGCACCTCGTCGCGGGGGCCGTCCGCGATCAGCTTGCCGCGGTCGAACACCAGCAGCCGGTCGACCAGGCTGAGCAGCGAAGTGCGATGGGTCGAGACGATGATCGTCATGTCTCCGGTCGCGAGCGTCTTCAGCCGCTCGACGAACTCGGCCTCGCTGCGCATGTCGAAATGCGCGGTCGGCTCGTCGAGAAACAGGATCTTCGGCTTGCGCACCATGATGCGCGCGAGGCCGATCGCCTGCTTCTGTCCGCCCGAGAGGCTGCGGCCGCCTTCCGCCACCGGCATGTCGTAGCCGAGCGGATGCCCCGCGATGAAGCTCTCGACGCCCGAGAGCCGCGCCGCCTCGAGGATCTCCTCGTCGCTCGCCGCCGGCTTACCGAGCGCGATGTTCTCACGCAGCTTGCCGAAGAACAGGTCGGTGTCCTGCAGCACGAAGCCGATGCCGGAGCGCAGGTCCGCCGGGTCGTATTGCCGGATGTCGACGCCATCGACCAGGATGCGGCCTTCGCCCGGGTCGTAGAAGCCGACCAGCATGCGGCCGACCGTGGTCTTGCCCGAGCCGACGCGGCCGATCACGCCGACGCGCTCGCCCGGCTTGATGCTGAACGAGACGTTGGTCAGCGCGTCCTCGGCCGCGCCCGGATAGCGGAACGTGACGTTGTCGAAGCCGATGCTGCCCTGCGCGATCTTGCGCGACACGTAGGAGCGCTCCGGCGGCCGCTCGCGCTCGAGCGACATCACGCGGTCGATCGACTTCAGCGACGTGAGGGTCTGCGTCGCGCGCGTGATCACGCCCGCGATGCCGGCGATCGGCCCGAGCACGCGCCCCGCCAGCATGGTGGAGGCGACGAGGGCGCCGACCGAGAGCTTGCCGTCGAGGATCAGGAATACGCCGACCACGACCATCAGCATGTTGCAGAGCTGCTGCGCGGTGCTCGACGCCGTCAGCGCCATGGAGGCCCAGAAATGCACATCCTCGCCCGAACGCGCGGTGGCTGCCACCGAGCGCTCCCAGGACGACTGCATGCGGGCCTCGGCGCCGGTCGCGCGCACCGTCTCGATGCCCGAGAGCGATTCGACCAGCACGCCGTGGCGCGCCGCGGATTCGGCCTGCAGGCGTTTCATCGCCCGGTCGAGCGGACGCTGCAGCAGGAAGCCGATCAGGATCATGATCGGCAGCATGAGGAGCGCGATCCAGGCGAGGGGGCCCGCGACCATGAACAGCACGCCGATGAAGATGATCGCGAACAGGAGATCGGTCGCCGAAACGACGGTGCCGGACGTGAAGAACTCGCGCACCGACTCGAAGTCGCGCAGCTGGTTCGCCAGGATGCCGACCGATTGCGGACGCTGCGCCATCTTCACGGCGAGCACGTGCTCGAAGATGTTGGCGGCGAGCACGACGTCGATCTTCTTGCCCGTCATGTCGATGATGCGGCTGCGCACCACGCGCAGCACGAAGTCGAACGCGATGGCGATCATCAGGCCGACCGCCAGCGCGATCAGCGACGGGATGGCGCCGTTCGGCACCACGCGGTCGTAGACGTTCATGGTGAATAGCGGCGCCGCCAGCGCCAGCAGGTTCACGATCAGCGCCGCGATCGCGACGTGGGAATAGTTGGAGCCGAACTGGCGCACCACGGACCAGAACCAGTGCGCCTTCGGCAGGTCGCCGGCCGCGACCGTGCGTGCGTCCGCGGTGGCGGCCGGGCGGGCCAGGAACGCGTAGCCGAGATAGTTTCCGCTCACCACCGCAAAGGGCTGCGTCTCCGGCTCGCGGCCCGCGCTCGGATTGACCACGGTGTATTTCTTCGCCCGCTCGTCGATCGCCAGCAGGATGCGCGTGGTGCCGTCGCGCATGATCAGCACGGCCGGCAGCACCAGCGCCGGGATCTCGGCCAGCGCGCGCTTGACGGGCTCGACCTCGAGCCCGGCCTTGCGGGCCGCGCGCTCGAACAGCGAGACGCTGAGGTGGTTGTCGGTGATCGGCAGGCCAGCGAGCAGGGCCTCGCGGCTCATCGCCCGCCCGTGATGGGCGGCGAGGTACAGCAGCGCATCCGTGAGGGCGTCAGGCTCGTTCGCGCCCTTGCCGGCCGGTGCCGGAGCAGGTCCGGAAGCAGGCGCGCGATCCTTCACCGCAGCCGGTGATCGGCTCTGCATGTTCAAGATGGCCTCGTCCTTAAAAGGTCCGGGCGGCGCCTCCGCGCACCGCACGACCAATCTCTCAAGGGCGAAGGACTCTCAGGCTTTTCGCCGCCGCCCCGCATTCCTCACATTATCAGAAAACAAGGCGAGGATGAGCCGGAAACCGGTGCGTAGCGTTTATACCTAGCGTTAGCCTTACCGGCTCAGTGAGCCCCAGCGCCCGGCGTCAGCATCAGCGGTCCGGTGACGCCCGTCGGTCCGAAGGACAGCGCCGGCTGCGGCCAGCGCGAGTCGATCCCGGCGCTGGCCGGCGGCGCCGCCGCGAAGCCCTGCATTCCGTTCAGCCCCAGATTGGCGACGACCGACTGCTGCGACAGCGGCTGGTCGGGCCAGCGCTCCGTGAAGCGGATCACGGGTGGCGGCGTGCCGGGCGCGGGCGGCGGAGCCGGCGGCAGCGCGACCGACACGTTCAGCGGTTCCGGACCGGGACCCGGCTCGTCGATGATGATCGGCGGCAGCTTGGTCGGGAACAGTCCGACAGGCTGCACTTCGAGCGGCAGCGCCTCCGGCGGCGGGGCCGTCTTCAGGTATTCGAGCAGGTGGCCCATAGCGGCGAGCAGCTGATAGTCGGCGAAGACCGCCACGCCGCGCGTCGACACGAGCGACACATTGGCATTGAACAGGCTGTTCTCGGCATCGAGCAGGTCGATCAGGGTGCGTTGGCCGAGCTCGTATTCCTTGGTGTAGGCGCCGACCACGCGACGCGCCGCCTCGACCTGGCGCAGCAGCGCCGCGATGCGATCCGACGTGATGGTGCGCGCCGCCCAGGCCTTGTCGAGCGCCTCGAAGGCTTCGCGCTGCAGACGCGCATGGCGCATGTTCGACTCGATCATGCGCTCCGCGAACTCGTTCCGCCGCCACAGGTCCTGGCCGCCGCGGAAGATATCCCAGCTCATCACCACCTTGCCGCTGACTTCGTCACGCCGGCCCAGGAGGTTGTCGGAGTCGTTGCCGCGCAGTGCGCGACCTTCGAGCGACACGGTCGGGACGAAGGCGCCGGCCGTCGAACGGAAGCCGTACTTCGCGGCCTCGGCATCCGCGCCGGCCGCGCGGATCGTCGGGTTGTGGCGCAGCGCCACTGCGAGCGAGTCGTCCTTCGACGACGGCATGGCGGGCAGGCGACCCGGGAAGCGCACATTGTAGGGTTCGAGGCCGACCGCACGGCGATATTTCGCGCGCGCCTCGTCGAGGCTGCGGCGGAAATCCGCCAGCACGGCCTCGGCGTTCGCGACGCGCTCCTGCGCCTGCTGCAGATCGCCTTCGCCCGAACGGCCGCCCGAGAAGCGCGAGCGCACATTGCCGAGGATGCGGCGATGCTCGGCGACGTTCGCCTCGGCGAGCGAGACGAGGCGCAGATAGCGCACGACGTCGATATAGGCTTCGGCCGCGTCCAGCGCGATCAGCTCGGTGCGCTCGTGCACGCGCGCAGCCGCCGCGTCGACACGCGCAGCCTGCCGCCAGATATCGTTGATCGATGCGAAGCCGTCGAACACGAGCTGCCGCACCACAACCGACGCATTGCTGCCGTTCAGCCAGTCGCCATTACCAACCGGCGCGGGCGTGATGTAGCGATGCAGCTTCTCGGGACCGTAGTTCGCCTCGACACGCACCTGCGGGAGCAACGTGCCCTGAGTCTGCCGCAATTCGGACTCGGTTGCGCGACGATTGGCGGAGGCTTCGCCGACACCCGGATGGGTGCGGACGGCCTGCTGAATAGCGTCGTTGATATTGAAAATCTCTGCACTCGCCGGGGCGGCAAAGCAGAAGACCACGGTCGAAAGAAGTACAACCCGTCGCATTTATACGCCCCCTAGTCCCCTTGACCGTGATCCTATCTCTGGGCCTGTGGGGTATCAAGGGAACGACAGTGCTGAGAAGCCTCTACCAAGCACTGCCGCGAATATTGCGATGAGCCTGTGGCAGAAAGGCCACTCGGTCGGTGATCTCATTGAACCGCTGTTCGAATTAACCACTATGGAGACTCTGGACGCGGAGTCCATGACCCTGGATGGGGAGACAACTCCAAAGTATTCGTCGTCCAGTATCTGAGTTATTACAGAAGAAGTCCTCGGCGGTGAGATAGCTACAACACATCGGCTGACAGAATTCCCCAAGCAGACCCGCATGCGTTAGGGAACCATAGGGAGAACAAGCCGTCTCATTCGGATCGGGTCAATTTTCAACTCATCCTCCCGTCTCGGTTGAGGATTGTTGCTTTCGATTGGAGGTAATTTTGGCCGCTTGGCGCGGTGTGGTTGGGCGCCGCTGGCTTGCTACCTCCCGGAACCGGCGGGCGGGCCGGTCACAATTCGGGCGGCCTTGCGCCCCGATTCCCACAGCACCGGCCGGCTGCGACCCTCGGGCGGTTGTGATGTCCCCGGTTCGGACTTAAGTGAGTCGGCGGACGTCAGAGGAAGCCCAGAATGTCTCCCGCGCCTGCCGCCGCCATTCGCTCATCCAGCCGGCCGATGCTCGTCATCGCGGCCCTGGCCGGCGTCGTCCTGGCCGGCACCCTCGCGCTCTGGGCCTGGTACGGCACGGCGGTCTTCGCCGAGATGGTCCTGGCCGGCCTCGCCGCGTGCTTCTGAGCCGCATGCACGTCTGACCCATGAGCCCTCGCACCACGCGCCTCGTTCTGATTGCCTCGGCGTTTCTCGCCGGCCTGATGCTGTGCTTCGCGGTTGTGCTGCTGGTGATCGGCCGCGGCAGCGGCCCGTTGCCCTCGGCGGTCGGCGGTCCGTTCGCGCTCGTCGATCAGAACGGTGCGCGCGTCACCGATCAGGACCTGAAGGGCAAGCCCTCGCTGATCTTCTTCGGCTTCACCAACTGTCCGGAGATCTGCCCGACCACGCTGTTCGAAGTCTCCGAGGTGCTCGAGAAGCTCGGGCCCGACGCGCAAAAGGTCAATGCGCTGTTCATCACGGTCGATCCCGAGCGCGACACGCCCGAGAAGCTCAAGGAATATCTGACGAGCTTCAATCCGCGCCTGCGCGCGCTCGGCGGCGATCCGGACGCGATCGCGCAGGTCACCAAGGCCTACCGGGTCTACTACCGCAAGGTGCCGCTCGAGGGTGGCGGCTACACCATGGATCACACCGCGCTGGTCTATCTGATGGACAAGAACGGCGCCTTCGTCGCGCCGTTCAGTCTCAAGCGCGCTCCAGAGGTCGCGGCCGCAGACCTCCGGAAATACTTGTAAAGCGCCGCGCGCGGTCGTTGCGCGCGACTACTTTCGCCGCTGCCCCAGCACGATCGTCGAACTTTGCGCGCTCAGGCCACGCAAGATGCGCCGGCGCTCGTGCGGCGGATTCGGGTCCTTGACCGAGAGCAGTGCGAGCTCGATCAGCTCCGCCGCGTCGCGGATCCCGAGCCGGTCGCACTCGGTGTAGCAATAGGCGAGCATCTTCTTCACGGCCGCGAGGTCGTGCGCATTCTCGTTCGACATCAGTAACCCCCCTGTTGCAGTTCGAGACGGTGAATGATTTCCCCGAGGCGCGGGTCGTCTTCGGTGATCACGTCGCGTTCGATGCCGAACACCGCGCGCGTCGTGATTACCGTCTGCTCGCTCACGCCGGCGAGCATCGCGACCACGGTTTCGCCCTTGTAGGTGGTCGGCAACGCGAGCGGCCGCGCCTTCCAGCCGAGCTCGAGGAGGCGCGTGATCCAGACCGGATGGGTCTCGACCGAGAGCGCCTCGATTCCGGCGGCGACGCAGCACTCCGCGATGCCGAGGAACAGCTGTTGCGCGGCCGGCGACATCGACGTGTGGCCTTCGCGCTGCTCCGGCGCCACGCAGCAGCGCGTCCATTCGTAGATCGCAGGCCCGCGCGGCAACTCCGCGCCTTCGAGCAGCTCCGGATAAATGTCGCTGAGCAGATGCGGCCGAGTGGTCGGCAACAACCGCGTATAGGCGACCGGCTCACGCCCTTCGGTCACCACCACATGGATGGCGTCCGCGGTGTCGAACTGGTCGACGTCACGTCCGTCCGGCCGGCGCAGATCCTCCCAGTGCCGTTCGTCCACGAACACGCGGTGACGCAGCCGATAGCAGCGCTCGATGAGATCGTCGTGATGCGCGCGGTTGTGGCGCGCGATGATTCTGACCATGTGCCCCTCCCAGTAGAGTGGAAGAGGCTGCCGGAAAATTTGGACGTGGAGCTACTGTGGATTCCCACAGGCGCGCTTATGCGGCTGTGGCTCTAGGATATGACTTTCGCGCGGAAAGCTTCGGCCACGGCTTGCGTGCGCGTCACCGCGTTGAGCCGGCGCAGCGCCTGGCTGACGTGGAACTCGACCGTGCGCTCGGTGACCCCGATGATGCGCGCGATCTCCCAGTTGGTCTTGCCCGCCGCCATCCACTTGAGCACCTCGATCTCGCGCGCCGAGAGCGCGGTCGCGCGCTTGGCCGCGCGATTCCCGCTGTCGGCCATCACGTCGCGCATCTTGTTGTGCGCATAGATCGAGATCAGGTGCAGGGCGGCGACGCTGCGGCTCGAGAGGTCGAGCTTCCGCTCCGAGGAGCCGTAGGTGACGCACGCCTGGAAGCCGCTGACGCTGTAGATCGGCACGGTCAGCCCTGAATGCATGCGGAACTCGGTCGCTTCCGTCATGACCCGGTGCGCCTGCGGCTCGTTGCCGACGTCGTAGAGCGCCTCGTCCCACTGGAAGGGTGTGACGGTACGCTTGAGTTGTCGTATGACGGGGTCGACATGGACGTAGTCTTCCGCGATGTAGCGCTCGAGCCAGGCCGTCGGCCAGCCGCTCAGCAGCACGTATTCGCGCAGGCTCTCGCCCGGTTCCGGAAGTCCCGAGATGCAGAAACTCGTCAGTCCGAATTCCGTGATGATCGCGAGCAGCGCGTTCAGAATGTCGTCCGCGGTGGTGAGCGGTTCAATGCGCTCGATGAAGTCGAGCGCCCGTGCTCCGACGTCCATCGCCACCTCAGCTCCTTCGTCAGGCGCCGCCCCTGGCGCCTATGTTCGACCCATGGTCGAACATCGCGGCCGCATCACGCAAGAACTCTGATCCAAAACAATTTCATGGGCAAGACGCATCGATCCAGAATGGTGAATTCACGCGGACCGCAGGCTGGCGGTGTGCGCGCGCGCAGGGCGGGTGGATACCTGGCGGCAGCGACATTGCTGCTGTTTGGAACTTTGCTGCTGCCATGGCTCACCGCAGCGCCGGCCGCCGCTCAGGCGATCGGCCCCGCGGCCGAGGGTGTGCCGGGCTTCTGGGATCCGCGGCGCCGGCCCGAGCGCCCGGACCTCAGCCGCGTGCAGCGGATTCGCTTCCTCACCGAGTTCGACTATCCGCCCTTCAACTATGCCGGTCCCGACGGCCAGCCGGCGGGCTTCAATGTCGATCTCGCGCGCCTGATCTGTGAGGAGCTGAAGGTCCAGTGCACGATCCAGATGCGCCGCTACGACACGCTGCTGCCGGCGCTGCGCGAGAACCGCGCCGAGGCGATCATCGCATCGCTCGCGATCACGCCCGAGACGCGCCAGCAGTTCGACTTTTCGGATCCCTATTACCGCATGCCGGCGCGCTTCGTGGCGCGGCGCGGCGATCCGCCGCTCGATCCGGTCCCGGAGGCGCTCGAGGGCAAGAAGGTCGCGGTGCTCGCGGGCAGCGCCCACGAGGCCTATCTGAAATCGTTCTTCACCGAGGCGGTTCTGCGCCCCTATCCGACGCGTGAGGCCGCGCAAGAGGCACTGCGCCGTGGCGAGGTCGATCTCGTCTTCGGTGACGGCGTGAGCCTCGCGTTCTGGCTCAACGGCACGGATTCGGCCAATTGCTGCGCCTTCGTCGGCGGGCCTTTCCTGGAGAGCCGCTATTTCGGCGAAGGCGTCGGCATCGCGGTCCGCCGCGGCAACGACACGCTGCGGCTCGCCTTCAACTGGGCGCTGTTCCGGCTCTGGGAGAAGGGCCGCTTCACAGACCTCTGGCTGCGCTATTTTCCGATCAGTCCGTTCTGAACGTCGCTGATCCACGCTCGCCACTTGTTTTTGCCCGCTTTTGCGGTCATTCAGCGCTGCGATAATCCGGAGTCTCGAGATGTCCACCGCCGAAGTGGCCGAAAGCCTGCGCACGCTCGCCGAGCAGTCGAACGCCTGGCCGTTCGAGGAGGCGCGCAAGATCGTCGCGCGCCTCAAGCGCAAGCCCAAGGACGAGGTGATCTTCGAGACCGGCTACGGCCCCTCGGGCCTGCCGCATATCGGCACCTTCGGCGAGGTCGCGCGCACCACCATGGTGCGGCACGCGTTTCGTGTGCTTACCGACGACAAGGTGCGCACGCGCCTGATCGCCTTCTCGGACGACATGGACGGCCTGCGCAAGGTGCCGGACAACATTCCGAACAAGGAGCTCGTCGGGCAGCATCTTGGCAAGCCCCTCACGCGCGTGCCGGATCCGTTCGGCACGCATCCGAGCTTCGGGCAGCACAACAATGCGCGGCTGCGCGCCTTCCTCGACGTGTTCGGCTTCGACTACGAATTTCTCTCGTCGACCGACTGCTACACCACCGGCAAGTTTGACGCCGCGCTCATGCGCGTGCTCGAGCGCTACGACCAGGTGATGGCGATCATGCTGCCCTCGCTGCGCGAGGAGCGGGCGCAGAGCTATTCGCCGTTCCTGCCCGTCTCGCCTCGTACCGGCGTGGTGCTGCAGGTGCCGATCGTCGCCCATGACGCCAAGGCCGGCACCATCACGTACGAGGATCCGGACACGAAGGAGCCCGTGACGACGCCGGTGACGGGCGGGCACTGCAAGCTGCAATGGAAGCCCGACTGGGCGATGCGCTGGTACGCGCTCGGCGTCGACTACGAGATGGCCGGCAAGGACCTGATCGACAGCGTCAAGCTCTCGGGGGAGATCGTGAAGGCGCTCGGCGGCACGCCGCCGGAGGGCTTCAACTACGAGCTCTTCCTCGACGAGAACGGGCAGAAGATCTCCAAGTCCAAGGGCAACGGGCTCACGATCGAGGAGTGGCTGCGCTACGCGAGCCCGGAGTCGTTGTCGCTCTTCATGTATCGCGAGCCTAAGGCCGCGAAGCGCCTCTACTTCGACGTGATTCCGCGTCACGTCGACGAGTATCAGCAGTTCCTCGACGGCTATCAGCGCCAGGACGCCAAGCAGCGCCTGTCAAATCCGGTCTGGCACATCCACTCGGGCGAGCCGCCGAAGCCCGAGATTCCGATCCAGTTCTCGATGCTGCTCAATCTCGTCTCGGCCTCCAATGCCGAGAACGCCGAGACGCTCTGGGGCTTCATCGGCCGCTACTGGCCGGGCGTGACGCCGCAGTCGCATCCGAAGCTGCATCAGCTCGTCGAGTATGCGATCCACTACTTCCGCGACTTCGTGCTGCCCAAGAAGCAGTTCCGCGAGCCGACGCCGGGCGAGCGCGCCGCGCTCAACGACCTGCGCGATGCGCTCTCGCAGCTCAAGCCGACCGCGACCGCGGAAGAGATCCAGGACGTGATCTACGAGGTCGGTCGCCGTGAGCCGTTCCTCGACACCTCGGGCAAGATCAAGACCAAGGACGGAAAGCCCGGCGTCTCGCTCGACTGGTTCAACATGCTCTATCAGGTCCTGCTCGGCCAGGAAAAAGGCCCGCGCTTCGGCTCTTTCGTTGCCGTGTACGGTCTCGAGAACACGGTCGGCCTGATCGACGGCGCGCTCGCGCGCAGCGCGTAGTTGACGTTCAGCAAGCGCTACCTTTCGATCCGTCATCCTGAGGTGCGAACATCGAGCGGCGAAGCCGGTTGATGTGAGCCTCGAAGGATGAACGGCCCGGGCCATGAAGCTTGCTCGCTGCGAGGCCCGGGCCGTCGCCCTTCGAGGCTCGCTTCGCTCGC
>JAEYAU010000087.1 GCA_023404705.1 Pseudomonadota bacterium
CTGGTGCTGCAGTTCGGCGGCGCCGCCGGCACGCAGGCGGCGCTCGGCGACAAGGGGCTCGCGGTCACCGAGCGCTTCGCTGCCGAGCTGAAGCTGCCGCTGCCCGAAGCGCCCTGGCACACGCACCGCGACCGCATCGCCGAATGCGCGGCCGCGCTCGCGATCCTCGCCGGCACATGCGGCAAGATCGCGCGCGATATCTCGCTGCTGATGCAGACCGATGTCGGCGAAGCTTTCGAGCCCGCCGGCGAAGGCCGCGGCGGCTCCTCCACCATGCCGCACAAGCGCAATCCGATCGCGGCGAGCGCCGCACTCGCGGCCGCCACGATGGCTCCGAACCTCGCCGCCACCATCCTCGCCGGCCTCGTGCAGGAGCAGGAGCGCGCGCTCGGCGGCTGGCAGGCCGAATGGCCGACGCTGCCGGCGCTCTTGCTGGTCACCTCGGGCGCGCTCGCCTCCGCGGTCGACATCGCGGAAGGCCTCGAGGTCGACGCCGCGCGCATGCGCGCGAATCTGGAGTCGACCGGCGGCCTGATTATGGCGGAAGCCGTGATGATCGCGCTCGGCCGTCATATCGGCAAGCTCGAGGCGCATCACCTCGTCGAGGAAGCCTCGAAGAAGGCCGTCAAGGAGCAGCGCCATCTCGACGAGGTCGTGAGCGAGGATGCGCGGATCACGAAATATCTCAAGCCCGACGAGATCACGCGCCTGTTCGATCCCCTCGCCTATCAGGGCGAGTCGCAGGCCTTCATCGATCGCTTGATCGCCTCCACCAAATCATAAAGTCCAAGAAACGAAAGGAAACGCCAATGCCGGTGATCCAGTCGAACGGCTGCAACATCCACTTCGAGGTGATGGGACGCGACACCGCGCCGGTGCTGATGCTGTCGAACTCGCTCGGCACCACGCTGCACATGTGGGACGCGCAAGTGAAGCCGTTCACCGAGCACTTCCGCCTGGTGCGTTACGACCGCCGCGGCCACGGCAAATCCGGCTGCCCCAAGGGTCCCTACACGATGGAGTCGCTCGGCCGCGACGCGCTCGCCGTCATGGACGCGCTCGGCGCCGAGAAGGTGAACTGGTGCGGCCTCTCGATGGGCGGCATGGTCGGCATGTGGCTCGGCGCCAACGCGCCGGAGCGTCTCGACAAGCTGATCCTCTCCAACACTGCCGCCTACTACGCCGACAAGGGCCCCTGGAACACGCGCATCGAGAACGTGCGCAAGGGCGGGCTCGCGGCCATCGCCGACATGGTGATGAACGTATGGTTCACGAAGGATTTCCGCGAACGCGAACCCGGCAAGGTCGACGCGATGAAGCACATGCTGCTGCAGACGCCGGTCGAAGGCTATATCGGCTGCTGCGAGGCCGTGCGCGACATGGATCATCGCGATCTGCTGGCGAAGATCCCGGTGCCCACCATGGTCATCGCGGGGCGACACGATCCGGCGACCAATCTGGAGGCCGCCGAGTTCATCCGCAGCCGCATCCCGGGCGCGAGCCTCACAGTGCTCGACGCCGCGCACATCTCCAATGTCGAGCAGCCGCACGATTACGTCGATCGGGTGATCGGCTTTCTGACGCAGCGCCACGGCTGAAAGCTCGAAATTACCTCCAATCTCGATATGGCTGTTGGGAAACCCTTAGGGGCCGTCTGGTAGGACGGCCGGGCTCCCGTTCTGCCGGATCACCGCCGTGAGCCTCTTTCGCCTCGTCTATTTCAGTCGCAGCCGCCTCCCGGCGGCCGTTCCCGCGCGCATCGAGGCTGTTGCCAGCATCCTCGCGTCGTCGGTCGCGCGCAACCGCGCCGCCGCCATCTCGGGCGCGTTGGTCTTCGACTCGAACTGGTTCGTGCAGGTGCTGGAGGGCGACCGCGAAAACGTTTCCGCCACCATGGAGCGGATCAATCGCGATCCGCGCCACTGCGGCATCGTCATCGCCGAGGCACGGCCGATCGCGCATCGCGAGTTCGGCTTCTGGTGGATGGCGGCCGCGGCCTGGCGCGAGGAGACCTCGTCGATCTTCGCGAGCTATTGCGGCAATCCCTATATCTCCCCGCGCGCCCTGCCGGGCGGCACCCTCGTTGATCTTGTCGCCAAGGTCATGCACTACGAGGCGAGCCATGCCCGCACGACGCCGTATCAGCGTTGGCTGACCGGCTGGCGCGACGAGACCGAGGGAGACAAATGGACGACCGGGAGCGCTACGAACGCGGCATGACGCGGCGCCGCAAGGTGCTGGGCAACGCCTGGGTCGACAAGGCGAACGCCAACAAGTCCGCGTTGACCGAGGAATTCCAGGATTTCATCACGCGCTACGCCTGGGGCGAGGTCTGGACCCGCCCGCACTACGACGAGCGCACCCGCCGCGTGCTGGTGATCGGCACCATGCTCGCGCTCGACAAGTGGGACGAGTTCCGCATGCACGTGCGCGCCGCCGTCACGGAAGGCGGCTTCTCGGCGGACGACATCAAGGAGATCATCCTGCAGCAGGCGATCTATTGCGGCGTGCCGGCCGCGAACCACGCCTTCAAGGAAGCCGCCGCCGTCCTGGCGGAAGTAAAGGCGTCGTAGGGTGCGCTAAGGCGCGCCCACTCTGTCGCTATCATGCACGAGGAGTCTCGCGCGCCGTGCGCACCATCGGCGCACTGCGTGCGCACGGCGCGGGCAGCGCAGCATGCGGAACAAGGCTCGAGCGACGCGCCTTAGCGCACCCTACGACGCGGTGTTCTCCAAGGTCTCCACGCGCGACTCGACTCGCGCCAGCATCATCCCTCGCCCGTACATCGCGAGGCCGCTCGCGATGGCGGCGAGCAGCAACTCGCCCAGTGCGGACTGCAGCGCGACACCGCCATACACAGCAATTGGCGCCGCCGCGATCACGCTGCCGATCGCCGAGAAGAACACGCCGACATCGAGCATCGCATTGTCGGTCGCGCCCAGCGTCATCCAGTCGATCGCGGCCGCGATCACGGTCAGCAGGAGGAAGATCGCGATGAACAGCTTGGCGCCGGCGAGCCCCTCGGCGAGCGCGAGCGCGCTTTCCGGTGAGAGCGCGAGCAGGCGCGCGATGGTGATGATGCCATCGCCGGCGTGGGGCCGGCCGATGTCGAGCAGCGGCTGGCGCAATGTCCAGAGGCCGTCGGTTGCCCAGATCACGGCGAGCAGCAACAGCACCAGATAGGCCGCAACCCAGGCGGCTCCACGCACTCGACGCATTGCGGCCTCCACTTGCCTGCCGAGCAAGGCAAACACGGCAGCGGCGGGGTCGCAACGTTATGGTTGATTAACCGTTAACGGGGAATCCCGGGGAGAACGCCGCTACCCGCCCCGCCCCTCGCGGAACGCGTTCGGCGTCGAGCCGGTCTGCTTGCGAAAGAAGCGCGCGAAGTGCGACGGGTCCGAGAAGTCGAGATCATAGGCGATCTCGTGGATCGCCTGGTTGGTGAACACGAGCGCGCGCTTCGCCTCGGTGAGCACGCGCTGGCGAATGAGATGTCCGACCGTGATGCCGGTCGCCCGCTTGACGTGATCGTTGAGTCGGTCCGGCGTCATCGCCAGACGCTCGGCATAGAAGCCGATCTGCCGCTCCTTGCGGAAATGTTCCTCGATCAGCCGGCGCAGCGCATCCACAGTCGCATCCGCAGGTGCCAGCGTGACGGCGCCCGTCCGCGCGCGGCTCACTGCGAGCCGCGCCACCTCGATCGCGATCAAAGCCAGCAGGCTGCGCATCGCGAGGCGATAGCCGTCGCGCGCCAGCGAATGCTCCTCGTAGAGGTCGGCGCAGAGCGCCGCGAGCCGGCGCGTCTCGCTCTGTCCACCGAGCGGGATCACGGGCTCGGTGGCGAGCTCCTTGAGCCGCTTGAGCGCGAGACCGCTTCGGTCGCCGAGCGCGGCCGCCACGTCCTCGGTGAAGCTCACCACCCAGCCCTCGGTGATCGTCGGGCGAAAGCGGAAGCCGTGCGCGCAGCCGGTCGGCACCAGGATCGCGCTCGGCGCCGAGAAGGCGAGCCGCGCGGTTTCGAAGGTCATGTCGCCGCCGCCGCGTTCGATCAGCAGGACCTGAAAGAGGTCCGCGTGGCGATGCGCCCGGATGGTCCAGTCGTTCACCGCCGACCGCGACGCGATGGTCTCGACATGAATGAAGTCGAAGGCCTGCTCGTCCGGCGGATCGCCGTAGAGGTGGAACAGGGGCAGGCCGGGCGCGCTCGACATGGCGCGAGCATAGCGCCGCGCGGCGAGAGATTGTAGGGCGGGTTAGCGCCTGCAAGACGCCTAACCCGCCTCTTTGCACAGCCGAAGGATTACGCGGCCGAGCCGCTCACCGCTCACTTCTCCTTGCGATCCATATCCTTCGAGCGCTCACCCATGCGCTTCACGTCCGAATCGCTCTGCTTGTCGCGCATGGCGTCCTGCTGGCCCAGGTTGCCCTTCATCGACATCTGCTGGTCCTTATCGCGGCTGTTCTGGTCTTGTTGCTTGCCTGCCATCGGGATCTCCATCACGTCACCCCCTAGGCCAACGTTGCGGCTACGCATTGGTTCTTCGGGCCGGCAAGGTTCCGGCCTCCCGAGTCGCCGAGGCGATGGAACTTTCCCGAACGGAACGGCGTTCTTGCAGCAACGAATTCAAATACGAAAGGACCGTACCATGGGACGTGGTTTGCTGCTGTGGCTCATTGGCATTCCGCTGCCGATCATTCTCGTGATCTGGCTGTTCGGCGGCCTGAACTGCCCCTGAACCGTAAGGCGTTTCGGTCCCGGGCCCCCCCGCCGGCCCCCGGCGGATTTTATA
>JAEYAU010000171.1 GCA_023404705.1 Pseudomonadota bacterium
ATGCTGCGGTCGGCTTCGGTCGGGACGGCTGGCGCAACGTCGGTCTGCGGCGGCTCGGGCGGGGCGGGCAGGTCCGGCACGGCCGCAACGCTCCGTTCTTCGCTGGCCGGCGCCTCGGCGCTCGCCGGCAGGGCGGCCTCGGCCGGCGGTGCGGTCTCGACCGGCGGAGCTGCCGCGAAGGGATTGGCGCGCAGCCGCTCGCGCGTCTCCTGCAGAGGGCTGACGGTGCGGTCCTGCGCGGTGCGCAACGCGATCACGACGCCCAAGCCGATCAGCGCCACAGCCAAGCTCGTGACCGTCGCGGCAATGATCGCCCGGAAGTCCGGCAGCATGAACAATCCTCGCGCGGACATGCAGACAACGGCACAGCAGACGGCCGCTCGAACGTGGCCGTCAGCCTATCGCCTGGCTCATGTCGCGGAGTTCCGTGAGTAGCTGAGTCGGTTCGCGCGATGAATCGAAATCTTGCCCACGCGAGTCTTGGGATGGTGGTTCATAGGCTCGTGGGCGGTCGCGCGCGCTTGCCATTCGGAGTGTTTCTCGGTTCGATAGCCGCGTGGGGAAACGCGCTGCCGGGCAGCGCCAC
Organism: Pseudomonadota bacterium; assembly: GCA_023404705.1. Taxonomy (GTDB): domain Bacteria; phylum Pseudomonadota; class Alphaproteobacteria; order Rhizobiales; family Xanthobacteraceae; genus FEB-22. Next base: position 587 of record JAEYAU010000171.1, read on the forward strand.
AACGGGGAGAAACTCCATGCTGCGCATCTGGAGTGTCATTGCGGGTGCCGCTGTCATGCTGGCGATGGCAGGCGTCGCGGAGGTCAAGGCTCAGGCGAACGAGATCGAGCGTGGCAAGTATCTCGTGGTGCTGGCGGGCTGCACCGACTGCCACACGCCGGGCTACTTCTTCGGCAAGCCCGATGCCGCGCGCTATCTCGGCGGCTCGGATGTCGGCTTCCTCATCCCGGGCATGGGCGTGTTTCACGGGCCCAATCTCACGCCGGACAAGGAGACCGGCCTCGGCGGCTGGAGCAAGGCGCAGATCATCACCGCGATGCAGACCGGCAAGCGGCCGGACGGGCGCGAGCTTGCGCCCGTGATGCCCTGGCATGCGCTCGCCAGTCTGACGAAGGACGATGCCAACGCGATCGTGGCCTTCCTGATGAGCCTGCCGCCCGTGAAGAACAAGGTGCCGGGCCCCTTCGGCCCGAACGAGAAGCCCACCGGTTTCGTGATGAAGATCGAGCCGGGCGAGGGTATGAAGAAATAGCCCGCGCGGCCGCCCGGGCTTCGCTAGAGTTTGAGGCGGAGTTTAGCCGTCGGAGGGGCCCCGCTCGGGCCCTTGGGAGCAGCTGCGTGAGCCGCCTGCATGGCGGCGTTGCTGGCGCGGGGCCGATGGCCTCGTGACATTTTTCCACCGGAAGGATATCGACGAGTCCCACCGAACCGGAAGCCGAGGCCCTTCCGGATTCGGAGCTGTGACATCCCGGCGGGTCGAGGGGCGGGAGGCACAAGAGGACCATGCGGAGCGTTCGGGTCGCTGCTGCGCAATATCCGATCGATGAGCTGGCCGATCTCAGCGGCTTCGAGATGAAGCTGTCGCGCTGGGTTGCGGAAGCCGTGGGCGAAGGCGCCGAGCTGCTGGTGTTTCCGGAATACGGCGCCATGGAGCTGACGAGCCTCGCGGGCCGCAAGGTGGCGGCGGATCTCGTAGCCTCGATCGCGGCCATGCAGGAGGTGATGGGCGAGGTCGACGCGCTGCACGCGGCGCTCGCGCGCCGCCATCGCGTGCACATCCTGGCGTCGAGCGCGCCACTGCGCCAGACCGACGGGCGCTATGCCGATACGGCGCGGCTGTTCGCGCCGTCCAACGGGGTCGGCATTCAGCAGAAGCTGATACTCAACCGCTTCGAGCGGGAGAAGTGGCGCATCGCGGCGGGCGAAGGCCTGCGCGTGTTCGACACGGCGCTCGGCCTGATCGGCATCGCGCTCGGATACGACGCGGAGTTTCCCCTGATCGTGCGCGCGCTCGCGGCCGCCGGCGCCGAGATCATCCTGGTGCCGTCCTGCACCGACACGCTCGCCGGCTACAATCGTGCGCGCATCGCGGCGGCGGCACGCGCGGTGGAGAACCAGTGCTACGTCGTGCATTCGCCGACCGTCGGCGAGGCGCGCTGGTCTCCCGCGGTCGGCGAGAACATCGGCGCCGCCGGCTTTTTCGCGCCGCCTGGCCGCGGCTTCCCGGACGACGGGATCATCGCGGTGGGCGAGCCGAATCTTCCGGGCTGGGTGCATGCGGCGCTCGATCTCGAGCGCCTCGCGATGGCCCGGCGCGCCGGCGAGGTGCTCAACTCACGCCAGTGGGACGAGCAGCCCGGCGCGCGCAAGAACCATATCGCCGAGCTCGTGCGCCTGCGCTGAGCCGCATTGCACCCGGACGGTTCGAGTTGCTAGTGTCCGGCGCGTCCCGGGCTTTGCCAGGTGCATGTGCTGCGAGTCAGCCGGAACATGCGCCGAGCGTTCGGGCCTGTAGCTCAATGGTCAGAGCTAGCGGCTCATAACCGCTTGGTTGCAGGTTCGAGTCCTGCCGGGCCCACCAACCTCTCAGCATGCAAACAGGGCCGGTGCGAGGCCTCGCCGCCGTCGCTGATCAGGTCCCGCAGAACGTCTGCAGCACGCGCTCCTGTGGCCGAGGCGGATCGGCATAGTGCGCAAACTTCGACTGATCCTCGTAGGGCCGCGACAGCACCTGGAGGAGCTCTTCGAAGGGCGCGAAATCGTCGTGCTCGGTTGCGGCGGTGATCACTGCCTGGACGCGATGGTTGCGCGGAATGAATGCCGGATTGACGGCGCACATCACGGCGCGGCGCGTCACTCCGTCCTGCGGCTCGCCGCTGAGCCGCTGACGCCATCGTACGGCCCATTCATCATAAGCGGTCGGATCCGCGAACAGGCTGCGGACGTCGGCGTCCGCGGCCGGATCGGCCGCCGCCTGCGACAGGCGCCGGAACGTGAGGGTGAAGTCCGCTTCATTGGCGGCCATCCGATTGAGGAGATCGGACACCAGGGCCAGGTCCTCGTCGCGCACCGTGAAGAGGCCGAGCTTGCGGCGCAGGGCGGCATTGAAATGGTCCTCGAAACGCGTTCCGAACGCCGCGAGCGCCTCCTCGGCCTGCGCGATCGCCTTGTCCTTATCCTCATCGAGGAGCGGAAGCAGGCATTCGGCCAGCCGCGCCAGATTCCAGGCCGCGATGCCCGGCTGGTTCGCATAGGCATAGCGTCCCTGTCGGTCGATCGAGCTGAACACCTGATTGGGATGATAGGCGTCCATGAAGGCGCAGGGGCCGTAATCGATGGTCTCGCCCGCGATCGACATGTTGTCCGTGTTCATGACGCCGTGAATGAAGCCGACCAGCATCCATTGCGCGACGAGCTCGGCCTGGCGTGCGATCACGCCGCGCAGGAAGTCGAGATAAGGCCGGTCGGATTGTGCGACCGCAGGATAATGCCGCGCGATGGCGTGGTCGGCGAGGGTTCGAACCGCGTCCGTGTCGCCGCGTGCCGCGAAGAACTGGAAGGTGCCGATGCGAATGTGACTTGCCGCGACGCGCGTCAGCACGGCGCCGGGCAGCTCCGTTTCGCGGAACACGGTCTCGCCGGTCAGCACGGCGGCGAGCGCGCGGGTGGTTGGAATGCCGAGCGCCGCCATGGCCTCGCTCACCACATACTCGCGCAGCACCGGGCCGAGCGCCGCACGCCCGTCGCCGTTACGCGAGAACGGCGTCGGACCCGATCCTTTCAGCTGAATGTCACGCCGCACTCCGTCACGATCGACGACCTCGCCCAGCAGGATGGCGCGGCCGTCGCCGAGCTGGGGAACGAAGTATCCGAACTGGTGCCCCGCATAGGCCATGGCAATCGGCTCGGCCGCGTCGGGCACGTTCTTGCCGGCGAGAACCTCGACGGCGGCCGGCTGCGCGAGAGCGTCGGGATCAAGACCCAGATGATGGGCGAGTGCGCGGTTCACCCGGATCAACCGCGGCGCCTCGACCATGGTCGGCGCAACCCGGGCGAAGAAGCGCGCCGGCAGCCGCGCATAGGTGTTGTCGAAGGGAAAGTGGAAGGTCATCGGATTTGCGGCTCATCCAAGCTGAAGCAGTCCAGGTAGATGGTGTCCACGCGCCCGCGGATCAAGGAAGGTGCCAGGTCTTTGCAAGGTGGATGATCTGAGCCGGTCGACTTCCTCGCTCAGGCCGGATTATCGAAGGGCTCGAAGTTGCGTTCATCGAATGGCTCGGTGAGCACGCCGGAGCCACAGAGCCACTCGATCGCCGCGGCAAGGCCTTCGCCCGCGACATAGATCGTCTCACTATCGCGCGGCAGGACAAGCACCCGCTCGGGATTGGCGGGATGCACGATGAGCTCGTCGCCGTTGAGGGTGTCGCCGATGATGACCGATTGCAGCGCCATCTCCTTCGTGAGCACGTCGTTGCCCTCGTCCCAGAACCAATATTCGTCGATCCGCTGCCGCCACTCGGCCACGTTGTTGGCGCCGCTGAGGATGCGTCGGGGCGGATAGATGCGGATGAACGAGCCGCCCAGCACACCCTCTCCGAAAACCGTGATGTATTCGCGATAGCCGGTCGGAAACCGCGCCCCGAGCTCCGCTTCGGCCGCGTCCACCTCGTCCGGCGTGGACAGGAGGCAGGGTCCGCCGACGACGGTGATGTTCTCGAACATCTCGGCCTCTCGCGATCGTCAGCGCAACGTCTCCAGCAGGCGCATCATCAGATTCTGGCGCGGAGCTATTGAGGAGATGAGCGCGTACTCGCGCAGCGTATGCGCGCCGTCGCCGTCGATGCCGAGACCGTCGAGAGTCGGCACGCCGAGCGCGGCCGTGAAGTTGCCGTCGGACCCGCCGCCGGTCATCTCGGAGGAGACGAGGTCGAAGCCGATCTCGGCCGCGAGCGCGCGCGCGTGGTCGAACAGCTTCGCGGTGCCTTCGGTGAGCTCGTAGGGCGGCCGGTTCATGCCGCCCGTGATGGTGAGCTTGCAGTCGGGATTGTGGGGGCGCAGGCCGAGGATCTTCGCCTCGAAGGCTTCGCCGTCGGCGACGGTCGCGACGCGGAGATCGACCGGAAACCGGCAATGCTGCGGGATCGTGTTCGGGGCGGTGCCGCCCGCGATCATGCCGACCGTTGTGGTGATGCCGCGCGCATAGTCCGTCATGGCCTCGATGGCGAGGATCTGTCGCGCGGCTTCGTAGATCGCATTGCGGCCTTCGCGATGTGCCGAACCCGAATGGCCGGGACGGCCCTCGACGTGAACCTCGAAGCGGCCGACGCCCTTGCGCGAGGTGACGATGCGGCCGCCGTCGCGCGCGGGCTCGGTCACCAGCACATAGGCGGCGCGGCGCCCGAGTGACTCGATAATCGGCCGCGTGGTGGGCGAGCCGATCTCCTCGTCAGGCGTGAACAGGAAGGTGAGCGGCCGCGTCGCGCTACCTTTGCGGGCGACGTCGCGAAAGGCGTCGAGCGCGAAGAAGGCGCCGCCCTTCATGTCGTAGACGCCGGGCCCATAGAGCCGGTCGTCCTCGATCCGAAGCGGCAGGTCGCGCTCGATCGTGCCGACAGGATGCACCGTATCGAGATGCGACATGATGAGGATGCCGGGCTCGTCCGTGCGCGAACCCGCGCGCAGCACCAGCGTGTCGCCCAGGCCTTGCTGACCCGCGATGCGCTCGACCGCTACGGGCGCATCGTGCACATGGGCGACGACGAGATCCATCATCCGGTTCACACCCGCTGTATCTCGGGTCGGGCTTTCGGTGCGGATCCAGGTGAGGAGCGTATCGAGCGATGCGGATGAAACGGTCATGGACACAGATGCGGAAGTGAATGGTTCCGATGACCTACGCCCGCACGCCCGTTGGATCAAGGGCCGGAGCATTTTCCGCCGAAGTGGAAACCGGTTCGGCGCCAGAAATGCGACAAACCAAATCTCTAGGCTGCGCGTTCCATGGCGATCTCGGCGCGCAGGTTGTCGATGTCGCGGTAGATGGAGGCCACGGCCAACAGGCGATCGCCGCGCTTGTAGCGGATGACGGCATCCTTGCCCGGAATGTTCCCGTCGATCTCGAGCTTGTCCCATTGGACCGCGTGGCCGACATAGTTGATCGGCACGTCATAATGCTGGCTCCAGAAGAACGGCGCGTCGTCATAGGGCGTGCGCTCGCCCAGCATGTTGAGGGCGGCCACCTGGCCCTGACGCTCGGCCACGACCCAGTGCTCGACGCGGATCGACTCGCCGGTGATCCGGTCGGGCCAGCGCGCGATGTCGCCGGCCGCGTAGATGCCGGGCGCGCTGGTCTCCAGGTGTCGGTTGACGATGACGCCGTTCTCGCAGCGTAAGCCGGCCTGCTCGGCGAGGGCGACGCGCGGCCGCACGCCGGTGCCGGCGACCACAAAGTCGGCTTCGAGCGTGGTGCCGTTCTTCAAGGTGACGAGACGCCGGTCGATGGCGGCGGCGACGCTCCCCAAATGGAAGACGACCCCATGCTCCTCGTGCAGGCCGCGCACGAAATCGCCGAGCTCCGCGCCGAGGATCTTCTCCATCGGCCGCTGCTCCGGCGCGACGACGTGCACGTCGAGGCCGCGCGCGCGGAGCGAGGC
>JAEYAU010000181.1 GCA_023404705.1 Pseudomonadota bacterium
GCCGCGTGGGCCGCGCGACAGGGACACGCCCTACTTCGCGGGCGGGATCTGCACCATCTCCGTGAGCTGCTCGGCCGTGAGCGGCTTGTCCAGGAACTTGAGCCGCACCGCATCCTTCACGGCGCCCTCGAGGTCCGCCATCTTCTCGCTCTGCATCGCGGCCTTTGGATGAAACTGCGCGATCGACTGTTTGATCAGCTCCTCGGGCTGCTTGATCTTCTCGGCATACATCTTCGCGGCCTGCGGATTGGCGTACATCCATTCGACCGACTCGCGATAGGCCTGGACGAAGCGCATGATGGCGTCGCGCTTGTCCTTCAGCGCATTGGCATTGACGATGATGGTGCGGACCGTCTGATTGCGCAGCGACGGCACTTCGCTGCCGCGCGCGAAAATGCGGATCTTGTTCTCGTTGAGCTCCCTCACGCCGAACGGCGGCGCCGCCCACCCGATGTCGATCTGCCCGGACATCACCTGGGTCAGCGTGCCGGGCGGACCACCGGTCGCGGTCGGCTTTGCTTTCAGGCCGAGCTCGTCCGCGAAGGCGACCACGATGTTGTGCGAAGTCGAGCCGTTGGTCGAATACGCGATGGTGTTCGACGGCGTCGCGTCCTTGAGCTCCTTCAAGGGCGAGTCCGCCTTGACGTACCAGTAGAGATCGCCCGTCCCCGTGAAGGCCGGCAGCAGGATGCGCACCGGCGCGCCGCGCGAGAAGGCGCGCATCACGCCGGCGACGCCGACGCCCGCGCCCAGATCCGCGCTGCCCGAGATCACGGCCTGCAGCGTTTCGCCCGCGCCCTGCGTGCCGGTCGCCTCGATCGACAGATTGTACTTCTTGAAGATGCCGGCCTCCTGGCCCAGCGTCGGCGCCTGGTTCTCCCAGTTGTTGATCTGCCCGATCGCGATCTTCAGCACCTCCTGCGCGCCCGCCTGCGTGGCCGCCAGCGCGAGCGGCGCCGCGACGAGGCAGCCCGCGAGAATCCGATGCAGCATGTTACTTCCTCCCTCTCTTGGCTTTTGCCTTTGTTTTCGGTGCGGCCGTCCTGGCCGCAGTCTTCTTTGCGGGCGCCGCGGCACGCGGCAACTTCGCGTCGCCGAATGCACGCCCTTCGCGCTTGGCGAGCCGCACCGCCCAGTATTCCCAGGCACGCTCGACGGGGCCGGGATCGAGATTGTAGCTCGCCGCCATCTCTCGCTCACCCGGCGAGAGCGCGCCGACGTGCCCGAGCGCATGCGCCGCGCTCTGAAACTCGGCGCTGCGGCAGCCATAGATCGAGCGAAAAACGACCTCGTGCAGGTTGCGCCCCGCTACCGTCGCTCCATGCCGGCGCATCAGCACGGTCCAATATTCGCCGAGCGCGCGGGCGAGCGAGGCGCCCTCTTCGGGCTTGATCACCAGCAGACTTGTGTCGCCGAAATCGTCGCGGCTGTCCCAGAAGGGCACCTTTGGGCCCATGGTGGCGCCGAGATGAAAGACCGGCGTCAGCTCCACGCCGGACACGCAATACGGCATGATCGCCGGCGCATGGTGATGCACCACCGCCTGCACGTCCGGCCGCGCCTTGTAGATCTCTCCATGGATCACGCGCTCGCCATAAAGCCGCTTCGTCGGCGGCTTCAAGGGCTGGGAGTCGAGCGTGAACTCCAGGATATCCTCGGCCTCCACCAGCTCGGGTCCGCGCGAGCGCGAGAGCAGATAGCGGTTCGGATCGCCCGGGTGGCGCACGCTCACATGTCCGAAGGCATCGAGCACGCCCTCATGCGCAAGAATCCGGTTCGCGATCGCGAGCTCCTCGCGGAGCGACGAGAGAGGTTCGGGCAAGGGGCATTTCCTCGAATTTTCGTTGCGGCGCCGACGCCGTCCTGCCAGCAAAGCCGAACCGGGCCCGCCCGACAAGCATTTCACGACATGTCGCCTTGCGCGTCTTGCATGAGTCCGGTCATACACCGCCCAAATTCGACCATTCGAAATGCGGAGGATCAGGACTGCCGCGCGTGCCGCGTGGAGCCGCGATACGCCTCGACGCTGATCCTTACCCTCTGTCATGATAGCGAACCGGTTGTCCTTGCCGCGGGGCGGGCTGGCCGTCATCAAGGAACCCCATGGTTGAACCCGAGACCCCCGCTTCCCCCCTGCACGGATTGCGGATCCTCGTCGCCGAGGACGAATCTCTCATTTCCATGCTGGCCGAGGACATGCTGGCCGATGCCGGCGTCGCCGAGGTCGTGATCGCGGCCTCGCTGAAGGAGGCCCGGGCGATCCTCGACCGCGAGACGCAGATCGACGCCGCGGTGCTGGATGTGAAGCTCGGCAGCGATTCCGGGATCGACCTCGCGGGCGCGCTCGAGGAACGGGCCATCCCGTTCGTCTTCGCGACCGGTCTCGGGCCCGACAGCGACATTCCGGCGCCCTTCGCGCACGTGGCGATCGTGCAGAAGCCTTATACGGGCGACGACCTCATCGCTGCGATTTCGCGAGCGCGCCAGACGGCGCGGTAGGCGCGAGGCATACTCCGCGTCATCCCGGCCGAGCGCGAAGCGCGAGAGCCGGGATCCATATCCCCTGTGGTCAAGATGCGGATAGACAGGGGTTATGGATCCCGGCTCGCGCTCGCTCCGCTCGCTTGGCGGGGATGACGCTGGAGAATGACGGCCCCCCTCAGCTCGCCTGCCCGCCCAGCGCCGCCTTCACGCGCTCCAGCGTGAACGGCACGGTGCGCAGCCGGATGCCGGTCGCGTCGAACACCGCATTGGCGAGCGCCGCCCCGACCGGCGCGCAGGCGGCTTCGCCGGCGCCCAGCGGCTTCTGGGTTGGCCGGTCGATCAGCTCGATCTCGAGCTTCGGCACATCCGAGAAAGTGAGGATCGGATAGCTCGCCCAGTCCAGGCTGGTGACGCGCGACTGGTCGAACTTGATCTCCTCCATCAGCGCGCGGCTGACCGTCTGCAGGATGTTGCCCTCGACCTGCGCACGCACACCGTCCGGATTGATGATCTGCCCGCAATCATGCGTGCAGACGATGCGCTCGAGCCGGATCTTGCCGTTCGTTTTCTCGACCGCGACCTCCATGCCGATCGCCACATAGGTCTCGTTGTGCTTGTAATGCACATAGGCGAGGCCGCGCCCGCGCGCGACTGGCGCGCCTGCGTCCGGTCCGGGCGAAGGCCGCGGCTGCCAGTTCATCATGGCGGCCGCGCGCTTGATCACCTCGATGCCGCGCGGATCCGTCAGCCCGCGCAGGCGCAGCGCCACGGGATCCTGCCCGGCCGCGGCCGCGAGCTCGTCGAAGAAGCTCTCCACCGCGAAGGAGTTCGCGATCTTGCCCGGCGCGCGAATGTGCGAGGGCCGGATCAGCGGATCCTTCAGCCAATGCACCGTCACGCCGATGTTCGGCACCGGATAGGGCGGATCGCCGTTCTGGGTGATCAGGCCCGTGGAGAAGCCCTGCGGCTGCTTCACGCCGGCCGCATCGGGCGCGAGCAGCGGAATGTTCGCGAGCCCGCGCGTCGCCCGCGGCACCCACATCTCGGTCTGCCACTCGAGAATGTTACCGTCCGGATCGATCGCGCCATGCAGCTCGAGCAGCTGCACCGGACCCTTGGGATCCCAGCCGTGCTCATCCTCGCGCATCCACTGCACGCGCACCGGCTTGCCGAGCGTCTTCGAGAGCAGCGCCGCATCGGCCGCCGCATCCTCGTGCCCGTTCATGCCATAGCAGCCGGCGCCGTCGAGATAGATCAGCCGCACCTTCTCCTTCGGCAGGCCCAGCATCTGCGCGAACACGGGCCAATAGGCGTGCGTCGATTGCGACGCCGTCCAGATCGTCGCGCTGTCGGAGTGCACGTCGGCGACGGCCGCCGATGGGCCGATCGAGCCATGCGTCTGCATCGGCCAGAAGTAGGTCGCCTGCAGCGCCTTCGCGCCGTCCGGCCGCGGCGCGCCCGCGAGCCCCTTGTTGACGAGCTGCTCGTCCTCGATCCGCGGATCATTGCGGAGCGTCTGCACCAGACTTTGCTGGTCCGGGAGCCCCTTCCAGTCGCTCCACTGCGCCTTGAGCGCGCGCATGCCGCGCACTGCGGTCCACTCGTCATCCGAGACGACGGCCAGGAAATCGCCGATGCGCACGACCTTGACGGCGAGGTCCTTCACCGAGCTCTCGTCCACCGAAGCGAGCTTGGCGCCGAACGCCGGCGGACGGATCACGCGCGCATGCAGCATGCCGGGCAGCGCGAAGTCCTGCACGAAAGTGTACCCGCCAGTACACTTCGCGGGCACATCGGGCCGCGGCAGTGGCTTGCCGACCAGCGTGTAGCTCTTCGGATCCTTCAGCGGCGCCTTGGAATCGAGCTTCAGATTAAACTTGCCGCCCTCGAGCAGCGCCGCGAATTTGACACCGGCGCCGCCCGCGGCCGGACGCACTTCGCCGTCCGCCACCACGAGATCCTCCGGCTTTGCGTTGAGCTTCTTGGCCGCAAGCTCCGTCAGCGCCTTGCGCGCGGTCGCGGCCGCCTGGCGGATCTGCACGCCGCCGCGCTGGATGCCGTTCGAGCCCGACGTGCGGCCCTGGTCCGGCGTGAGCAGCGTGTCGCCTTCGATGTACCGGATCTTGTCGACGCCGAGGCCGAGCTCCTCGCCCGCCATCTGGCGCAACGCGATGCGCAGGCCCTGCCCGAGATCGACCTTGCCGGTGTAGAGCGTCACCGTGCCGTCGGCGTTCACGACGAGATAGCTGTCGACTTGCGCGGGATCGACCGAGTGCGCGGCGGCGCCTTGCGCGAAACCCTTCGGCAATCCCGTGAGCGCGAAACCGACCGTGAGCGCGCCGCCCTTGATGAGCGCACGGCGGGAGAAGCGGGGCCGGACTGGCGCGTTCATGTCACGCTCCCTGTCCCGAAGCCGCCATCACGGCGCGCACCACGCGGACATGTGTCCCGCAACGGCAGAGATTGCCGTCGAGCTCCTGGCGCACCTCCTGCTCGCTCGGCTTCTTGTTGCGCGCGAGCAGCCCGGCCGCCGTCATGATCATGCCGCTGGTGCAATAGCCGCATTGCGGCACCTGCTCCTTGATGAAGGCGGCCTGCACGGGATGCGGCGCGCTCACCGAGCCAAGCCCTTCCAGCGTCGTCACCGCCTTGCCCTGCACGTCAGCGAGGGTGAGCTGGCAGGAGCGCTGCGCCTTGCCGTCCACCAGAACCGTGCAGGCGCCGCACTGGCCGAGGCCGCAGCCGAACTTGGTGGCCGTGAGGCCGAAGCCGCGCAGCACATAGAGCAGCGGCTTGGCGGGATCATCGGACTCGGCCGTACGCTGGAAACCATTCACGCGAAGATCATAGCTGGCCATGCGGCGTCTCCTGCATTCGCGTCACGGTGGACTCGAACCGCGACGCGCGCAAGACGGCTCGCGCGCGTGTGATCAGCCGGCCTTCGCCGTCAGCTTCACGAGCGGGCGCATGTCGGCTGCGGTGTCGACGGCCCAGACCCGCTCCAGCAGCGTTTCGACCCGCTCGCGCGGCAGCACCGGTGTCGCCATCTCGCGGAACTTGGTCATCAGGCCTTCATCGCTGAGCGGCACGAGCCGCGAGCCGAGCGCTTCGTCGGCTTGCCGCGTGAAATTGCCGCGGCTGGTCGTGATGGTCACGCGTGCCGGACGCAGGCGCGGATAGAGCTTGTCGATCTCGGGCGGGGCCGTGACGCTGAGCTTGGCGGCGAGTTGCGCGAGCCCGGGATCGCGCCGCACATCGTCTGCGAAGTGCGAAAGTTTCACGGCACGAAACCGCAGTGCCAGCGCCATCAAATACGGAAAGCTCAGTTGCGCCGCCGCGAAGTCGTCCCAGCCGGTGTGCGCATGCTCGGCTGCGATCCGATAGGTCTCGACGTCCACACGCTCGACCTCCTGGAAGCCGATCCGCTCGTCGCTCATGAGACCGATCGTGGCTTCGAGCGCCGGCTGCAGATGGCGGCAGCACGGCATCGGCTTGATGTAGCAGTCCGTGATGCCGAATGCCTCGTCGGGCGGCAGCACGATAGGACGCGCCTTGTCGCTGCGATCGAACGCGAAGGCCTGCATGAAGCCGTCGCGCGCCTCGATCACCTTCGGCGGTCCCTGCACGCCGCGTTCGGCGAGCAGCGCCGCCTGCAATCCCTCGCGCGCCGCGTGACCCGCATGCAGCCGCTTGATGTCGGCGCCGCCATTGACGAAGGCGAACAATCCGCCCGCGCTGCTCGCCGCGATGCCGAGCGCATGCTGGATCTTGTCCGGCGGCAGCCCGCACAGCTTCGCGGCCGCGACCGCCGCGCCCAGCACCGCGACGGCGCCGGTCGGATGGAAGCCGCGCTGGCGCAGGTCCGGATGACAGGCGCGCGCGATCGCGATCGCCGTCTCGTAGCCCGCGACCACGGCCTCCATGAAGGTCGCGCCGTTGGACGCGCGCTCATGGGCGAGCGACAGCAATGTCGGAACGACGACACATCCGGGATGCACCGAGCCCTGGCGATACCCGTCGTCGGACTCGAGACCATGCGCCGCGGTGCCGCCGAGAAACGCCGCGTCGAGCAGGTCGGCGCGTCGCGCGCGGCCCGGCACCGGCACGCGGCCCGGCGGACGGATCGACGCCACGACCTCCTCGGCCATGCTGGCGACGCCGCCCTCGGCGCCCGCGATCATCACGCCGATGGTGTCGAGCACGTGCCGGCGCGCGTAGTGACGCACCTCATCGGGAAGTGCGCTCCAGCGCAGCGCACTGACGAACGCGACGATCGCTTCGGTCGCGCCCGCAGCCGGCGACAGGGTGTGAACATTCTCGGCATGACTCATATCGCTCTCCCTGCCCCGAGGCCGTCGACTCTACGCCTTCTCGATCAGCTTCACCATCACGGGATAGTAGTTCGCGCCATAACCCGCCTTGCTGGTCGCTTCGAGCAGCTCGCAGGTATGCCGCGCCGCCTCGGCCGCCACACCGCCTTGCGCCGCGAGCTCGAGCGCAAGGCGGATGTCCTTGAGCGCATAGTCGGTCGGGAAGGTGTTCTCCGGGAACTGGTCGGCGGCCAGGAATTTCAGACCCGGCGTGCGCAGCGCGAAGCTGTCGGCCGAGCCCTTCGCCATGGTCTCGAACAGCAGCGTCGTATCGACGCCCGCGCTGCGGCCGATCGCCCGCGCCTCGGCGAGTGCGTTCACGGTCATGAACACGACCATGTTGTTGAGCGCTTTCACGACTTGGCCGGCGCCGACATCGCCGCAATGCGTGATGTCCGTGCCCATGCAGGCGAGAAACGGCTGCACCGCATCGAAGGCCGCGCGCGGTCCGCCCACCATGATCGAGAGCGTGCCGTCGCGCGCCGCTTGCCGCATGCGCGCGACCGGGGCATCGACCAGCGTAATGCTGTGCCGCGTGAGCCGCTGCGCAAGCTCGCGCGTGAGCTTCGCCGGGCTCGTGCTCATGTCGACGATCGTATGAACGCGTCCCTTCGCCTCGACGAGCCCGCCGTTGCCGAAGCACACGTCCTCGACCTCGCGTCCGGTGGGCAGCGAGAGGAAGACGACGTCGGCCGCACGTGCGACATCCGCAATCGAGGCGCAGGCCTTCAGCCCCTTCTCGGCGAGGCGCTGCACCGGCTCTGCGCGCATGTCGAAGCCGTACACCGGCCGGCCGGACTTGGTCGTGAGATTGGCGCACATGGGCTCGCCCATGACGCCGAGACCGACGAAGCCGAGACTTTCGATGTTCTGCATGATCCTCACGCTGCTGATTTCGTGCCTGCGGTGTCGCGGATGCGCGCGAGCACCGGCAGGAGATAGGAGATGAACTGGTCCGGATCCTCGCTCATCGGGAAATGGCCGAGGCCTTTCATGATCACGGCTTCTGCGCCGGTGCGCTTCGCGATGTCGAGGGTGCCTTCCGTGGTGCAGGAATAATCGTACTCGCCGGTGAGCAGATAGAGCGGGCAGCGGCGCGGATCGATCTTCGCCACGCGGTCGCGGATATCGCCGTCGACCGTGTAGAAATAAAGGTCGCCCTTGAACACGCCGGGGCCGCTTTGCATGTAGTGCCAGAGCGTCTCGAAGCGATGCTCGCTCGGACTGGTCGGCGCGATCAGCCCCGAGACCACTCCGGCGCAGACTTCGCCGTGCACGTCGGAACGATAGAGCCAGTCGAGATCGTAATAGGCTTCCGTATGCGCCGCGGACTCGAGCCCTATGATGGCGCGAACGCGCTCCGGATGCTCCAGCGCAAGATGCAGCACGATGCGCCCGCCGATCGAGCAGCCCATCACCACGGGCCGGTCGAGCGCGAGTGCGTCCGAGACCTCGAGGATCATGCGCACATAGTCGCGCGAGGTCAGGCGATACTCCTCGTCCTGCCAGCCGGCCGGCGGCGAGGATTTGCCGTGCCACGGCATGTCGAAGACGATGACGCGATAGTCGCGCGTGATGCACGGGTCGTTGAGCAGCGCGCGATACTGCCGCCCGTCCGATCCCGCTGTGTGCAGGCAGAGCAGCGGCACGCCCTCGCCCGCTTCCTCGACGTAGAGCCGGTGCGGCCGGCCGAGCAGATCGAGATGCAGGTAGCGACCGGTGATCGGTTCGAAGCGCGGCGTCATGACACGGCCTCCTGGCGCGGCGCGGCGAGCACGTCCTTGAAGTAGAGCAGGTTCGACATGAACGGATGCAGGTCGCCCTCGATCCGCAGCGCCTTGCGCTTGGAGAGCGCGAACAGGTCATTGAAGCCGGGCGGCGGCACCGCCTGCCAGAATTTTTCCCAGGCCTCGCGTGTCCCGCGCAGCGCAAAGGAATAGCTCGGCGTCGTGAACGGCCCACGCTTCACGGATGCGACGCGTCCCTCCGCGATGCGCACGAGGTAGCCGTCCTCGCCGACCTCGACGAGAAACGTCGTATCCACCCGCCGCCCACGCCGCACCAGATTGGCATTGCGGTTCACCAGCTCCGCCAGCTTCTCGATCATGCGTCTCCTCCCGACACGCGTACGAGACAATCCACCGCGACGACGCCGTCCGCCCGCACGATCAGCGGATTGACCTCGGCTTCCACCACCGATGGATCTTCCGCCAACCGCGACAGCGCCACCACGGCCTGCGCCAGCGCCTCCAGATCGCCCGCCGCGCGTCCGCGCGCGCCCGCGAGCGCCTGCAGCCCCTTCACTTCACGGATCATCGTCTGCGCGGTCGCAATATCCACCGGCGCCAAGCGCAGGCTGCGATCGCGATGGATCTCGGTGAACAGCCCGCCGGCCGCGACCATCACCAGCGGCCCCACCTCGCGATCCACGCGATATCCGATCAAGGCTTCGCCAAGCCCCTCGATCATCGGCGCGACCATCACGCGCTGGATCCGCTTGCCGCTGCGCTCCGCCACAGCACCACGGATCTCGCGCACCGCAGTATCCAGCGCCTCGCGATTGCCGATGTTGAGCCGCACGCCGCCGACATCGCTCTTGTGTGCGATCTCGGCCGAAAGGATTTTCGCCGCGACCGGATAGTCGAACGGAAGCTCCGGCACGTCGCCGTCGACCGCCACCGCAGGCGACCGCGCGATGCCGAGCCGATCGAGCAACGCGTAGGCCTCGAGCTCATCGAGCATGCGGCTCGGGCCTTGGGGGTGAGCGCCGGCAAGCGCTGCCCGCGGCGCGCGCCGCGCATAAGCGGCCGCGATCGCGTCGGCGCAGGCCTCCGGCGTGCGGAAGCTCGGGATGCCGGCTTCCTGCAGACGCATGAGCGCGTCGGGCGCTTCCGGCACCAGGAACGCGGCGATCGGCGTCTGAGCATCGCGGCTGTCGATGATCGGCTTGACCGCGAGTTCCGGATGGAAGCGCGCCGACGAGCCGACCACCGCGACGACGAGATCGAACTCCGGTGCCATCGTGAGCACGTCGAGCGCGCCCTTCATCACGTCGTAGCGCGCACCCGCGATCGTGAGATCGATCAGCCGCGCCGGCGCAACCTCGATGTTCTTCGCGGCGAGCCGCGCCAACGTCTCCTGGCTCGGCGCTTCGACACGCACGCCACGCAGCGCCAGCGCATCGACCACCATTGCAGCGCCGCCCGCCGTCGTCGTCACAACTGCGACGGACGGAGGTCGCGCCCCAGGCTGCGGAATCTTCACCCGCGCCATCAGCGGCGGGCTCTCGATCAGTGCCTCGAACACGCTGACGCGGGCGATGCCGCAATCCGCCAGGAACGCATCCGCCACGTCGTCCTCGCCCGCGAGCGCGCCGGTGTGCGACATTGCGAGCTCGCGCGCTTCCGACGAGCGGCCGAGCTTGTAGGCGATCACCGGCTTGCCGCGCGCCGCCGCCTCGCGTGCGAACGCCGCCAGCGCGCGGGCATGCCGGATCGTCTCCAGAAACAGCATATAGCTGCCGACGTCCGGATCATCGAGCGTCGCCGCGCAGATCTCGCCGATCGAAAGATCGATCTCGTTGCCGACCGACACCAGCCCGGCGAAGCCGATGCCGCGCGCCTTGCCGCGCGAGACCAGCGCGCCGATCATGCTGCCGCTCTGCGAAGCCGCGAAGATGCGCCCGACCGGCAGGTCGCTCTCGGCGAAGGCCGCATTCGCGGTGAGCATCAGCCGCGTGCGCAGGTCGACGACGCCCAGGCTCGACGGCCCGATGATGCGGATGCCGGTGTCGGCTGCGATCCGCTTGAGCTCGGCCTCGCGCGCGGCGCCTTCGGCGCCCGCTTCGCCGAAGCCGCTCGCCATGATGGTCGCGATCTTCACGCCCGCGCGGCCACACGCGGACACGGCCTCGATCACGGCCTCGGTCGGCACCAGGATATAGGCGTGCTCCGGCACTTCGGGCAGCGCCGCGACCGACGGATAGGCGCGCTCGCCGAGCACCGTGTCGCGCTTCGCATTCACCGCATAGATGCGCCCCGCGAAGCCGGCCTGGCGCAGATATTTCAGCGGCCGGCCGCCCGCTTTGGCGGGATCGTTCGACTGGCCGATCAGCGCGACGGCGTGCGGCGCGAGCAGCGCCCGCGTCTCACTCGGCCGCGTCAGCATGCGGCTTCCTCTGGTCGAAGCGCCGGTCGAAGATATGCTCGGCGATGCGATTCTTGAGAATCTCCAGCGAGCCGCCTGCGATCATCCAGCCGCGCGTGCGCCGCATGCAGTATTCGACCAGCAGCTCGGTCGAGTAGCCGGTCGCGCCCATGATCTGCACGGCCTCGTTGGCGACGTCGAAGCCCGCCTGGTTGCACGCCGCCTTCGCGACCGAAGTCTCGTAGGCGGAAGGCAGCCCGCGATCCGCATTCACGGCGGCGCGATAGAGCAGCAGCTGCGCGCCATCCAGCTTCATGGCCATCTCGGCGAACTTCCACTGCAGCCCCTG
Source organism: Pseudomonadota bacterium (assembly GCA_023404705.1). Taxonomy (GTDB): domain Bacteria; phylum Pseudomonadota; class Alphaproteobacteria; order Rhizobiales; family Xanthobacteraceae; genus FEB-22. The sequence goes on from JAEYAU010000181.1 coordinate 11,350, forward strand.
GAACTCGCACAGCGGTCGGCCGAACTGCTTGCGCCCCATCGCATGCTCGCGCGCCCGCTCGAAGGCGTAGCGACCGAGCGCGAGCGCGCGCGAGGAATTGCCGATGCGTTCGACGTTGAAGCCCGACATCTGCTTCTTGAAGCCGCCCGGCCCGAGCAGCACGTTCTCCGCCGGCACGCGGCAGTCCTCGAAATAGAGCTGGCACCATTCCTCGCCGCTCATGAAGCGCGAGGGTTGTCCGATGCGGAAACCCGGCATGTCACGCGTGACCAGCACCGAGCCGATGCCGCCGACGCCCGACCCGAACCGCACATAGACGAGGAATACCGACGCATCCGGACTGTGCGTCGAGAACACCTTGGTGCCATTGAGAACGTATCCGTTGCCGTCCGGCTTCGCGCTGGTCTTCAAGTCCGTGACCGCGGAGCCCGCTTCGGGCTCGCTCATGCCGAGGCTCATCACAGCTTTGCCGGCGAGCAGGTCGGGAAGGAAGCGCTCCTTCTGCGCCGGCGTCGCGTACTCGGCGAAGGTGCGGATGGCGCCGAAATTGCCGCTCTGCACTGCGTCGGCGCTGCGCGGACAGGCGAGCGCCACTTGCTCGATGGCGATCACGGCGTCCATCAGCGAGCCGCCCTGCCCGCCGTCCGCTTCGGCGATCGTGATGCCCAGCAGCCCCTGCGCGGCGAGCTGCCGCGCCGCCGAGAACGGAAAGCGCGGATCGTGCGCGCGCGTCTGCGCGTCCTTAGCGAGCTCGGCGGCCGCGAAGCGGCGCACCGAGTCGGCGAACAACCGCTGTTGCTCGGTCAGCTCGAAATCCATGGGGCCCGTCCCGCTCGCACCTTGTCGTGGCGCTTGGCCGAATTTGTCGCACGACGCCGCCAAGGGAGCCATCCGGCGCGCCGCATGGGCAGCCTGCCACGCAATGGCTCCAGCCACAGCCCAGCGATCTGAAGCTGCGTAAATATGCACATTTTACGAATTTGACCCGTTTCAGAAAAGATGCAACTCAGAAAATGGAGGACATCGATGCCCGACGACACGTCCGCGCTCGGCCTGGTGCTCGGCGGCGATCCCGCGCTCTACGGGATCGTGGCGCTGTCGCTCTATGTCAGCCTGAGCGCAGTGGCGCTCGCCGCCCTGATCGGCCTGCCGCTCGGCGCCGCCCTGGCGCTGGTCGATTTCCCGGGCCGCTCCGCCATCGTGGTTGTCGTCAATGCCTTCATGGGCCTGCCGCCCGTGGTGGTCGGCCTTGCGGTCTTCCTTCTGCTTTCCCGCTCGGGTCCGCTCGGCCCATACGGTCTCCTCTTCACGCCGCGCGCCATGATCATCGCGCAAGCCCTGCTGGTGCTGCCGATCATCGCGGCGCTGACGCGCCAGACCATCGAGGATCTCTGGGTCGAGTATCGCGACGAGCTCACCGCCATGCGCGTCGGCCCGGTCCGGCGTGTGACCACGCTGCTCTGGGACGCGCGCTTCAGCCTCGTCACCACCCTGCTCGCCGGCTTCGGCCGCGCCGCCGCGGAAGTCGGCACCGTGATGATCGTCGGCGGCAATATCGACGGCTTCACGCGCACCATGACCACGGCGATCGCGCTCGAGACCTCGAAGGGCGACCTGCCGCTCGCCCTCGGCCTCGGCCTCGTGCTGATCACCATCATCCTCAGCGTCAACGCGCTCGCTTGGGGCGTGCGTCGCGTCGGCGAACTGCGTGCGGGCTGAGATGCGCGCGCCGATGAGCGATTTGCCGATCTCCCTCGACGCCGCGAGCCTGCGCGTCGGCGACGTCACGATTCTGGATCGCATCACGCTCACGCTCGGCGCCGGCCAACCGACCGTGCTGATCGGCCCGAACGGCTCCGGCAAGAGCTCGCTGATCCGTCTTGCCATGGGGCTCGTCGCGCCGAGCCAGGGCCGTATCACCTGGGGCGGCCGCGAAGATGCGGATCGCACACGCTGCGCCATGGTGTTCCAGCGCCCCGTGATGTTGCGCCGGACCGTTGCGGCCAACGTCGCCTATGCGCTCGCCTCACGCGAAGCGCAGCACGAGCGCATCACGACCCTGCTCCAGCGCGTCGGCCTCGCCCACCTCGCGGCGCGTCCCGCGCGCCGTCTCTCGGGCGGCGAGCAGCAGCGGCTCGCGCTCGCGCGCGCCCTCGCGCGCGATCCCGAAGTCCTGTTCCTCGACGAGCCGACCGCGAGCCTCGACCCCGCCTCCGCCAAGGCCGTCGAAGAGATCGTGCAGGCGACCGCGGACGCCGGCGTGAAGGTCGTGCTGGCGACTCACGATCTCGGTGGCGCGCGTCGCCTCGCGGGCGACATCGTCTTCCTGGTGCGCGGCCGCGTCGTCGAGCACGCGCCGGCCGAGCGCTTCTTCACCTCACCTCAAAGCCCCGAGGCCGCCGCCTTCCTGCGCGGCGACCTCGTGATCTGACACGGAGACACCTGATGCTGTTACGGCGCCACCTCCTCGCCCTTGCCCTCGTGCTCGCGGCCACTCCCGCGCTGGGACAGGAGAAGTCGATCGTGGTCTCGTCGACGACCTCGACCAACGACACCGGCTTGTTCGGTCACATCCTGCCGCTGTTCAAGCAGAAGACCGGCATCGACGTGAAGGTGGTCTCGCAGGGCACCGGCCAGGCGCTCGACACCGGCCGGCGCGGCGACTCCGACGTCGTGTTCGTGCACGCCAAGGCGCAGGAGGAAAAGTTCGTCGCCGACGGCTTCGGCGTGAAGCGCACGCCCGTGATGTACAACGACTTCGTGCTCATCGGACCGAAGAACGATCCGGCTGGCGTGAAGGGCAAGGACATCGTCGCGGCCCTGAAGGCCATCAAGGAGAAAGGCGCGCCCTTCATCTCGCGCGGCGACAAGTCCGGCACCCATTCGGCCGAGCTCAATCTTTGGAAAGCCGCCGGCATCGACATCGCGGCCGACAAGGGCCCGTGGTATCGCGAGATCGGCCAGGGCATGGGCGCCGCGCTCAACACGTCCTCGGCTTCGAACGCCTATGTGCTCTCGGACCGCGGCACCTGGCTCGCCTTCAAGAACCGCGGCGATCTCGACATCGTGGTCGAGGGCGACAAGCGCTTGTTCAACCAGTACGGCGTCATCCTGGTGAACCCAGCCAAGCATGCGCATGTGAAGAATGAATCGGGCCAAGCCTTCATCGATTGGATCACCGGGCCGGAAGGGCAGAAGGCGATCGCGGATTTCAAGATCAACGGCCAGCAGCTGTTCTTCCCGAATGCGACCGTGCCGGGCGCATGACGCGGTGCATTGCGTAGGGTGTGCTCAGCGCGCCGAGTCCGTTTCAGTTCGGCAATGAGGTCGATCGCGCTGAGCGCACGCGTGCGCTCGGCGGATAAGAGCTCGTCCATGAGCTGCAACTCTCGGGCCGCCGAGCACACCCTACGCCGTAAGCGCCGCCCATCGCCCCGGCGACATTCCGTAGGCACGCTTGAACTGGCGCGTCATATGGCTCTGATCCGCGAAACCCGCCGCCAGCGCGGCCTCGGCAAGTGGCGCACCGCGCCGGATCAGCGTGCGCGCCCGGTCGAGCCGCCGCATCACCAGATAGCGATAGGGGCTGGTGCCCAAGCAGGCGCGGAAGTGCCGCGCCACCGCGAAGCGCGTCAGCCCCGTCGCGGCCTCGAGCGCAGTCGATGCGACGCCCGTTTCGACATGCGCATCGAGCAGCTCGCGCGCGGCCGCGACGGCGCGCGAATGGCGCGCCGTCAGCGACCGGCGCGCCACCGAAGTGTCGGCAGCCGCGAGCGCCTCCGCGATGTTGAGCAGGATCTGATCGCGTTGCAGCTCCTCGAGCGGACGCTCGAGATCCTCGAGCGCCGGCACGATCGCGGCTGCGAGCGCGCGGTTGCGCGAGACCGTCTCGCGCACGAAGGGGAGCGGCCCCGCCGCGCCCAGCGCCTCCTGCACGGCCTTCGGCTCCACATACATGATGCGATAGCGAAAGCCCGCCGGCGTGCCGGCGTGGCCGTCATGCACCTCGTCCGGATGGATCACGAACACCTGGCCCGCGACGCTGTTCTCGGGCGCGCCGCGATAGCGGAACGACTGCACGCCTTCGACCGTATAGCCGAGCGCGTAGGTGTCGTGCCGGTGCGGATCGAAGGCGTGGCCCGAAAAGCAGGCCTCGATCCGCTCCAACCCCTCCGACGAGGGCGCGATCCGCATCCAGTCGACGCCGGACGGGCCGCACGATCGTTCAAGACGCGAGCCGGAGCTGTCGTTCATGATCGAAGCCATCGTTTCTCTTAGCAGAACGCGTCGTGGAAAACCTCCTCGGTTTCATCGCGGCCGGCGTCGCGCTCGCCGGCAGCCCGGGTCCGAACACGCTCAGCCTCGCGGCGACCGGCGCGGCCTTCGGCGCGCGCCGCGGCCTCGCCTATCTGACGGGGCTTGTCGCCGGCATGATGGCCGTCATGGCGATCACGGCGAGCGGCGTCGTCGGGCTGCTGCTGGCGCTGCCGGGCGCGACGCCGATCGGGGTGGCGCTGGCGGCCCTCTATTTTGTCTACCTCGCGTTCCGCATCGCCACGGCGCCGCCGCTCAGCCAGGATCGCGACGACCGCCGCGAGCCGAATTTCATGGCGGGCGTCCTGCTCTCGCTCGTCAACCCGAAGGGCTATGCCGCCATGGCGGCCCTGTTCTCGGGCTTCGTGCTCATGCGCGAGAGCCTGGGCGTCGACGTCACGGCGAAGATCGCCGTGCTCGCCCTCATCATCACGGCCGTGAACTTCGCCTGGCTCTACGCCGGCGCCGCGCTCACGCGCTTCTTCCGCGAGCCGCGCATGAATCGCATCATCAATGTCGGCTTCGCGGTCCTGCTGCTCGCATCGGTCGCCTTCGCGCTAAGGCCGTAGGGCGCAATACGCCGCTACGCGGCTATCGCGCCCTACGCGCCCTCCCCTTTTCGCGGCGCCTCCCCTAGAGTGCCGCCATGCTGATCGGTCGTCGCAGCTTTCTCGCCGGACTGGGCGCCTCCGTGGTGAGCCGCGCGCAGGCGCAGGCGCGCATCACTGACAGCGCCGGCCGCACGGTGCCGGTGCCGAGCCAGGTCACGCGAATCTTCCCGGCGGGACCGCCGGCCGCGATACTCGTCTACACGCTGGCGCCCGAGCTGCTGATCGGCTGGCCGCGCGCCAATCGCGCTGAGGAATGCGAGTTCATGCTGCCCGAGATCTGTCGCCGTCCCGAGGTCGGACGCATCACGGGCCGCGGCAACACCGCCAATCTCGAGGTCGTGCTGGCGCTCAAGCCCGACCTGATCGTCGACGTCGGCAGCACCGCCGACACCTATGTCTCGCTCGCCGAGCGCGTGCAGCAGCAGACCAGCATCCCCTATGCGCTGCTCGACGGCCGTTTCGAGAAGACCGCCGAGGTCTATCGCCTGCTCGGCGCGCTCACGCGTCGCGAGCCGGAGGGTGAAGCGCTCGCGCGCGAAGCCGAGACGACGATCGCGACCATCCGCGCGCGCGTCGACAAGGTGGCGCCCGAGCAGCGGCCGCGCGTCTACTACGCGCGCGGACCGCGCGGCCTGCAGACCGGCCTCGGCGGCTCGATCAATGTCGAGACCATCGAGTTCCTCGGCGCGCGCAATGTCGCGGCCGAGAACCGCGGCGGGCTCGCCAATGTTTCGCTCGAGCAGGTGCTGCGCTGGAATCCCGACGTGATTGTCACGATCGACATGGACTTCGCGGCCAATGTCCGCGCCGATCCGGCCTGGACCCCGATCGCAGCCGTGCGCAACGACCGCGTTCACCTCTCCCCCAAGCTGCCGTTCGGCTGGGTCGACTTCCCGCCCTCGGTCAATCGCCTGATCGGCCTGTGGTGGCTCGCGAAGATCCTCTATCCGGATCTCTTCCCCGAGGATCTCGTCGCGAAGACACGCGACTTCTATGGCCGCTTCTATCATGTGACACCGAGCGACGCGCAGATCGCCCGCGTGCTGCAAGGGCGCGACTGATGCGCGGCGCGCTTCGAGACGCGGCGCAATGAGCCGTTCCTTCGCCACTGGCCTCGCGGTCTCGCTCGCCGTGCTGATCGCCGGGCTCCTCGTCGCGTTCCTGGTCGGCCGCTTTCCGATCGCGCTTACGGATGTTGCTGACGTCGTTGTCGCGCGCCTGACAGGCCGCGCCGCCACGGTGCCCGGCACGGTCGAGACCGTGATTTTACAGGTGCGCGGGCCGCGCGTGATCGCCGCACTGCTGATCGGCGCCGCGCTCTCGGTTGCGGGCACCGCCTTCCAGGGCCTGTTCCGCAATCCGCTGGTCTCGCCCGACATCCTCGGCGCCTCCTCGGGCGCGGCTTTCGGCGCCGTGGTCGGCATCTTCTTCGGCCTCGGCGTGCTCGGCATCCAGGCGCTCGCCTTCGTGGGCGGGCTCGTCGCGGTGGCCGCGGTCTACGGCATCGGCTCGACGCTGACCGCGCGTGATCCGATCCTGGTGCTGGTGCTCACCGGCGTCGTGGTCGGCGCGCTGCTCGGCTCCGGCGTCGGCCTCATCAAATATCTCGCCGATCCTTACAACCAGCTTCCCGCCATGACGTTCTGGCTGCTCGGCAGCCTCGCGGCGACGACGCCCGCGGACCTGCTGCCGATCGTCGGCCCCGTCGCGCTCGGCACGCTGGTGCTGGTCGCGCTGCGCTGGCGCATGAACGTGATGTCGCTGCCCGACGAGGAGGCGCGCGCGCTCGGTGTCGCCACCGGCCCGCTCCGCGTCGCCATCGTCACGGCCGCGACGCTGGTCACTTCGGCGAGCGTCGCCGCAGCCGGCATCATCGGCTGGGTCGGGCTCGTGGTGCCGCATCTCGCGCGCGCGCTCGTCGGCCCCGACTTCGCGCGGCTCCTGCCGACCGCGGCGATCCTCGGCGGCGGCTATCTGCTGCTGATCGACACGCTGGCGCGCACCGCGGCGCCGATCGAGATCCCGCTCGGCATCCTGACGGCTGTGGTCGGCACGCCCTTTTTCATTTGGCTGCTCGCCAGCACCAACCGCATGTGGTCGTGATGCTGGCCGCGCAGGATCTCGCCATCGGCTACGGGCGTCGCGAGGTCGGCCGCGCGCTCGATGTCGCGTTGCGCGACGGCGAGGTGCTCGCGCTGCTCGGCCCGAACGGCTGCGGCAAGACCACCCTGCTGCGCACCTTGCTCGGCCTGCTGCCGCCGCTCGGCGGCGCGATCACGCTCGGCGAGCGCCCGCTCGGCGCCTATGGCCTGCGCGAGCGCGCGCAGCAGATCGCCTATGTGCCGCAGTCGCATGCCGCGACCTTCGCGTTCACGGTCGAGACCGTGGTGCTGATGGGCCGCACGGCGCGTAGCGGCCTGTTCGGCCGGCCGAGCGCACACGACCGCGATGTGGTCGCGACCGTGCTGGCGCGGCTCGGCATCGCGCATCTCGCGGAGCGGCCCTACACTATGATCTCGGGCGGCGAGCGCCAGCTCGCGCTGATCGCCCGCGCGCTCGCGCAGGAGCCGAAAGTGGTGGTGCTCGACGAGCCGACCGCCAGCCTCGACTTCGGCAATCAGGGCAAGGTGATGGACGAGATCCGCGCACTCGCGGCCGCCGGCCACGGCGTGCTGTTCACGACGCACGACCCCAACCACGCGCGGCACGCCGCCGACCGCGCCTTCCTGATGCGCGAGGGCCGCCGCGTCGCCGAGGGCGACGTCGCGAACGTGCTCACGCGGGAGAATCTGGAAGCGCTGTACGGGACGCCGGTGCGGACCGTGGTCGACACGAGCAGCGGGGAGACGGCTTTTTTGCCGCGCTGAGCGATTTCGATCGTCGAGAGGCGAAGGCCCGTGCCACACGGTCCTCTCCCCCGCATGCGGGGGAGAGACAGAGAGGGGGCTCTTGCCGCAAGCACGGAGCAAGCGGCGCCCCCTCCCCACCCTCCCCCGCAAGCGGGGAGGGAGTGAGACGCCGAGTTCGCGGCGTGCCCCCTACGGCTTCGGCCGCTCCTGCCGCATCACGGCGAACAGGCTCTGCGCGCGCGGATCCGCGATGAGCTGCGCGACCGTCGCCGTGTAACGTCGTCGCCAGTTCGGGTGCTCGCGGTCGGTGCCCGGCAGGTTGATCTGCTCCGTCTCCTCGATGGCGTCGTCCAGCTGCACGACGGCGAGCTTGGCGCGGCTGCGCGCGAGGAAGCGGTGCAGCGCGAGGCGCGGAGGCCCCGCGCTCGCATCTTCGCCGCCAAGCTGCGCGGCATGCAGCGCCTGCCAGAGCTGATCGCGGTCGCGTGCACGCTCGCCGTACGCCTTGTCCCGCTCCTCGGCCGACGGAATGGAGCCGAAGCGTTCGCGCAATTGGACGTCGCTCGCCGCCCAGTAGCCCGCGAGTGTCGGCAGGTCGTGGGTCGAGATCGCCGCGATGGCGGCGTCCGGATATTCGTGCGGCAGCCGGTAACGATCACCTTCGCGCTCGAAGATCAGCAGCCGGTACGAATAGATGTTCGCGGCCACGAGCTCCTCGCGCAGGCCCTCCGGCAGCGTGCCGAGATCCTCGCCGATGACGAGGCAGTGGTTGCGATGGCTCTCGAGGATGACGGCCGCAAGCATCTCCTCGAACCGATAGGCCACATAGGTGCCCTCCCAGGTGGGCTGCCCCTCGGGAATCCAGAACAGCCGCTTCAAGCCGAGCACGTGATCGATGCGCAACGCGCCCGCGTGAGACATGTTGGCGCGCAGCATCTCGATGAACATGTGGTAGCGGCTCGCCCGCAGACCACGCGGATTGGGCGGCGGAAATCCCCAGTTCTGCCCCTGATGCGCCCACGGATCGGGCGGCGCGCCGACCGAAAAGCCGATCGCGACCACGTCCTGGTTGGCCCAAGCGTCGGCGCCGCCGCTGTCGATACCGACCGCGAGATCGCAGTAGAGGCCGATCGCGAGATCGGCGCCGCGATCGGCGGCCGCCGCGAGCTGCAAGTCCAGCTGCCATTGCAGGTATTCGTAGAACTCGACCTCGGCGATGTTCTCCTGCGCGAAGGCTCTCACGGCGGCGCCGCCCGGCTGCCGATAGTCGTCGGCCCAGTTGCGCCAATAGCGTTGTGCCGGATCCGTCGCGCCGAACTTTGCCCGCAGCGTCTCGAACGTCGCGAAGCGCCGCAGCATCTCGCCACCGTGCGTCTGGAAGTCGCGGAAGGCGCGTGCGCGCGCGTCATTGTCTTTGGCGAGGTGCCGCTCGCGGAAGCTCGCATAGACGAGATGAAGCACCCCGTATTTCAGCTCCGCCACCCGCGTGTAGTCGACGAGCGTCGCGCGGCTGAGCCTCGCGAGCTCGTCCTTGATCTCGTCGAAGCGTCGTCGCGCGGACGCGGACTCGGCAAAGTCCTCCATCATGGGGATCGCGAGATAGAGCGGATTGAGGAACTGCCGGCTCGCCGGCGAGTAAGGGCTCGCGCGCTCGGGCTCGTCCGCAAACAACGAGTGCAGCGGATTGATGCCGACCGCCGACGCGCCTGCGCTCCCCGCGCGGCCGAGCAGGTCGGACAGTGCCGCGAAATCGCCGACGCCCCAGTCGTCCTCGCTGCGCAGCGAGTAGAGCTGAGTCGCCAAGGCCCAGACGCGCGCGCCGTGGGCGAGCGCCGGCGGCTCGTAAGCGCGTGCCTGCGCCGCGATCACGAAGCTGCGCAGCAGCGGCGCGCCCTCGAAGCCGAGATCGAGATCGTAGTAACCCGGGTCGAGGCGGTCCGCGAGCCGCAGGCTGCGCCGCTCCGCCGGCGCGTTGCGCACGCTCTCCGATCCGATCCACGGCAGGTCGCCCCAGCGCACGCGTCCGCTGCGCATGCCGCCGCTCTCGTCGCGCAGCTCCCAGACCAGCATGGCATCATGGCGCGGCTCGAGCGCATTCACGGCGAATTCGAGCGGCGCCTCGCCGCGCACCGCGATCACGGGCGGCGCCAGCTCCGACCATTGCTCCGCATGCAGGGATTCCAGCGCCCGCTCGGCCGCCGCCTCGTCCTCCGCCGCGAAGCCGAGCGCCGCGCAAGCCGCGCGCAGGGTCTCGGGCGGCACCTCGCGGTACTGGCCGAAGGCGTCGTGATAGGCGCGTCCGATGCCGAGCGCCTCGGCGAGACGGCTTAATGCGTCCATGGGCTTTCCTTCACGGTCCAGCATCGAGCCACCAGGCGACGAACCAGGGCGGCAGCGCCGCCGAGGGCTTGGCGAAGACCTCGGGATCCGTCGCATAGAGGAGCCGCCCCGCGCCGCGGGGCGCATCGAGGCGCAGCTCGCGATCATCGAGATTGGCAAGCAGCCGCAAGGTGCTGCCGTCGCCGAGCCGCCAGTCCGCCGTAACGGCGCGGCGGCGCGCGCCGAGCACCGCATGGCTTTCGCCGCGGGCACCCGCGAGGCGCGGCACCAGCTCGACGCAACGGATACGCAGCAGCCGCTGATAAAGGCCGAGCCAGCCTGCATGCGGCTCGAGCCGCGTGTCGATCCACTGCAGCACGCTGTCGCGGAACGCCTCGGGCGCGGTCGGATCCGTGATGCTCGCGCGTACCGCCGGGTCAGTCTGGAAGAACACCGCGATCTCGGTGCGCCGCGCCTCGCGCACGCGGTCGGCGAGCTCGGGCGCGAAGTCGCAGAAGAAGTGGAAGGGCTGGCGGCTCGCCCATTCCTCGCCCATGAACAGCATCGGCGTCTGCGGCGAAAGCAGCACGATTGCGGTCGCGGCGCGCACCGCATCCGCGGGCGCGAGCGCCGCGATGCGTTCGCCATGCGGACGATTGCCGACCTGATCGTGGTTCTGCAGGAACGACACGAAGGCGGCAGACGGCAGATCGCGGCTCGGCTCGCCACGCGCCCGTCCCTCGCGGTAGCGCGAGCGCGCGCCCTGGTAAGCAAATCCTTCCGTCAGCGCCCGCGCGAAATGCCCGCCGGGGTCTTCGGCAAAGTCCATATAGTGCCCGTCCGTCTCGCCGGTGACGAGAACGTGCAACGCGTGATGGAAGTCGTCGTTCCATTGCGCGACGTAAGCCTTGGGACGGCCCTTGGCATCGCGCGCGAGCCATGCGGCGCGATTGTCGTCGTTCTCCAGCACGAGATGCACGTGGCGATCCGCGAAGGTCTCGGCCACCGTATCGGCGATCTCGATCAGGATATGCGGCTTGCTGTCGTCGCGGATCGCCTGCACGGCGTCGAAGCGCAGGCCGTCGAGATGGAACTCCTCGAGCCAGTAGAGCGCGTTGTGCAGGACGAAGTCGCGCACCGGACGCGCGCTGAAGTCAATGCCGACGCCCCAGGGCGTGTGGTGCCGTTCCGTGAAGAAGTCCGGCGCGCAGGCCCAGAGGTAGTTCCCCTCCGGCCCGAAGTGATTGTAGACCACGTCGAGGAAGACCATGAGATTGCGCTTGTGCGCCGCGCAGATCAGGTCCTTCAGCGCCTCGGGCGTGCCGTAACGCGATTCCGGCGCGAACAGATCGACGCCGTCATAACCCCAATTGTGCGTGCCCGGGACTTCCGCGAGCGGCATCAGCTCGATCGCGGTGACGCCGAGCGCGACCAGATGATCGAGCTTGGCCGCAACCCCCGCATAGGTGCCTTCGGGCGTGAAGGTGCCGACATGCAGCTCGTAGAGCACCGTCTCTTCCCAGGGGCGGCCGCGCCACGCCGTATCGGTCCAGCGATAGGCCGCCGGATCGACGATCTCGCTCTCGCCGTGCACATCATTCGGCTGCTTGCGCGAGGCCGGGTCGGGAATGCGCGTCTCGCCGTCGAGCACGAAGGAGTACAGATCGCCCGGCCGCGCCGCCGGACTGAACGCCGAGAACCAGCCCTGCTCTGCCGCGGTCATCGGCACGCTCCGCTCGTCGCCGCGCCCGCGCAGGCGCAGCTCGACGCTCTGGGCCGCCGGCGCCCACAGCGAGAAGGCGACGCCGTCCTCCGCGACGGTCGCTCCAAACGGCATGCGATGGCGGCGTATCACGCACCACGCTCCAACGCGCCGACCGATCGCAGCATCACCAGCGAACGCGACGCGACCTTGTAGGTGTCACCCTTGGCGAACTCGCCGCGCGGCTCGTGCCCGAGCTCGACCGCGGTGTCGATCAGCACGCGCCAGCGGAAATCGAAATCGACCGGCACGATGAACGGGAACACGTCGTGCAGCCCGTTCAGGAAGAGGAGGAGATGCGGCAGTTCGCGATCGATCTCCTCGGGCGCACGCTCGGTCACCGGCACATTGCCGTTGAGGAAGAAGGCGAGACAGCGCGCGTCGGGAAACTTCCAGTCCTCTTCGTTCTTCGCGACGCCCTGCGGCGTGATCCAGAGCACGTCGGGCAGGCCGTTGCTCGTCGGCTTGCCGGAGAGGAAGCGCTGGCGCCGCAGCGCCGGGTGCGCCTTGCGCAAAGCGACCAGCCGCCGCACGAACGGCACCATGCCGTGATGCGCGATGCGCTCGCTCGACCAGTCGATCCAGCCGGTCGGATTGTCCTGGCAATAGGCGTTGTTGTTGCCGTCCTGGCTGTTGCCGAGCTCGTCGCCGGCGAGCAGCATGGGCGTGCCTTGCGCAATCAGCAGTGAGGCGAAGAAGTTGCGCTTCTGCCGGCGCCGCAGCGACAGGATGATCTCGTCGTCGGTCGGCCCCTCGACGCCGCAGTTCCAGCTGTAGTTCTCGGCCGTGCCGTCGCGATTGTCCTCCTGGTTCGCCTCGTTGCGCTTGGCGTTGTAGCTGACGAGATCTTCCATCGTGAACCCGTCATGCGCCGTGACGAAGTTGAGGCTCGACCATGGCCGCCTCCCCTGGCGCGCGAACTGATCGGCCGAGCCGCTCAGCCGTCCCGCCATGTCGCCGATCAGCCCGCCGTCGCCGCGCCAGAAGCGGCGGACGACGTCGCGGAAGCGATCGTTCCATTCGAGCCATCCGGGCGGGAAGCGGCCGACCTGATAGCCGTTCGGCCCGAGATCCCACGGCTCCGCGATCAGCTTCACGCGCGAGAGCACCGGATCCTGGCGCACCGCATCGAGGAAGCCGCCATGGGGGTCGAAGTCGACCGCCTCGCGCGCCAGCGTGGTCGCGAGATCGAAGCGGAATCCGTCGACATGCATCTCCTCGACCCAGTAGCGCAGCGAGTCCATGACCAGCTGCATGACGCGCGGGTGATGCAGGTTGAAAGCATTGCCGCAGCCCGTGAAGTCCTCGTAGTAGCGCGCATCCCCGGGCGTGAGCCGATAGTAAGAAGCGTTGTCGATGCCGCGGAACGAGAGCGTCGGCCCGAGATGATTGCCTTCGGCCGTGTGGTTGTAGACGACGTCGAGAATGACCTCGATGCCGGCATCATGCAGCCGCAGCACCATGGTCTTGAACTCGTCGATATCGCCGTTCGCGGTGAGGAAGCGCGGATCCGGCGCGAAGAAGCCGATCGAGTTGTAGCCCCAGAAATTGACGAGCCCGTGGTTGACCAGGCGGCGGTCGTCCACATAGGCCTGGATCGGCAGCAACTCGACCGCCGTGATGCCGACGTCGTAGAAGTGCTCGATCACCTCGGGCAGCGCCAGCGCCGAGAAGGTGCCGCGCAGCATCTTCGGCACGTCCTCGCGCCCCATGGTGAAGCCGCGCGCATGCAGCTCGTAGACGATCGTATCGGAAGGATGCGTGCGCGGCGGCCGGTCGCCGCTCCAGCCGAAGGCCGGATCGATCACCACGCATTTCGGCACCGCGCGCGCATTGTCGCGCCGGTCGAACGAGACGTCCTCGCGCGCCGCGCCGACCTTGTAGCCGAAATGCGCGTCGGTCCAGACCAGCCGGCCGGAATGCGCTCGCGCGTAAGGATCGAGCAACAGCTTGTGGTGATTGAAGCGATGACCGTGGTTCGGATCATACGGGCCGTAGACGCGATAGCCGTAAAGCATGCCCGGCCGCGCATCCGACAGATAGCCGTGCCAGACCTCGTCGGTGTATTCGGGCAGCGTGATGCGGTCGATCTCGCGCCGGCCCGTGCGGTCGAAGATGCAGAGATCGACCCGCTCGGCATTCGCCGAGAACAGCGCGAAGTTGACGCCACGTCCGTCGAAGGTCGCGCCGAGCGGATACGGCAGGCCCGAACGCACATGCGTGCCGTTCGCCCGCATCGCGCTTACGACGGTTGCGCGGGTGCGAGGATCAGCCCCGCGAGCGGCGGCAGCTTGATGCGGATCGACGACGGGAAGCCGTGCGCCGGCACGGGCTCGGTCGCGATGAAGCCGCCATTGCCGATATTGCTGCCGCCGTAGAACTCCGAGTCGGAGTTCACGATCTCGCGGTAGCCGGCGACGTTCGGCACGCCGATGCGATAGTCCTCGCGCGGCACCGGCGTGAAGTTGCAAATGACTACCACGAAATCCTCCGGATTGCGGGCGCGGCGCAGGAACGAGACGACGCTGTTCTGCCAGTCGTTCGCCTCGATCCAGAGAAAGCCCTTGTCGTGGTGGTCACCCTCGTTGAGCGCCGGGAATTCGCGGTAGACGCGGTTCAGGTCGCGGACCAGCCTCTGCAAGCCGAGATGCGAGTGATGCTCGAGCAGATGCCAGTCGAGGCTCTTGTTGTGATTCCATTCGTCCCACTGGCCGATCTCGGCGCCCATGAACAGCAGCTTCTTGCCCGGATGGCCGAACATGAAGGTGAGATAGGCGCGCAGGTTGGCGAACTTCTGCCAGGTGTCGCCCGGCATCTTGTTGAGCAGCGAGCCCTTCCCGTGCACCACCTCGTCGTGAGAGATCGGCAGCACGAAGTTTTCGCTGAACGCATAGAGCAGGCCGAACGAAAGCTGGTTGTGATGATGGCGACGATGGATGGGATCACGCGAGATATAGTCGAGCGTGTCGTGCATCCAGCCCATGTTCCACTTGTACGAAAAGCCGAGGCCGCCCTGATGCACCGGCCGCGATACACCGGGCCAGGCGGTCGACTCCTCGGCGATCGTCACCGCGCCCGGCGCCTCCACCTCGACGATCTCGTTCAGCCGCCGCAGGAACTCGATCGCATCCAGGTTCTCGCGCCCGCCATAGCGGTTCGGGATCCACTCGCCTTCCTTGCGGCTGTAGTCGAGATAGAGCATGGAGGCGACCGCATCGACGCGCAGCCCGTCGATGTGGAAGTCCTTGAGCCAGCAGAGCGCGCTGTTGACCAGGAAGTTCGCGACCTCGCGCCGCCCGTAATTGTAAATCAGCGTGTTCCAGTCCTGGTGGAAGCCCTGGCGCGGATCCGCATGTTCGTAGAGATGCGTGCCGTCGAACAGGCCGAGGCCATGCGCGTCGGTCGGGAAATGCCCCGGCACCCAGTCGATGATCACGCCGATGCCGGCCTGGTGGAATGCATCGACCAGCGCGCGGAAATCGTCCGGCGCGCCGAAGCGGCTGGTCGGCGCGAACAGGCCGATCGGCTGATAGCCCCATGAGCCGTCGAACGGGAATTCGCTGACCGGCATGAACTCCACATGGGTGAAGCCGAGATCACGCACATAGGGCACGAGCTCGTCGATCATCTCGCGATAGGTGAGGAACCGGTTGTCCTCCTCGGGCTTGCGCCGCCAGGAGCCGAGATGCACCTCATAGGTCGACATCGGCGCGGTCGGCGCATTCGCGCGGCCGCGCGCCTCCATCCAGCCGTCATCGCCCCACTTGTAGGTCGAAGGACAGGCCACGATCGAGGCCGTCGCCGGCGGATGCTCGGCCTGCGACGCATAGGGGTCGGCCTTGAGCGGCAGCAGCATGCCCGAGCTCGACTTGATCTCGAACTTGTAGCGCACGCCGGGGCCGAGTCCCGGCACGAACAGCTCCCACACGCCGCACTCGTAGCGCTTGCGCATGGGATGGCGCCGGCCGTCCCAGTTGTTGAAGTCGCCAACCACATTCACGGCGCGCGCGTTCGGCGCCCACACCGCGAAGGACACGCCGTCGATTCGCGCGAAGGTCGTGCAGTGCGCGCCGAGCTTCTTCCAGGTCTCGCGATGCGTGCCCTCGGCAAGCAGATGCACGTCGAGATCGCCGAGCACGGGCGGAAACTCGTACGGATCGTCGATCTCGTACGTATTGGTGCCGTCGGCGATGCGCAGCCGATACGAGAACGGCCGCGTGCCCGGCAAGCTACCGGTGAAGAGGCCGCTGTCGTTCACGTTCTGCAGCGTCGCGACGACTTCCTTGCGGCTGCGGTTCACGACCTCCACGGCCTTCGCCTGCGGCTGGAACGTGCGCATCACCAAGCCGTCGGCCGTGCTGTGCATACCGAAGAACGAGAACGGATCGGAATGCTCAGCCGCCAGAACGGCGCTCAAGTCGCGATCGACATCGAGGACTGCCATGCTTCCTCCGAAATGTTCAGCGCCGGCGCCATGGCGCCGGAACGCGCGAGCGTGACCTAGAGCCCGAGGATCTGGGCCGCGCCGCGCAGCGGAATGGGCACCCAGGCGGGCCGGTTCGCCAGCTCGTATTGGATCTCGTACAAGGCCTTTTCGAGCACAAAGAGGCGGAGCAGCGCGTCGGCGGCCGCCGGATCCGACGGATGGGCGGGCGAGCCCGCGATCGTCTCCATGTAACCCTGCAGGAAGCGCGCGGCCGACAGATCGCGCCAGGTGTTCACCAGCCGCTCGAGCTCGGCCGCACGATCGGGCTGCGCCTGAACGACCTGCTCCAGCGCGGCGCGCGCCGCATAGTCGAACGAGCGCACCATGCCGGCGACGTCGCGCAGGCCCATGTCCTTCTCGCGCCGCTCCGCCAGCGGCCGGCGCGGCTCGCCTTCGAAGTCGATGATGTAGAAGTCGTTCTGCGCGACCATGACCTGTCCCAGATGATAGTCGCCGTGAATGCGGATCTTCATCGCGTTCAGCGACTGCGGAATGTCGGCGCCGATGCGCGCGAGCACGTCGGCCTGGCTGCCGAGCAGCTTCTCGGCGATCTCGGCCGCCGCCGGCGCGAGCGTGCGTTGCGCACGGCGCAGGCTCGCGAGCGCCGACTTCGCCTCGCCGCGGACGCGCTTCACCCAGGCATTCACGTCCGCGGCGCCGACCGGCTCGGGGCGGAACGCCGCCTCCGCTTCGTCCGGGCAGAGCGCGCGATGCAGCTCCGCGGTCCGGCGTCCGAGCTGCTGCATCTGATTGAGGTAAACCGCATGGGCTACCTCCGGTTCCGGAACCGCGACCTGCTCGGGAACCGCGGCGCGCTGGCTCGGCGCGACGAGCGCGGCCTCATCGAGATAGCGGTCGAGATAGTTGAGCGTGAAGCTCCAGCCGTCGCCCTGATTGCGTACGAAAGCGTGCATCACCGCGATGGCCGCACAGCGGCGCGGCGAATATTCCACCTCGACGCTGCCGAGCAGCGCCGGCGCATTCGGAAAATGCGCGACCTCGGTGAGATAGCGTCCCATCTCGATCTCGGGCTGCACGCCGGTCTCGACGCGCCGGTAGAGCTTGAGCACCAGATACTCCTCGACCAGCACCGAGGAATTGGACTGCTCGGCGCCGATCCGCCGCACCGATGGCTGCTCGGGCGCCACCAGGCTGTCGAAGGCGCTGGTGGGCCGGAAGCGCAGGGTGGCCTCGCCGAAGCTCACCGACTCGTTCTTCCGCACGCGCGAGACGATATCGAGAATGAAGCGATCGTCGCCGATCGCGTCGTAGAGCGTGCCTTCGCGCGGTCCGCGCCGCGCCTTGGCGATCGCCTGCGCCTGCACGGCCGGCGGCTGCAGGCGCACTTCCTTCCAATCGACGGCGAGCGGCAGGAAATAGTGCTGCGACTTCTGCTCGCCGACGAACTTCGTCTCGAACAGCGCCAGCAGCCAGGATTGTCCCTCGCTGTGCAGTTCGGCCTGCGCGGCGAGCGAGACGCTGCGCAGCTTCTGATCCTTGGCGCGATACCAGCGCTGTTGCGGCAGCCGCTTCGGCATCACATCCTGCAGCAGGATCGAGCACGAGCGGCCGCGCACGAAATCGGCCCAGCTGTTGCCCATCACCAGCGTCTGGTATTCAGGCGCGAGCTCCTGCACGGGCTGCGGCGAGAGCTGCAGCGCCGCCGCGTCCTGCAGCAGGAACCAGTAGAAGCTGTAGCCCTGCAGCGAGAGCTCGTATGGGCTCTCCCGCACCACCGGGAAGATGCTGCGGCCGAGCATCTCGACCGGGATCATGCCCTTGAAGCCCGAAAGGTCGAGCGAGAAGGCCTGCGCCGAGCGCGACAGGTTGGCGACGCACAGCACGGTCTCCTGCTCGTGCTGCCGCAGGAAGGCGAGGATGCGGCGGTTGTCCGGATAGAGGAAGGTGAGCGTGCCGCGGCCGAACACCTTGTGGCCCTGGCGCACCGCGATCAGGCGCCGCGTCCAGTTGAGCAGCGAGGACGGGCTGCGCGCCTGCGCCTCCACATTGATCGCCTGGAAGCCGTAGACCGGATCCATGATCGGCGGCAGATAGAGCCGCGCCGGATCGCCACGCGAGAAGCCGCCATTGCGGTCCGGCGTCCACTGCATCGGCGTGCGCACGCCATTGCGGTCGCCGAGAAAGATGTTGTCGCCCATGCCGATCTCGTCGCCGTAATAGATGATCGGCGTGCCCGGCATGGACATCAGCAGGCTGTTCATCAGCTCGATCTTGCGGCGATCATTGTCCATCAACGGGGCGAGCCGCCGGCGGATGCCGAGATTGATGCGCGCGCGCGCATCTGTCGCGTAGGTCTTCCACAGATAGTCGCGCTCCGAGTCGGTCACCATCTCGAGCGTGAGTTCGTCGTGATTGCGCAGGAAGATCGCCCACTGGCAGTTCGCCGGGATATCGGGCGTCTGGCGCATGATGTCGGTGATCGGGTGCCGGTCTTCCTGCGCGATCGACATGTAGATGCGCGGCATCAGCGGGAAGTGATAGGCCATGTGGCACTCGTCACCATCGCCGAAGTAGTGCTGCACGTCCTCGGGCCACTGGTTCGCCTCGGCAAGGAACATGCGGTTCTTGTGGCTCTCCTCGAGCGCCGCGCGCAGCCGCTTCAGCACCAGGTGAGTCTCGGGCAGGTTCTCGTTGTTGGTCCCTTCCCGCTCCACCAGGTACGGGATCGCGTCGAGCCGCAGCCCGTCCACGCCCGTGTCGAGCCAGAAGCGCATCACGTCGATGACAGCGCGCTCCACTTGCGGGTTGTCGAAGTTGAGGTCCGGCTGGTGCGAGAAGAAGCGGTGCCAGTAGTAGGCCTTGGCGGCCGGATCCCACGCCCAGTTGGAGAGCTCGGTATCCGTGAAGATGATGCGCGTCTCGGGATACTTCTTGTCGTTGTCGCTCCAGACGTACCAGTCGCGCAGCTTCGAGCCGGCCGGCGCCATGCGCGCGCGCTGAAACCACGGATGCTGGTCCGAGGTGTGATTGATGACGAGCTCGGTGAGCACGCGCATACCGGCATCGTGTGCGGCGCGCACGAACTGGCGGAAGTCCTTCATGGTGCCGTAGGATGGATGCACCGTGCGATAGTCGGCGATGTCGTAGCCGTCGTCGCGCAGCGGCGAGGGATAGAACGGCAGCAGCCAGATGCAGGTCACGCCCAGCGACTGGAGGTGATCGAGCTTCTGCAACAGGCCGCGAAAATCGCCGATGCCGTCGTCATTGGCGTCGTAGAACGCCTTGACGTGCAGCTGATAGATGATCGCGTCTTTGTACCAGAGGGGATCGTCGCTGAGCATGGGCGCCCCGGTCACGCATTCGGGGCGCGATAGTCGACGTGCTTCCAGACCGAAATGCGGAAGATGGCCACGGGGTTGTCCTTGGGGTCGAGCCGGATGTGCTGCGGCGAGCCGCGCCACAGATGTTTCGCGCCGGTGAGCAGCTCCTCGGCCTCGAAGGCATCGGGATCCGAGAGGCCGATCTCGCCGATCGGGAACCAGAGCGTCGTCTCGTGCGCCTCGAAGGGATCGAGATTGACCGCGACGAAGATGATGTTCTCGCGATCCGGCGTCATCTTGCTGTAGAACAGGACGTTGTCGTGATCGGCGCGCCAGAAGCGCAGGTTGAGCAGCTGCTGCAGCGCCGGGTTCTCGCGGCGGATGCGGTTGATCGCCGAGACGAACGGCTTGATGTTGCCGGCCCGGTTCCAGTCCCACACCTTGTACTGATACTTCTCGGAGTCGAGATACTCCTCGGTGCCCGGCACCGCGGTCGCCTCGCAGAGCTCGAAGCCGTTGTAGATGCCGTAGACGCCGGCGAGCGTCGCCGCGAGCGCGAGCCGGATCTTGAACGCCGGCTGTCCGCCCTTCTGCAGGAACGGCGGCAGGATGTCGGGCGTATTGGCGAAGAAGTTCGGACGCAGATATTCGCGGCACTCGGTCTGCGTGAGCTCGGTCAGATAATCGATCAGCTCCTGCTTGAAGTTGCGCCAGGTGAAGTAGGTGTAGGACTGGGTGAAGCCCGCCTTGGCGAGCTCCTTGAGCATCTTCGGCCGCGTGAAGGCCTCCGAGAGGAACAGCACGTCCGGATAGCGCGTCTGCACCTCGCGGATCATCCACTCCCAGAACGGCACCGGCTTGGTGTGCGGATTGTCGACGCGGAAGATTCGCACGCCGCGCTCGGCCCAGAACAGCACCACGTCGCGCAGCGCGTTCCACAGCTCCTCGCGATGCGGCCCGTAGAAATTGACGTTGACGATGTCCTGATACTTCTTCGGCGGGTTCTCGGCGTATTTGATGGTGCCGTCCGGGCGGAACGTGAACCACTCGGGATGCTCTTTCACCCACGGATGATCGGGCGCGCACTGGATCGCGAAGTCGAGCGCCACCTCCATGTCGAGCTCGCGGCAGCGCTGCACGAAGCGGCCGAAGTCGTCGAGCGTGCCGAGATCCGGATGGATGGCGTCGTGCCCGCCCTCCTTCGACCCGATCGCATAGGGACTGCCGGGATCGTCGGGCCCGGGGTTGAGCGTGTTGTTCGGGCCCTTGCGGTTGATGCGACCGATCGGATGGATCGGGACCAGATAGACCACGTCGAAGCCCATGGCGCGCACCTCGGGCAGGCGCGCGATGCAGTCGTCGAAGGTCGCGCTCTTGGTCGGATCAGTGCCCTGCGAACGCGGGAACATCTCGTACCAGGCCGCGAACACCGCGCGCGGCCGGTCCGAATAGACCTCGAGCGTGCGGAAGTAGCAGCTCACATCGTCGCGCGGCCCGTGCTCCGCCATGGCTTGCGCGAGCGCGTCGTCGAGCAGCGGATGCGAGCGGCCGGGCTCGCCACTCGCCGGCCCGCCGGCCGCTGGCCCGCCAGCCGCGAGTGCGGCGCGCAAGCGGTCCTGGATGTTCCCCGGCGCGTTCTTCGCCTGCGCGAGCGCGCGCTCGACGATCTGCCGGCCCTCGGTGAGCTCGAGGTCCACGGCCTGGTTCGCATCGACCTTCTTGAGGACGTCGCGCCGCCACGAGGCGAAGACGTCGGTCCACGCCTCGACCGTGTAGAAATAGCGCGCATTGCGCTCGAGCCGCAGCGAGCCGCTCCAGCGGTCGTTGTCGCGCGGCCGCATCGGCGCGCGCCGCCACTCGGTCTCGTCGGCCGGACGATAGAGGATCGCGGCGCCCAGCACGTCGTGGCCGTCGCGGAAGATGTCAGCCCAGACCTCGAAGGCCTCGCCCATCCGGCGCTTCACCGGATAGCGGCCGCCGTCGATCTCCGGATAGATGCCTTCGATGACGATGCGGCGCTCGGGCGCCCAGTAGCGGTGATGTGGAACATCCACGGATGCGGCCGCCGCCGCTGTGGAGGAACGCTTCTTGTTCGCCGCACGTGCGACCACCCCCATGCGACTCTATTCCTTTTGGCTGGACGACTGAAATTACCCTCGGCGGGCAAACGCCTAACGTCCGCACCGGATGAGAGTTCCATCCTGGCATGCGCGGAATTTGTGCAGAGAATCCGGGGAGTTGGCCCGAGTAGCAACGGCCGCAGGGCTGGTCGGCGGAAGCAGCGCCAGCGCTCGGCGCACCGCCGCGGACCCGTAGCCCGGATGAGCGAAGCGAAATCCGGGACCGCGTTCCCGCATGTCGCCGCGCTGCTGCGGGCTGCGGTCAACTATTTTTTCTGTTTTCCAGAAGATGCCACTTGCGTTTTTCCGAAAGCTATGTATGCTGGCTCCGTTCCTGCTCACCAGGGGCGTCCCCGGGTGGTGCCGCGATGCGAGCAGGGATGTGGTCCTCCGGTTCGGCGGTTAACCGAACCCGGGGCGGTTCGAAGCAACAGCCACTCCGACACTACGATCGGAGCGCAGGGAGCCTGCTGGCTCGACGACGGCTTCGCCTTCGTTGAGCGAAGCGCCGCTTCGATGCCGTGACGGTCATGGGTCGCCCTAACGGGGGCACAGGGACCGGGAACCGCAGTGGAGCGCCGAGAGGCGCGCGGGTCTCCGATCGCAAGGAGCCCGCACGACAGCGTCTCGCAAACGC
>JAEYAU010000213.1 GCA_023404705.1 Pseudomonadota bacterium
GGGCCAACTGTAGTGATCCCGCGTTCGGTCGTGCCGCAGCCTCCGACTGAGGCGCGGCTTCTGCCATTGCCGATCCCGCCGCTTGCGCGCATCGAGGCGACCCGCGTCGAGGCGCCGGCTGCGCCAGCCGCCGTCGCGTCGCCGCCGGTCCTTGCGCCGCCAGCCGTCGTCGCACCGCCACCGGTCATCGTGACGGATCCCGAGCTGCTCGCCTTCGAGAAGGCGTGGAATCGCATCGCCGACCGCGTCAATCCGGAGCGCGTGCTCGTGCCGGCCGCCGAGGCCATCGGGCACTTCGTTGCGGCTGCGGACAATGCCACGCGGCAGCTGGTCGAGCGCACCATGGTCGGCCTCGCGCGCCGCTTCCTGATGGAGACCGCGACGGTCGGCGGGACCATGCTGCGGCAAACGCCGGAAGTCGCGTTCGGCCGCCTGCATCCCGTGTTCGCGCGGCGCCTTGCCTCCGCGGTCCGCGAGGCGCGCACCTTGGGCCTGCCGCATGTCGGCTGCTTCTCGGCCTATCGCGAGCCGGGCCTGCGCGTCGGCGGCTACCGCGACAAGCACCGCAGCCTGCATGCCTATGGCTTGGCCTGCGACATGGCCGGCATCGGCGCGCCCGGCTCGGACAGCGCGAAGCTCTGGCACGAGATCGCGACGCGCCACGGTCTCTACAATCCGTATGAGTTCATGCTCCGCCGCAAGCGCCAGCTGGTCCACATGCCGGCCTGGCGCCATCCCTGGGAGTGGAACCACTATCAGCCGACCGGCATCCGCGGGATCCTGCAGAACGATGCGCTGCGCCGGACCATCACGGCGAAGGGCCCGATCGACCTCGAGCAGATGTGGCAGGTCGGCAGCCGCCTGATCGACCTGCAGCCGCGCTGGCAGGCGCGCGTCGTCCTCTCCGGCAAGGCCAAGCACAGGCTGCGCTACGCAAGCGCCGGCCGCGGCAAGCTGGCCAAGCTCCGCCTGGCCGCGAAACGTGCCTACCGGCACCGGATGCGGCGCGCCGCGCATCACAAGCGCTGGGCCGCGGTCGAGGTCCGCTCGCACCAGGCCCGGCGGAGACCTTGAGAAATCCCCTTGCGGCGCCGGGGCGCGGGCCGATACAAACCCGGCGACGCGGGGATTTCCCGTGAGTCCCGGACCGTCCGATGGCGGCGGCCGCTCGTGAAGGCAGCGCGATGGTTGCACGCATCTACAAGCCCACCAGAAACGCGATGCAGTCCGGCACCGCCAAGACCAAGCAATGGGTCTTGGAGTTCGAACCGGAAGAGCCGCGCGGCATCGAGCCGCTGATGGGCTGGACCTCCTCGGGCGACATGAAGCAGCAGGTGAAGCTGCGCTTCACTACCCGGGAGGAGGCGATCGCCTACGCGGAGCGCCACGGCATCGCGTACCAGATCGTCGAGCCCAAGGAGCCGGCGCGCCGCGTCATCGCCTATGCGGACAACTTCGCCTACGGCCGGCGCACGCCCTGGACGCACTGAGGCTCGGTCGTTTCGGCAGTCCGCGCAGCGCTTGCGTCCGCCGCCGTCTCGGCGGCACCATGCCCTGCCGGCCCCGTAGCTCAGGTGGATAGAGCAGCAGCCTTCTAAGCTGAAGGTCCCTGGTTCGAATCCAGGCGGGGTCGCCAAAAATCTTTAGCGGCTTGGCCGCGAGCGCGAACAGCCGCTGGAATGGACGCTTGAAGTGCTGGCGATCAAGGCAGCTGATCGATTTCGACGACGGGATCTGGAGGAGTGGGGCGGCACGCCTCTTAGAGCGCAAGGCCTTGCGGCTGGCGATCCAAGTACAGCGACAGGACCACCCCCGACACGGTCGTTCCACCCACGAAGGCAGCAAGGCTAACGATCGCGGCAATCACTGCCCACGTTCTCAGTCGAATAGACGTGCGCTCAAGACGTTGCGCGTCACGGTCCGTGCTCGCAATTTCTTCGTCCGTGGCCGGCGTCGGCACCTGCCCATAAGTGCGCGCGTACAGAGCGCCGCTGTTCGTGAGCTGGAGATACATTGATTCCATGGCCGCCATGGCGGACCAGTAGCTAAGCAGCGTCGTGAGCGCGCTCGTTATTAGGCCGAGCACAAATAGCGCTCCCCCGAGCAGGACCCATACGGCGGCGATCCTGACTTCAATCTTGAAGAGCGCGAGAAAGGCAGGCAGCGCGACGAGGCCACCACCGTTGAGGACAAAGAGCGATCGTATGCCGGAGTCGGCGAATTTCAGTGCCGCCTGATAGTTCTCGATGCGATCAGCGCGGAGGGGCGCCGCCGCAAACTCTAGGTCGTCTCGATAGGCTTCCCGCAAAGAGGGCTGCTCGTCGGCCATGGCGTGAATCGAAGTTGCACATGAATAAGGATGGTGGTCCGCATCGCTGCGGACCACCGGCCGGGTTATGCGGCCGAGCGCCGCTTCTCCGCTTCAGCGCGGCTGCCAAGATGCAGCCGGCCCTTGATGACTTCGCTCACCCGACCAGGGTTCACGTCATAGGAAGCGGCGATCCGGTGCTGGAACTCGCCGTTCCAGTAACGCAACCAGATCATGACGGCATCCTCAAACGTCAGGCGATAAGTCTCATGCATGCAAAAGCTCCTGTAGAGGAGCCCTAGTGCGCCTTGACATCGTTGACTCCGGGCGTAGCTTGCCCGTTGCACAGAGTCCGCAAGGCTCACTAGGGCAGTTGCGGAAGACACGGGGGATCGAGGTTGCAGCCTCGGTTTCCCCGTGGGTGTGAGAGTGATTCGCTCCCCTCACATGACGAAAATATCCCGCCGGAGCGGCTTGAAAAGCGCGAACCCGGCTTTCCCACAGGTCCAATCTCGAAAAATGTGATCGGCTCCGGTTCTCAGAGGACTGCCCAGTCGCCTTAAACCTGCATTGGACGCGGCACCAAAATCGGTGTCGCCGTGGATGACGACGAGGCTGCAACGATCCCCATCACCGCGAGAGTCAGCAGCGCGAGCGAGCGGCGTTGCTGCGCACCACATACCAATTGCAAAACAAAATCAGTCCGTCTAGCTTGCGGCCGATTGCATTACGCAATCGGACTCGCAGACGTGCCGGGGAGGCGGATATGGCCAAGCTCGTGTTCGGAATGAACCAGTCCCTCGACGGCTACGTGGATCACACGAAGTTTGCGCCGAGCCCCACGCTCTTCCGCCACTTCATCGAGGAGGCGCAGGGGCAGGCGGGCAGTGTGTATGGGCGCCGCATGTACGAGATCATGCGCTATTGGGACGACGACCATCCCGAATGGCATGCACCCGAACGTGCCTTCGCGGCGGCGTGGCGCAAGCAACCGAAATGGGTCGTCTCGCGCTCCTTGCAGTCGGTCGGTCCGAATGCGCAACTCGTCGAAAACGATCTCGAAGGCGCGATCCGCAAGATCAAGGCCGGGCGTGACGGCGAGATCGAAGTTGCTGGGCCCGACCTGGCGCAAAGCCTCACCGAGCTTGGCTTGATTGATGAGTATCGGATCTACTTGCACCCGGTCGTGCTCGGTCAGGGCACGCCGTATTTCGCCGGACCGCGGCCGCCCCTCCGCCTCGTGACTCACGACCGGATTGCCGAGGACGTGATCAGGCTGACCTACGTTCCGGCTTGATCGCGCGGCTCAGCGTCCCGGCGTGCTGCACGTCTGCGTCTGCTTCACCTTCAGATCGGGGCATCCGAGCACGGGCGAGCAGGGGGTGCAGACGACGACGCTGTCCATGATGCGGCCGAAGAAGCCGCCGCCGACCATCTCGGCCTCGTGCATCGACAACTCGCGGATTTCGCAGCGCTCGTCGGGTCGCATCATGGCTCTCCTGCGTGGCGATCGTGCTCACGCCATTCATGACCGCAAACTCCAGCGGCAGCTGTGATGCGTGTCACGTAATTCCTGTTTCTGGTTTCCAGAACTTATTTTCCTTGTGATTTCCGGAAATAGGTGCATACTGCGCGTCACTCCTGCTCGTGAGGGGCATCCCCGGGTACTGCCGCGATGGAGCAAGGAGGCGGCCCCTGCGGGCTCGGGCTAGTAATCCGGGCTCCCGGGCGGAATCGGGAACCAACGACCGGCGGCATCACGACCGCCTGCCAGTGAGGCTGGCTGTAGGTGACCGGCCCTTCGGGGCGCGACGCCGAAGAGCGGCCCGACCGAAAAATGGCCGTGGTGGAGCGCCGAGAGGCGCAGGGGTCCCGGCAATAGGGCCCCGGGCGGCGCCCGGATAGTGCGCAGCCCTGATCGGAGAAAGTCCGGTCACGCCCGGTTCACACCCGGGCACAGGCTCGCCTCACAAGCGGGCCGCGCATCTCGGTGCTCCACTCCCCTCAGGGGGAGGAAGCTGCCGCAAACCTCCGGACGCAGAAGCGTCGCGGAGATGAAGGTACTTGAGATTACGAGTGGCTGCGCACACGACCTCCGCGACCGTCACCCTGAGGTGCGAGCGAAGCGAGCCTCGAAGGGCGACGGCCCAGGCGTTGCAGCTTGCTTGCTGCAGCGCCTCGGCCGTTCATCCTTCGAGGCTCGGCTGCTGCGCAGCCTCGCACCTCAGGATGACGGGATCGGACGTGGGAGTCTTCCTAGTGGGTAAATCGCGGCACGCGGCGGCTCAACGAGCACGGAGCTCATGGCACGATTTTGCCCAGCCTACGGTCCGAGGCGGCGCCTCACTCCGGCTGGAAGTTCACCGACTTGAGCAGTTCCGCATTGCGCGCCACTTCGGCGGCCGCGAACTTCGCGAACTGCTCCGGCGTCTCGGTGACCGGCTCGACGCCGAGCTTGGCGAGCTTGCCTTCCTGCGCGAGCTCGCGCGTCGCGGTGGCGATCTCGGCGTTGAGCCGCGTGACGATCTCCGGCGGCATGCCCTTCGGGCCCCAGAAGCCGTACCAGGATTTGGCATCGAAGCCGGGCACGCCGCTCTCGGCGGCGGTCGGCAGATCCGGCGCGAGCGCGGTACGCTTCGCCGTGGTCACGGCGAGCGCCTTGATCTTGCCGCTCTCGGCCATTGGCAGCAGCGCCAGCATGGCATCGATATAGAGCTGCACATGGCCGCCCGCGATGTCGTTGAGCGCCGGCGCCGTGCCGCGATACGGAATGATCGTCGGCTTGAAGTTCGCGGCGTTGGAGAGCGCGATCATCGCGAGATGGCCGGGCGATCCGAGCGCCGCGGTCGCGGCCGTCCATTTGTCCGGATTCTTGCGCGCCGCGTCGACGGCCTCGGCGAGGGTCTTCTCGGGCCGGTCCGGCGCCATCACGACCAGCATCGGCGCCTCGCCCATGCGCGCGATATGCGTGAAGTCGGCGATCGGATCGTAGGGCGCCTTGCTCATCACCAGACGCGCCCCGACATGGGTCGAAGCCGAGAACAGGATCGTGTGACCGTCGGGCGGAGACTGCAGCACATACTGTCCGCCGCGCGTGGCCGGAGCGCCCGCGCGGGGTGTGGGGGGGGCCCGC
>JAEYAU010000220.1 GCA_023404705.1 Pseudomonadota bacterium
GGTCGGAGCGCAGGGAGCCTGCTAGGCGAGTTCCTCCTCTGGGGGATCGCAGAAGCGCTGCTTCGACGCCGTGACGGTCATGGGTCGCCCTAACCGGGACACAGGGACCGGGAACCGCAGTGGAGCGCCGAGAGGCGCGCGGGGCCCTGATCGCAAAGGACCCCGCCGGATGCGCCTCGCAAGCGCATCCCCGGCCGGGCTCGCACCCCGGCCCTGGTCCGCCTCGCAAGCGGGCCGCGCCGTCTCGGCGCTCCGCTCCCTTTGGGGAGCTGCAACAGCAAAGCTCCGGACGCACAGCGTCGCGGAGATGAAAGCGCTTTCTTCGCAGGGCGCAATAGCCGCGCAGCGGCGTATTGCGCCGCCGCCTTTACAACGAAGGCATGCGTCAATGGAGGTTCACTCGGCGCAATACGCGCTCCGCGCTATTGCGCCCTACAAGCTACTTCCCTTCCAATTCCCGTCGCACGATGGCGGCGCCGTCCACCATCGCCTTCATCTTTCCGAAGGCCACGTCGCGCGGCAGATATTTGAGCCCGCAGTCCGGCGCCACCACGATGCGCTCCGCCGGCACGTGGGGCAGCGCGCGGCGAATGCGCGCCGCCACAATCTCGGGCGTCTCCACCATCATGTCCGAAAGGTCGAGCACGCCGAGGATGATGGTCTTGCCCGGCAGCTTGGCCAGCACCGAACAGTCGAGATTCGATTGCGCGGTCTCGATCGAGACCTGCTGCACGGGCGATCCCGCGAGCTCCGGCAGGAACGAATAGCCCTCGGGCCGCACATGGATGATCGCCGCATAGCCGAAGCAGATGTGCACCGCCGTTGTCCCGGTCACGCCCTCGAGCGCGCGGTTGAGCGCAGACAGCCCGTATTGCCGCGCCTTCTCGGGGCGCGCCTGCATGTAGGGCTCGTCGATCTGCACGATGTCGGCGCCGGCCGCGAACAGGTCCCTGATCTCGGCATTGACGGCGGCCGCATAGTCCAGCGCCATCTCGGCCTCGTCCTTGTAGAAGTCGTTCTGCGCCTGCTGCGACATCGTGAACGGGCCCGGCACCGTGATCTTGATCCTCCGGTCCGTGTTGGCGCGCAGGAATTGGACGTCGCGCACCTCCACCGGATGCTTGCGCCGCACCTTGCCCGTAACGCGCGGCACCGGGTTCGGATGCCCGCTGCGGTCGAGTGCCGTGCCCGGATTGTCGATGTCGACGCCCTCGAGCGCGGTCGCGAAGCGGTTCGAATAGCTCTCGCGCCGCATCTCGCCGTCCGTGACGATGTCGAGTCCGGCGCGCTCCTGGTCGCGGATCGCGATCAGGGTCGCGTCGTCCTGGGCCGCGGCGAGCCATTCGGGTGCGACGCGCCACAATTCGCGGGCCCGCACGCGCGGCGGAAAGCGCCCCGCCAGCTTCTTGCGGTCGATCAGCCACTCGGGCTGGGCATAGGATCCGACCAGTGATGTCGGCAGCAGCGTCATCGTTTCCTCCCGGGCTTGCGGCGATTATGCGCGACAACCGCGATTGCGCCAGAGCGCGCATTTCGTTTCAGAGTCCGGAACGCGCCGCCCACACGACCACGCATACATGCCCGTGGGCAACCCTGCGCGACACGAGCCCCCGCCTTGCGCGATTGCGAGTTGACGCTCTTCGGTTCAGCCGAAAAAATGTCTGGACATTTGAAGAGCCCGGTCAGCGGGCCAAAGCCCGGCTTACCGGGCAAAGCCCGATCATCGGGTCATCGGCCGGCCATCGGTCCAAGGGGAGGGTAGTCATGCAGCGCAAGGCACTGCTCGGTCTCGTCGCGGTCACGCTCGGGACATTCGCATTCGTCGACGGCGCACGCGCGGTCGACTGGAATTTCTATCACCACCAATCGGCACCGCTGTTCGCGACCTCGCGCGGGGCCAAGATGCTGAGCGAGGAGATCGAGAAGTCAACCAATGGCGAGCTCAAGGCGCGCCTGCATCTCTCGGGCACGCTGCAGATCGCGCCGAACAACATCACGGCCGCGGTCGCGGGCGGGGTCGTGCAGCTCGCCGACGATCTCTTCAACTCGGGCAACATTCCGGTCGCGGGCATTCCGCGCCTGCCCGGCCTCGTCCGCTCCTACGACGAGTTCGGCAAGGTCGCCGAGGTGCTGCGCCCCTATCTGCAGAAGGCCTTCGCGGACAAGGGCGTCGTGGTGCTCGGCGAGTACACCTACCCGCTCCAGGTCGTCTGGGGAAAGAAGAAGATCGCGAGCCTCGAGGACATCAAGGGCCTCAAGCTGCGCGTGGCGCAGCCCGAGCAGGGCGAGATGGTGCGCCGCCTCGGCGGCACCTCGATCACCATCAGCGCGCCGGAAGTCCCTTCGGCGCTCGACCGCGGCGTGGTCGACGGCATCTTCACGGCCGGCGTCGGCGCCGTGCTGTGGAAGGACCTTCTGAAGTACGGCTATCTGATCCCGGTGAACTGGAACAACTCCTACATCATCGCCAACAAGGAAGCCTTCGATAAGCTCAGCCCCGAGCTGCAGGGCAAGCTGCGCAAGGCCGCGCAGGACATCGCGCGCTGGAACCAGGACACCATGCGCCAGGAAGAGTCGGACTCGATCAAGACGCTCACCGCGGCCGGCTACACGATCACGGAAGCGCAACAGCAGGACGCCGCCAAGGTCGCCGAGATGATGAAGGGCTACTGGGAGGACTGGGCGAAGTCGCGCGGACCGGACGTGGTCGAGGCCCTCGCCAAGGTGCGCGCGGCGCTCGGACGGTAACGCATGTCGCAGGTCGCAGAGCCCGAAGGCGCTCCCCCGGGAGCGCCTTTGGTGTCCGAAGGGATCGTCGAGAAGCTCTGCAAATGGGCGAGCGAAGCCGCTCTCCTCTTCATGCTGGGGGTGATCGGCCTCGATATCGTCACGCGCTTCGTCTTCAACTTCTCCTTCGAGGTCGCCGACGAGCTCGGCGGCTACATGCTGGTGACGATCACCTTCATAAGCCTCTCGGCCTGCCAGGCGAACGACTCCTTCCATCACGTCGAGCTCGTGCAGGTGCAGCTCTCGCCACGGCGCCGCGCCATCTCGGCCGCGATCTTCGACCTGCTGGCGCTCGGCTTCTCGGGGCTGCTGCTCTGGCAGCTCATCCGTCTCGAGCTGTCCTCTTGGCGTTTCGGCGAGCGCGCGCCGACCTATCTCGAGACGCCGCTCTGGATTCCGCGCCTCGTGATGGCGATCGGCATCGCGGCGCTCTGCTGGTCGATCTGCCGGACCTTCGTCGCCCATGTGCGGCGCGCGCGGCGGCTCGGCCGGGCGGAGGCGCCATGAGCGCCGAGCTGCAGATCCTCGTCACGACCGCGATCTTCCTCGGCCTGCTCACGGCCGGCATGGCGGTGCCCTTCGCGATCGCGGTGCCGGCGATCATCTATCTCCTGATGCAGGGCGGCTTCTCGGCGCTCAACGGCCTCGGCCTGATGGCCTGGGGCAGCATGAACAGCTTCGCGCTCACCGCGGTGCCCCTGTTCATGTTCATGGCCGAGATCCTCAGCGTCAGCGGCCTGTCGAGCCGCATCTATGCGGGACTGGCACGCCTCGTGGCGCCGCTGCCGGGCGGCCTGCTGCAGACCAATATCGCGGGCTGCGCGGTCTTCGCCTCGGTCTCGGGCTCGAGCATCGCGACCGCCGCCTCGATCGGCGGCGTCGCGCTGCCGCAGCTCCTGCGCCGCAAGTACAATCGCGCACTGGCGGCCGGCTCGCTCGCCGCCGGCGGCACCCTCGGCATTCTCATTCCGCCGAGCTTCCCCATGATCATCTACGGCACCTTCACCGAGACTTCGGTGCCGAAGCTGTTCATGGCGGGTGTCATTCCGGGCCTGATCATGACGGGCCTGTTCATGCTCTATATCGGCATCAAGGCGAAGCTCTCGCCCGAGGTCGCGCCGAAGGAGCATGGCGCGCAAAGCGCCGCCGACGTGCTGCGCGCCATCGCGGACGTGCTGCCCTTCGTGGCGCTGATCTTCGGCACGCTGGGCGGCCTCTATTTCGGCGTCGTCACCACCACCGAAGCCGCCGTGATCGGCTGCTTTCTCTCGGTCTTGCTCGGCGTCGTCTTCGGCGATCTCAATCTGCGCCGCTTCGTGCAGGCGATGCACAGCACGGTCTACTTCAGCGGCAACATCCTGTTCCTGATCTTCGCGGCCTATGTGTTCTCCTACGCGATCAGCTTCGCGGGCATCGGCGAGCGGCTCACCGAGTTCATCGTCGGTCTCAAGCTGAGCAAGCTCGCCTTCTACGCCGTGCTGTTCGTGCTGTTCACGGTGCTGGGCTGCCTGATCGAGAGCCTCGGCATGATCGTGATCACGGTGCCGCTGCTCTTCCCGGTCCTCGGCAGCTACGGCATCGACCCGATCCTGTTCGGCGTGATCCTGGTGATCTATGTGGAGCTCGGTCAGATCTCGCCGCCGATCGGCATCAATCTGTTCGTGATCCAGAGCATCTGGGACGGCAAGCTGAGCGAGGTCGTGCTCGGCACGATCCCGTTCCATCTCATCATGTTCGTGGTGCTGGCGATGGTCATTCTCTGGCCCGAGCTGGCCCTCTGGCTTCCGACGCGAATGTCCAACTAGGCCGCGCATGATCCCGAAAAGTTGAACAGGGTTTTCGGACAAGATCATGCGCCACTCATAAGGCTGACTCATGAAACGCAGCACCGAGCGGATTCTCACTACGCATACGGGCAGCCTGCCGCGACCGAAGGACCTGACGCGCCTCTACACCATGCGGGGGCGCAGCGAGGCCGTGGACGAGGCCGAGATCGCGCGTGTCGGGGCCGACGCCGTGCAGTGGATCGTGCCCAAGCAGCGCGAGGTCGGCATCGATGTCGGCAACAATGGCGAGCAGCAGCGCGACTCGTTCTTCCTCTATCTCAAGGAGCGCCTGTCGGGTCTCGGCGGCAGCTGGGAGCGCCCCTCGCGCGCCGACGTCGACCGTTATCCCGAGTTCAAGCGCATCTGGAACGAGCAGTATGCCGCGAAGACGCTGGTCTCGGCGCTGAGCCGTCTGCCGAAGGCGATCGGCGAGGTAAAATACGTCACGGTCGACCCGATCGAGAGCGAGTGCCGCCATTTCGAGAGCGTGCTCGCGCATCATCCGGGCGTCTTCGTCGAAGCCTTCATGAGCGCACCGTCGCCGGGCATTCTGGCGACCGCGATCAAGAACGAGCACTACGACTCGGAAGCCTCATACCTCGCGGCACTCGGCGAAGCGGTGCGCACCGAATACGAGGCGATCGTGCGCCATGGCTTCGTCCTGCAGGTCGATGCGCCCGACCTCGCGCTCGAACGGCACATCACCTTCAAGGACAAGCCGCTCTCCGTGTTTCTCGATTTCGTCGAGCAGGTGGTCGCGACCATCAACTCGGCGCTCGCGAACGTGCCGCGCGACCGCGTGCGCCTGCATGTATGCTGGGGCAACTCCGAATCGCCGCACGACCGCGACGTGCCGCTGCGCGAGATCCTGCCGATCCTGCAGAAGGCCGAGGTCGGCGGCTTCGTGCTGCCCTTCGCCAATCCGCGCCACGCGCACGAATACAAGCATTTCAAGGAGTTTCCGCTTCAGGACGATCAGATCCTGGTCGCAGGCGTGATCGACACGCTCACCAACTTCGTGGAGCACCCGGAAGTGGTCGCCGACCGCATCGAGAACGTCGCCCGCACGGTCGGCGATCCGACCCGCGTGCTCGCCGGCACCGATTGCGGCTTCGATACCTCGGCCGGCTGGGGCCGCGTCGCCGAGGACGTGGTCTGGGCGAAGCTCACGAGCCTCAAGGATGGCGCGCGGATCGCCTCGGAGCGGCTGTTCGGGAAGTGAGAGTTCAGCGCACCGGCGACTGCGCCGGCGACAGCGCGGCGAGCAGCGAGGTGTTCTCGCCGTAGCGGCGCTCGATCGTGATCATGCGCACCTTGCGGCGCAGCGTGTCGTTATCGACTGCGATCAGGCAGTCTGCCGAGATGTAGGGCCAGTCCTGCTTGCCGCATTCGGCGGGCGCGGGCGGCAGCTTGTCGTGCTTCGGCGCAGCGGCAGCAGCCGGCGCGAAATTGGCCGGCACCTGCTGCAGCAGCGTCACGGGCGAGAACATCAGCCGGTCGGCCCGGTCGAAACGCTCGTCCGCGGTCGGAAAGCGCGCCTCGACGACGGCGGCCGGCGCCATCTCGGCGTTCGGCATCTCGTAGGTCGAGACCAGTCCGGCCGAGAGGAGGGCGGACAGTCCGAACAGGGCCTTGGAAATCATCTGACGTCTCCCCAGACGTTGCGGCGGTCGACCGCCTTGCTTGGGGAGACTTCTAGGCCTGTCACTTTTCCGCCGTTTGTCGTGGCGGGCGGATTATGGTTTCGGATTCATCGCCTGTGTTGCGCCCCGCTTCGGATTGTTTCGCCTGAGGCGTCCCGCGAAACAAAGCCGGTGGCGCGGTAGGGCTGCGCCTATCGGTCCTTCCCGTCCGGCGAGAACAGGTAGCCGGCGCCGCGCACCGTCCGGATGATGCTCGGGTGCTCCGGATCGGGCTCGATCTTGCGGCGGATCCGGGTTACGCGCACATCGATGGCGCGGTCATAGGCCTCGGGGTCGCGGGCATTGGCGAGGTCGAGCAGGCGCTCGCGCGAGAGCACGCGGCGCGGGTTGTCCGCGAAGGCCTTGAGCAGGTTGAACTCGGACGCGGTCAGCGGGTGTTCGTTGCCCTCGTCGTCGCGCAGGCAGCGCGCGTCCACGTCGAGCGTCTTGGTGCCGAAGCGCACCGTGGTGTGCTTGGCGGCCGGCGGGGCGGCGGCCGGCGCCGGCGCGGCCGCGGTCGTACGGCGCAGCAC
>JAEYAU010000229.1 GCA_023404705.1 Pseudomonadota bacterium
GTGCTGCGCCGCCGCGCGCGGGCGTCGCGAGGCGCGACGCGAGGATGATCGGAGCATCGTTGGCGGGTCGTGAAGCGCGTGCGAAGGCGTCGCGCGCGATGCACCGACGAGGCGAATCGCGAATCACTTTTGCCGATTCGCGCGCGCGCGAACGCGATTCAGGGTCTCGCGCACCTCTCGCGAGGACATTTTCCAAAAAAATTTTTCGAGCGTGGATGAGCCCTCTCGGAGCACGCGCGAGGCGTCGCGCGGCCGTGGAATCGCGCGCGCGTCTACGCGTGCGAGACGAGCGCGCGCGAAAATTGCGACACGCAAGAAGTGCAATGTTCATGCGGGTTTTTGTGACGTCGAAGTATTGCGCGCGAATTCTTCGCCTCGACTTCGAAGGAGCGCCGCGGAATTCGTCGATGTCTCGCGCATCGCTGCGTGCGAAGCGCCGCGCACGCTCCGCATGCGTCCACTTTTCGTTAAGCAGATTCGCGGTTTTCTTTGCGGTGCTGTAAATAAACAGCGTGCAGTGCAGTCGATTCGCGATTGCACTGTTGCGACATCGCCAACCAACTCACTGCTAGGAGGGCAGCATGGCGAAGAAAGCGAAGAAGGCTAAGGCCGCGAAGAAGACCACCAAGAAGAAGAAGGCCAAGAAGAAGTAGCATTACGCTGCTCAACGACGCGATCGACGTCACGTGATGTCGAGAGCTGCGTCGCAAAGGCCGGCGAGGCCCACGTCATGGCGCTCGCTGTCACGGCATCTGCTTCGTACAGCGCGTGCTGTTGCAGGTGGCCACGCCGGCTCTAGTCGACGACGGAGGGCGTCGGCGATATCGAGGATCACCTTCACGGTTCTGGCTCTGCGGACCCGACTTGGTCCAACGCTCTGGCAACTGGCGTGCCGGCGGACGGCGCTGCTATGTGCGCAAGGGCGGCGAGCACCGGGAAGAAGGATGCAAGCGGATCCCGCACGTTGCGGGCGCATATCCGCCGGCCTCCGATCCTCGCCAGGTTCGCCGACGCCCTCGGTCGCAAGTGTTGCGGTCGATCTTGCGGGCCGCGTCATGCGGGCCGACGCATGAGCGGATGTCGGGCGGGCGACCGGCGCGGCGATGATCGCGCGCTCCTTCGCGAGGTGCGGGGACACACCGCGTGTTCTCGCCGTTTTCCGAATCGGCCGGACCCGGACATCTCTTCTCTCCCATGCGCCTGATCCGACACTCGCGCTTCAGCACCGCGCCGCCGTTCGCGCGGTCTCTTTTCCCCGGCGATGCGCGTCATGGCGCGCTCGCCAAGGGGCAGGGGCTTGCCCTCGGCGATTGCGGTTCGCTGTTCGCGCCGCTCCGGCGCACGTCGACAGGCCTGCGGCCGGAGCGCCGGCCGCAAGCCGTGCCGCGCAGCGCCCTGCGTGCGGGTGCGCGGGTGCTGCGCTTGATCAGGCGCCCTTGAGGCGCTTGTTGCAGGCGCTCCAGTATTGCGGCCACTTCATCCCGGCGTCGACCTTGCCGGCCGCCTTGGCCTCTTTCCATTCGGCGCCGCACTTCTTCTGACGCTCGCGCGCCGCGAGCTGCGAGGCGCTCGGCTGGCGCTTCTCGGCGGATGCCTTTTTCTTCGTCTCGGCGAAGGCCGAGGAGGTGAGGCTCGCGAGCATCAGGACGCCAGCGGTCGCGAGGGCAATGACAGGCTTCATCATGGATGTACTCCCCAGATGTGACGGCAAAACATAAGGTTTTGCCTGCGCGATGGGCCTATTCACGGTGAGAACATAACAGGAACATTATACCGAGTCCAGCGGGTATCTTGCGTTGGGCAATGTCTTGATGCGCGTCGCTGCGAGTGACGACTGCGTGAGCGATGCTTGGTCCTCATTGCGGCGGCGAGAGCGGCGGCATAGCTGTTCGGGCGCGGCCCTCACGGCCGCTCGCTCACCTCAGAGCCGCAGACACCAGCCGAACAGGAGCTCCCGCATGGCCCAACCGATCGATCTCTATTACTGGCCGACGCCGAACGGCTGGAAGATCACGATCATGCTCGAGGAGTGCGGCACGCCTTACACGATCAAGCCCGTGAACATCGCGCGCGGCGACCAGTTCAAGCCCAAATTCCTCGCGATCGCACCGAACAACCGCATGCCGGCGATCGTCGACCACGACGGTCCCGGAGGCAAGCCGATCTCCGTCTTCGAGTCCGGTGCGATCCTGCAATATCTCGGGCGCAAGACCGGCAAGTTCTATCCGCAGGACGAGCGCACGCGGGTCGCGACCGACGAGTGGCTGTTCTGGCAGATGGGCGGCCTCGGTCCGATGGCCGGGCAGGCGCATCACTTCCGCCTCTACGCGCCCGAGAAGATCCAGTATGCGATCGACCGCTACACCAACGAGTGCCATCGCCTCTACGGCGTGATGAACACGCGGCTCAAGGACAATGCCTTCTTGGCCGGAGCCGACTACACGATCGCCGACATGGCCTGCTACGGCTGGGCCTCGCGCGCCGAACGCCAGGGCACCGACCTGGCGGAATTCCCGCACCTCAAGCGCTGGTTCGACACCGTCTCGGCGCGTCCCGCCGTGCAGCGCGGTATGGCCGTGAAGGTGGACGAGGCGAAGAGCGTCGACATGAAGGACCCGAAGGTCCAGTCGGTGCTGTTCGGCCAGCGCGCGCGCACGTCGTAAAGCGCGGTAGGGTGTGCTCGGCGTGCCGGGGTGTCAGCGGCGGGCTGAGCCTTTGATCGCGCCGAGCGCACGCGTCCTTCGCTGACTCAGCACGCGTGCGCACGGCGGATCGGCGGCCCAGACCCTTTCTTCAAGGCTCAGGCCGCCGTGCACACCCTACATTGCGTCGCCTTCAGTTCGCCTTCGTCCAGGTCTGGCTCTTGCAGACCAGGCCACCGAGAGCACAGCCCTCGAGGCGCAGCGACGATCCGCCCGTGTAGGTGAGATTGCCCGAATAGGTCTTGCCGTCCTCGGCGTTGTAGACCTGACCCGCCCATTTGTCGGCGCCGTTCGGCTTCATGCCAAGCACGATCTGCACGCCGATCAGCGGACGCTCGCGCTTGCCCGTGTCGGCATTGTTCTTGTCGGTCTTCGGCTTGCCGGTGCCGGGATCGTTCGGCTCGGCCAGGCCCACGAGCGTGCCGCACAGCGCGCCGCTGCCGCAGGGCGCGATGCGCACGCGCGACTTGCCGCCTTCGGTGCTCCAGGTGCCGGTCGGATCCGCGGCGGCGCTCGGCAGAGTCGAGAGCAGCACCAGCGCGGCAGCGGTGGCGATGTGGCGAATTGCGATCATGCGGTCTCCTCCCGTGGGCAATCGTTGCCGCATGTTAATCGCTGGCCCGGCGATGCAAAAGGTGCCGTGGTTATCATTCGCCCAAGGCACAGCGTTAGCGATTGGTCAGCGCCACGGCCGAAAGCGCGGCGTTGCGCGCCTTTCCGCGGTTAACGAGCGCTTGCAGGGCGTGCGCGCATTCGCGGTGTTCACGCTCGATTCATCGCGACTCTTAAGCTGCGATTCAAATGCTCCCGACAATCTTCGCGTCAGACGCGTTCGCACAGGACGGACGCGCCGCAAGTGGGACACACGCGGTGCTGGGAACGCCGCGCACAGGGAAAAGGGGAGGCCGAGATGGCCCGTCAAGAACTCGCTCATATCGATGCCGCGCCGCTGGCGCCGGTCGGTGCTTCGGGGGAAGTCTTCTTCGAGCTCGGCATGATGTACGCCTCCGGGCGCTCGGTGCCGGCCGATCTCGTCGTCGCGCACAAGTGGTTCAACCTCGCGGCCATGCGCGGCAACGAGGACGCGGTGCGCTGGCGCCGCGAGATCGCGGCCGAGATGTCGGAGCTCGAGATCGCGGCCGCGCAACGCGCCGCGCGCGACTGGCTGCAGACTCACTAAGCAGACGCGGCGCGGGGAGGGGGCGAAGGTGCGGCGCGCCGCGCGCCGCGCGCCTTCCGTAAGGTTGGGTCGTAGATCCGAATCTCTCACGCCCTTACGTGAGCGCGAAGCGCCAGGACACAAGACCCGGCGAGCCTCGCCAGGTCGTTCTTGCCATGGACTAACTTCTCGGCGGGTTCCCAATCCTGCGAAGCGCCCGAAGGGCGCGAAGTCAGGATGGCGGAGACGGAGGGATTCGAACCCTCGATACGCCTTGAGAGCGTATAACGGTTTAGCAAACCGCCGCCTTCAGCCACTCGGCCACGTCTCCGGATTGCGCCGGTATGCCCGAGGCCCTGGGCCTTGGCAAGCACGCGGCGATTCTTGCGAGCCCGATCGGCGAGCGATTCATACCCGCAATTCACAGCCCCGAATCCGCAGCGTGCGAGTCGCGTTCGATTCGGGATTCGGGGGCGGGGCGGCTGCCCAAACGGCGGCTCCGCCAAGCGGGCGCAAGGATGCCCCAGCGGTACCCGGGAATCTCCTTTCGGGAGTTCCCCTTGGAGGCGATTCCGCACGGAATCCCTAAGTTCCACGGGGTCAAATGAAGGTATCGAGAACTACTGAGAAGGGCTCCAGAGTGAGTGATTTTTGAGCAACACTCGGGCACAAACTGCACCCCAAGGCCTGTGAAAGGCCTGTTCTTCGTTGCTCGGAAGCATCCTTCGGCTAAGGTTCAACTCGCGACGGAGGGGGGCTTTCCCCGGGTCGCCCCGTCCGGTGTTCGGGTCTCATTTGAGTGGTTTCGGTGAGAACAGAGGACCGGGTGGTTTCGCGGGGAACTAGGGAACCTTCCAGGGGTGCTTGCACCCGGCAAGACGGAACCCTCCCACCGATTAATAAACTTGGAGGTCACGATGAAGATGGTGAAAAGCCTTCTCCTCGGTTCCGCGGCGGGTCTCGTTGCGGTTGCTGGGGCGCAGGCTGCCGATCTTCCCGTCAAGGCCAAACCGGTCGAGTACGTGAAGGTCTGCAGCATCTACGGCGCTGGGTTCTGGTACATCCCTGGCACCGACACTTGCATTAAGCTCGGCGGCTGGGTCCGTTGGGAAGTCGGCTTCGGTGGCGCTGGCAACAGCCACGTTCCGCCGATCATCGGTGGTGGTGGTCTGAACACCCTCGGCACCAACGACTCCCCGTGGCGCGCCCGCTGGGTGCTCTCGACCGACGTCCGCACCCAGACCGAGTACGGCACCCTCCGTGCCTACATCCGGGCCGGCTATCAGACGACGACCGGTGAGTCGACTCAGGGCCGCATCTACACGGAGCGCGGATTCATCCAGTTCGCTGGGTTCACGCTCGGTAAGTCGCAGTCCTACTTCGACTTCTTCGGTGGCGCGTTCTGCTACGGCTGCGGCTACCTCGGCAACTCGTCGCAGACCGGCGCGGCCGGCACGCTGCTCGCCGCCTACACGGCGTCGCTCGGCAACGGCATCACCGCGACCGTGTCGCTCGAAGACTCGTTCATGCGCCGCGCTGCGCTGTACGATCGTTCGGCGGAAGCCGCCAACCTGCTGGCCATCGGCACCATGCCGGGCCCGCTCACGGTTGCGGACTCCTACAACATCGTGCCGTTCGGCATTGGTGACTACGCTGGCGTGCAGCTCCCGCACCTCGTTGGCGCTCTCCGCGTCGACCAGGCTTGGGGTTCTGCGCAGATCGCCGGTGCGGTCGGCCAGGTGCGTGGCAACTGGTACGGCAACAACTCGATCTCCGGCGGCGGCGTCGCTGGCCTGGCTAACACCCAGGTTGCGCCCGGCGAGGAAGTCGGTTGGGCTGTCATGGGCGGCCTCGTCCTGAACGCTCCGATGATCGGTGCTGGTGACCGCTTCTACGTGGAAGCCACCTACACCCAGGGCATGATGGGCTACGTCGGTCTGTCCGGCGGCGTCGTCGGCACCACCAACAACTACGTCCGCTTCAACGGCGCGAACGTGGCGGCTGCGTGGGCGTTCGATGGCGTGTTCAGCTCCGGTCCGACGGTTGCTGGCGTGACCCCGCTCTCGGGTCTCCAGCTCACCGACGCCTGGGCCATCACGGCTGCCTTCGAGCACTACTGGACCCCGAACCTGCGTTCGGCCCTCTGGGGAAGCTACACCTCGGTGGACTACAACGGCACCGCTTCGGACATCATCTGCTCGAGCCCGATCTTCACGGGCGCGGCTGGTGCTGTGAACGTCGCGTCGCCGTGGGGCGCTGGCGTCCGCGCCGTGGGTTGCAACCCGGACTTCGAGGTGTGGGGCGTCGGCCTGCGCACCATCTGGAATCCGGTGCGTAACCTCGACGTCGGTCTGGAAGTCATGTACGCGAAGATCGAGACGGCGCACGCTGCTGGCACGCCGATCGCCTTCGCGGGCAGCCAGGCTGGCCGTGCGGCGGGCACCTACCTGTCCTCCTCCGAGGACACCTGGTCGGCGCTGTTCCGCGTGCAACGTTACTTCTGGCCTTGATCGTCTGATCTCGGCTGAGGTTCAGAACTCCCGGCGGGCAACCGCCGGGAGTTTCTGCTTTTGGGGCAGGCGAATGCACATGTCGGCTCGGCTGGCGATCGAATCGCGCGCGCTGCGCGCCGCGGCGGATGCAGTGGGATCTCGGTCGCAGAGGTCCGTGACGCGGGCGGAGACCGGCGCGGTCCTCAACCCTTCCGCGTGAACTCGCAGAAGCCGACGAAGGACGCGATGCGGCCGATCACGTGAGGCTCGGTGAGGATCGGCGCGTGGCCCTGGTCGGGCACCTCGAGCACGTCGATGTCGAGGTGGCGCGCGCGCATCGCCTCGATCGTGGCCGAGGTCAGGATGTCGGAATTGGCGCCGTGCACCACCATCACGGGGACGCGAGCGAGCGCATCGAATTGCGGCCAGAGCGACGGCATCGGCTTCTCGAAATCCACATCCTCGAGGGTGCGGGCGAGGCGCGGGTCGTAGGCGGGCACGAGCTTGCCCTTCTCCTCGCGCCAGGCGAGGCGCGCCTGGCGCAGCCAGTCGGCCTCGGTGAGCCTGGGAAACTGCGCGGTGCCGAGTCGCTGCAGGATCTCGGCGCCTTCCTCGTGGCTGCGCGGCTGCGGCAGCTTGCCCACATAGCCCTTGATGCGCATCAGCCCCTTGGGCTCGATCACCGGCCCGACATCGTTGAGCACCACGCCCGCGATCGCGCCAGGCCGTGCGGCTGCGAGCAGCATGGCGAGGATGCCGCCGCGCGAGGTGCCGACGAAGATGGCGCGGCCGATCTCGAGCGCGGTGAGCACCGTCATCACGTCCGCGAGCTCGACCGCAAGCGTGTAGTTGTCCGGGTTGTCGTAAGCCGAGCGGCCGCGGCCGCGATAGTCGAGGCCGACGACGAAACGCGGCTCGTCGGGCTTGCTCGCGAGAGCGGTCGCGAGTTCGTGGAAATCCGCAGCCGTGCGCGCGAGCCCGGGCAGGCAGACCACGGGCAGGGCAGGGGCCGTGCGCGCGCCATAGGCCCGCACATGCAGCGCAAGCCCGTCCTGCGCCGTGATGAAGTGGCTTTCCGGTTCGACCAGACGAACAGCCGCCGCCTCGACGTCGTTCATGGCTCTTCCCTGATCACAGGCGAAATCGCGTGTGAAGCTCCGTGCGCATGATAGCCGGGCCGTTGCGCTCTTGCCCACCCTGGGCGCTCGCGAATCGCGGTCGCCCACGCAAGCTGACTTGCGGCTTCCAGGCGGACGATCGCTTCTATTCCATCAGGTCGCGCCGCAATCCTTTGAAGGACGCGTGACGCAGCAGGCCGTCTCCTGTCTTGCCGCGGAATTCGGCGTCCAACAGGATTCGCGGCTTCATCCACTGAGCCTTGGGGAAGGCCCGGGGCTCCTTGAACGGAGCCGTCTTGCTCTTCAGTCGGGCGAAGAGCTCGAGAATGCGCTTTTTGTCGTCCTCGCCGAAGCCGCGCTCCAGCTTTCCGGCATAGACGAGCTTGCCTCCTTCTCGGCGGCCCAGATAGACGCCTTCGAATTTGCCTCTGTTGCGAGCCCAGCCGGCGACCACGAAGGTGTCGCGCTGTCGGCAGGTCGATTTGATCCAGGAATCGGTGCGGCCCGAACGATAAGGGCTGTCGAGTCTCTTCGACACGATGCCTTCCAGCTCGAGGCGGCACGCCTCCTCGTAGACCGATCCGCTGTCCGCCTGGATGTGATCGCTCAACTTAAGCGGCCCCTTTACGCCATCGAGCAGCTCACGCAGCACGCGCTTGCGATCGATGAGCCGGCAGCCGCGAAGGTCGAACAGTTCGAGGTAGAGAATGTCGAAGGCATAGAAGATCAAGCGGTCCGACCCGCCTTTGGCGAGATCGCTCTCCAGCGCGGCGTAGTCCGAACGTCCTTCCGGCGTCGGTACAATGACCTCGCCATCGAGCACGACCTGGTGGACGCCCAGAGCGGCGCTCGCGGATGCGATGTTGCGAAAGCGCTCGGACCAGTCATAGCCGCGCCTGGTGAAGACTTTCGCCCCTGCATCGGATCGGTGAAGCTGCGCTCGATAGCCGTCGAACTTGATTTCGTGCAGCCAGCCTTCGGCGCTGGGCGGACGATGGCGAGGGCTCGCCAGAGACGGCGCGATGAAGTGCGGCATGGGAGCGCCGCGCGCGCCCTTGAGCTCGCGTGCAAGCGCGATGGCGGCTGAGTTCGTGACATACTGGCGCCGCGAGCGCGGGAGCGTCTTGACGCGCGGCATCTCAGGACGCCTCAGGCAAGCACGGGCTCGCTCGCATAGAGGCTGTCGGGGAAGTGTCGGCGTGCCTGCTCGTCCAGCCAGGCGAGAGCCATCGCGTATGTCCTGACCTTTGCCTCGGCGTGGTAACCATTCAACGCATCCCCGAGTTTCACGTCGAAATAATCATCCCAGAAGCATGAGATCGAGAAGTTGATCTCGCTGTCGTAAAGACGTTGGGGGACTTCCTGGAGACGCATCGGTCCGCTCCCGCTGCATCAGGACGGCCGTTGCTGCGCGCGTTCGTTCAGCCAACCCGCGAGGTGCCGGGCATCGGCTTCGCTGCCGACGCACACGCCGCCTTGGTCATGGCTCTCGGTCTCGAAGGCTATCCCGAATTGCTCGTCCCAGGGCACGACCCAGGCCCTCGTGACGCCCGGTGGGATCTCACGCCGCACACTCGACATCGCAACACTCCAGGCTCGCCCGGATTCGATTCATTCCGCGGTGAATCGTTCCGACGAATTGTGCGTTGGTAGCGCGCTGCGGTGCCGTTGCTCGCATCAGAAATTGCACGCCAAGCTGGATGCTCGGTCGGGTAAAATGTTTCGGATGTGCGCCGAAGGAGGGACATTCAGTAACGCGCATGTCTCGGCATGGCCTCAGGTGCCATGATTTTCTGGTTTCCAGAATTTTATTTCTGATTTACAGAATTCAATCTTCTTGCATCCGCGTGCGGCTCGCGCATACTCGCCTCACTCCTGCTCGTGAGGGGCATCACCGGTATCGCCGCGATGGAGGAGGAGGCGGCCGTCGTTCGAGCTGATCATACGGACGGCCGT
Organism: Pseudomonadota bacterium; assembly: GCA_023404705.1. Classification (GTDB taxonomy): domain Bacteria; phylum Pseudomonadota; class Alphaproteobacteria; order Rhizobiales; family Xanthobacteraceae; genus FEB-22. Next base: position 9,428 of record JAEYAU010000229.1, read on the forward strand.
GTTGGAGCGCCGAGAGGCGCAGGGTGTTCTCTGTCGAGCGCCAGGGACCCCGGGCGGCGCCGCTGTGCCGCCTAACGCCCCGGCGATCCGGGGCGTAAGCCCGTCTCGCAAGCGGGCTGGCGCCTCTCGGTGCTCCATCCCCCTCGGGGAACGGAAGCCGAAGCAAACCTCCGGGCGCCAGACGCGCCGCGGAGCTGAAGGTGTTCTCTTCGTAGGGTGGGTTCGTGCGGCCGATGAGTTCGCTGCTCGCTCAGACCTTGAGTCGCACGAGCGCACGCGTGCTGAATCACTGCACGCGTGCGCTCGGCGCGATCGGACGCACTGTTCTTATTCCGAAGCCTAGGCGCGCCGAGCACACCCTACGAAGATGAGATCAATTGCCGCCGGCGCGGAGATCCGCCTCGATCTGCAGCCGCTTGGTCTGGCCGAGACGCAGGCGATAGACCTGCACGTTCTCGAGCACGCGCTGCACGTAGTTGCGCGTCTCCGAGAAGGGGATGCGCTCGACCCAGTCGATCGGGTCGACACTGGCGTCGCGCGGATCGCCGTAACGCTCGATCCACTCCTTCACGCGGCCCGGACCGGCATTGTAGCCGACGAAGGTCAGGATCAGCGAGCCGCGGTAGTTCTGGATCATGGTGCCGAGCTCGTCGGCGCCGAGCTGCGCGTTGTAGACCGGATCGTTGAGCAGCCGGCCCTGGTCGAAGCCGATGCCGAGGCGCTTGCAGATCATCTTCGCGGTGCCGGGCAGGACCTGCATCAGGCCCATCGCCTTGGCGGAGGAGACCGCGCGGTGATTGAAGGCACTCTCCTGGCGCGAGATCGCGTAGACCACGGCCTTGTCCACGGGCGTGCCGAGGATCTTGAAGTCCGGAATGCCGTTGGTCGGGAAGGCGTGGGCGTCGACCGGCAGGCCGCGGCTGAGCGCGGGCTTGGCGACCAGCAGGGACGCGCGCGCGTCACGGTTCTTGGTGGCGAGCTCCGCGAGCAGCGAGACGAGGCCGGCGTCGTGCGCCTTGTCGCCGAGGTCGGCCATGAAGGCGAGGATCTCGGCCTTGGCGTCCGCCGCGTAGAGCAGCTGCGCGGCCCGCATGATCTCGGTCTGCGCCAGGCTGGCGCGGTGCGTCGAGGAGAGGTCCGGCGCGCGCAGCGAGAGCTCGTTGGCGCCGAGCTTGGCGCGGGCGATCTGGCCGTAATAGGCGGTCGGATAGCGCGCGGCGGCCGCATAGTGGCTGCGCGCATGCTGGGCGTGGCCGGCAGCCTCGGCGGCGCGGCCCTGCCAATAATAGGCGCGGGCGAGCGTGATCGGGTTCTGGGTGCCGTGCGTGATGCGCTCGAAATGCGCCAGCGCGGTCTGCGCATCCTCGAGGAAGCGCAGCGCGATCCAGCCGGCCGTGAAATGCGCCTCGGCCCGGTAGTTCTCCTTGGGCGGCGACACGGCTTCCGCCGCGACCCGGTAAGCCGTGCGGGCGTCACCCTCGTCGAGCAGCTTGCGCGCCACCAGACGGCGCTCGACCCACCATTCGTCGAGATTGTGCAGCTGGTTCGGATCGCGCGGCGCGCTCAGCATCAGCTTGCCGGCTTCCGCGATCTTGTCGTTGCGGCGCAGCCACTGGACCTTGCTGAAGATGTAGCCGGCGTCGTTGCGCGCGAAATACGGCACGGCCTCGAGCAGGGCGCCCGCGTTGGAGGCCTTGTCATTCACGGCATTGCGCGCGCGGGCAATCGCCACGTCGTTGCCGCCGAGACGTTGCGCGGCGCGCAGCGCGGCGTCGCCGTCATCCGCATAAAGCCGCTGATGCATGCGCGCGCGGTGGTCCGCGGCGGTGAGCAGCTCGCCGAAATTATCGAGCACCTGCCGCTCGAGATCCGAGGACACGCCGTCGCCGCGCCAGGCCTCGCGCACATAGTAGGTGGCGGCGGTCTGGTCACCCTGGGCGAGCAGCGCGCGGGCGAGCGCGAGCCGGCCCTTGGCGCTGAGCGGCTTGGTGCGTGCGAAGAAGCCGCGCACCACGGCCGGATCGACCCGCTCGGTCCAGAGCATGGCCTCGGCGCGGCGGCGCAGGAAGGTGATGTTCGGCCAGTCCGGATTGGCCGCGATGAAGGCGGCGTAGCGCGAGAAGCTCGCGCCGTTGTCGTCGTTGCGCAGGAAGGCCCACTCGATCAGCTTGCGGCCGACGCTGTCGCGCACCTGCTCCTGCAGCGCGTCGGCGGCTTCGGTCTTGCCGCGGCGGATCTGCTCGAGCGCCTGCTTCACGGTGGTGACGTCGTCGTCCGAGGGCGGACCACCGACGGCCGCGGCGAGGGGCGGCCGGACCGGGGCCGGGGTCGAGCCCATGGCGGCCACCGAGAAGGCGCCGCCCGACTCGGCCTCGGTCGGAGTCGCAGCGTAGGCCGGGGTGAGAACCCCGAGACTGGCGGTGAGCGGCTTCGGGGCTGCCGGGGGCTGCGGGGCC
>JAEYAU010000239.1 GCA_023404705.1 Pseudomonadota bacterium
CCCCCGGGGCCCGGCCACACCCGGCGTGGGCGGGGGGGGGGGCGCCGTCCGAGTGGCCGTGTCCTCCCCCTCCGAGCTTGTCATCCGCTCGTGCCGGGCACGGACCGTGAGTCGCCTATGACATTTATCTAACATGAGGCAGGTGGTATCCCGGCATGGGAAAACTACGGAGAGGAACCGTACGTCCGGAGTTCCGCGCAGTCTGTGTCTTGCGGCACACATGCGGCGGCGCGGCCGGTTCCGGCGCCTTTCCGGGGAAGGTTGCGCTTGGAGGGCTTACGCGTCGCTTAATTGAGCTCCGCACCGCGGCGCTCGGGTATCAGGAACCAGAGCGCGACGATGTCGATGATGTAGAGCGTCGCGAGCAGCGCGATGGCGAGCTCGAAGCTGTAGGCCGCCACCATCGCGCCGACCACCAGCGGGCCGAAGCCGCCCACCGCGCGCCCGATATTGAACAGCACGTTCTGGGCGGTCGCGCGCGCCGCGGTCGGATAAAGCTCGCTCATGAGGGCGCCGTAGCCACCCAGCATGCCGTTCACGAAGAAGCCCATGACGGCGCCGCCGACCAGCAGGTGCATGGGATCCGTGAGCCGCGAATAGACGACCACCATGATGGCCGCGCCGACCATGTAGGCGAGAAACGCCGGCCGCCGCCCGATGCGGTCCGCGATATGGCCGAAGCAGAAGATGCCGAGCATCATTCCGGCGACCGTCACGGCCGTCCACAGCGCCGACTGAGTCAACGCGAAACCGAAGCGCGTCGACAGATAGTTCGGCAGCCAGATCATCACGCCGTAATAGCCGAAGTTCTGCACCGAGCAGAGCACGACCATGCCGATGCTGCGCTTCGTGGTCTCGGTGTCCTTGACGAGGAGGCTGAGCGCGGTCTGCTTCGGACGCTCGCGGCTGTGCGCGACGAACACCTCCGGCTCGTGCAGCACGCGCCGGATGACGAAGGCGACGAGCGCCGGCAGCACGCCGATCGCGAACATGCCGCGCCAGCCGATCACCGGCAGCAGCAGCGGCGTGACCAGCGCGGCCGCCAGCACGCCGACCTGCCAGCCGAGCCCGACATAGGAGGATGCGCGCGCTCGCTTCGAGGCCGGCCAGGCCTCGGCCACCAGCGCCATACCGATACCGAACTCGCCGCCGAGGCCGAGCCCCGCGATCGTGCGGTAGAACAGGAGATCCCAATAGCCCTGCGCGAAGGCGCAGAGGCCCGTGAAGACCGCGAACAGCACGATTGTCCAGGTCAGCACGCGCACGCGGCCGAGGCGGTCCGACAACATGCCGAACAGCAGGCCGCCCAGCACCGCGCCGACCAGGGTTGCGGTCACGAGCGAGCCCGCCTGCGCGGGCGACAAACCAAGATCCGCCGAGATCGCCCGCAGCATGAAGCCGAGGATCAGGAGATCGAACCCGTCCATCGCGTAGCCGATGGCCGACGCCCACAGCGCCTTCATGGCGGCATCACCGAGCTGCGTCGATGGCAAGGCTTCGGCTGTCGTGCCTGACGTGCTGCTCATGATTCGCCCCCGTTCGATCGCGCTCGATCCGCGCTTCTCGGACCAATTCCAGCACGTTCTGGCGCGGATTGTCGAACCTGGCGAGACGCGAGCGCACGCCATGCAGGACTTATCCAAAGGTCTTGCTGCGAGCCGCCCGCGGGGCGCGCGGCTATTCAGGCACGCCCGCCTTCCTGAGCCCTTCGACGAACACGTCGCGGTGCGCGAAGTGCTGCAAATTCTCGCGGATCACGCTGATCCGCACCGGCGGGCCGACGCGGTTGCGCGCCGCGATGTACTCCTGCGCGGCATCGATGAGGCCGAGGTGACCGCAGCAGCTGATCAGCGTGTTGTAGTGGCCGGGATGCTCCGAGAAGGCCGCCACCGAGGCCTCCAGATAGGGCAGCGCCTCCTCGAAGCGCTGCGCGCCGAGCAGCGCGAGACCGTGCGTCGAGGTGTAGAAGCCCGAATAGGTATCGACCGGGCTCATGCGCATCGCCTGTCCGGTCTCGGCGATCGCCTCGTCGAAGGCGCCGCTGCGGAGCAGCGCCCAGCCGAGCGCCATGTGCCCGAGCGCGAAGCTCGGATTGAGCGCCAGCGCCGAGCGCAGATCTGTCAGGGCGCGATCGTGCTGTCCGGCGCCGCTGAGGCAGAGCCCGCGCACCATGCGCGGCCAGGTGTCGTTCGGATCGAGCGCCAGCGCATCTTCGGCGTGCCGGACCGCCTGCTGATAACCGACCCGTCCCTCGGGATGCCAGTAGCAGTAGGCCGACCACCACACGGCCCAGCTCATCATCGCGTGCGCGCGCGCGTAACCGGGCTCCATCGCCATCGCGCGCCGCAGCAGCGCCTGCGCCTGCTCGTTCTGCGCGCGGCCGACGCGGCCGAGCAGCGACATGGCGCGCACCACGAGCTCCCAGGTGTTGAGATTCTCTGGCGTCTTGCGCGCCGCGCGAAAGCCTTCCTGCGCGTAGAGATGCGGCTCGACGGCCGCGACCACATGGGCCGTGATCTCGTCCTGCACCGCGAAAATGTCGGCGAGCTCGCGGTCGTATTTCTCGGCCCAGATGTGGTTGCCGCTCTCCGCATCGATCAGCTGCCCGGTGATGCGGATGCGCGGCCCGGCGGTGCGAACGCTGCCCTCGAGCACGTAGCGGACGCCGAGATCGCGCGCGACCTCGCGCACGTCCACGGCGCGGCCCTTGTAGGTGAAGGTGGAGTTGCGGGCGATCACGAACAACCAGCGCAGCCGCGTCAGCGCCGTGATGATGTCCTCTGTGATGCCGTCCGCGATGAAGTCCTGATCGGGATCGCCCCCCAGATTGGCGAAGGGCAGCACCGCGATTGAGGGCATGTCGACCGGCTGCGGCGGCGCCTCGAAGCCCGCGGGCGCCTCCGGTTCCTCCAATGTCGCGCGCAGGGAGAGCCCGGTGTGGCCCTCGACGATGGCGAGCGTGCGGTCCGAGAACAGGCCGGTGAGCAGCTTGTCGACCGTGGACTTGCCGAGCTTGGTCTTGAAAGCGAACTGCTCCCGCGAGATGCGCTCCCGGGCCAGGTAGTCCTTGATCGCATTGGCGATCCGCTTTCGTTCGTCGGAGGTCGTGCTGTCCATGCTGCCAAGCGGGAGCGGAAGGGAAACTGGCTCGGAAAATATCGGAAAATCCCGGCAAGAGCGCCGGAAAATATCTGTGTCTACAAGTGGATCAACCCGAAGGTCGGGAGACGGAGCTGACCCATGGACAGACCGACGGACGGTGCCGGACGTATGGGATTCCCCTTAGGGGCCGTCCCGTTACGAGCATTATCTGAATTTTCGGCGCGCGGTTCCGCTTGTACGTCTGGGTCAACACAGCGAAGGAGCTCGCCGATGTCGACCCAGATCACCCTCCCCCACGCGGTCCCGCAGCACACCATGCCGCGCACGGCCCCGGTCGACCTCACGGGCTCCATCGAGCTGATGGGCGCGCCCATGCAGTTCGCCCGCAACAGCGAGATCTACGGCGAGAACGAGCCGGCCGACTACGTCTACAAGCTGGTCAGCGGCACGGTCCGCACCTACAAGATCCTCAACGACGGCCGCCGCCAGATCGGCGCCTTCTATCTCCCGGGCGACGTCTTCGGCCTCGAGGTCGGCGCCGCGCACCTGTTCTCCGCCGAAGCCGTGAGCAATGCGACCGTCCTGGTCGTCAAGCGCAGCGCCCTGGTCAATCTCGCGCAGCGCGATGGCGACGTGGCGCGCCAGCTCTGGACCTTCACGGCCAACGAGCTGCACCGCGTGCAGCAGCACATGCTGCTCCTGATCAAGAGCGCGCAGGAGCGGGTCGCCTGCTTCCTGCTCGAGATGGCCGAGCGCTTCGCCGCGGCCGAGACCATCGAGCTGCCGATGTCGCGCCAGGACATCGCCGACTATCTGGGCCTGACCATCGAGACGGTCTCGCGCACCCTCACCCAGCTCGAGAGCCGCGCGACCATCGCGCTGCCGACCTCGCGCCGCGTCGTGCTGCGCAACCGCCGCGCGCTGAATCAGCTCAACGCGTAAGCCTCATTCACTCCACCCCGAATGGAGCCCTGACATGAAGGTCGATCTGCAGATCACCAAGGACGGCAATGCCCTGCTCGCGAACGTCTACGACGTCACCGACGCGGATTCGTTCGCCAATGCCTGCGCGGACCTCTGGTGGAAGCTCAAGCAGCAGGCCGTCCGCACGGCCCACGCCGGCGACGATGTCGATGCCGGCGTTCTTGCCCACCTCGCAGGGGCGCAGCTGAGCCTCGTCCGGCTCTGAAGTTCCCTGACGTCAGCCTGATCCAGCTCGCTTCCATCTGTTGAGTTGCGCGGCCCGCTTCGTATGATGCGAGCGGGACTCCGGCCGTCACGGCCTCGCGGTGCGCAGCCATGGAAATGCAGCAGGTTCGGTACTTCCTCGCGGTCGCGCGCACGCGGAATTTCACGCGCGCGGCGGAGGAGTGCAACGTCACCCAGCCGTCCCTGACGCGCGCCATCAAGCAGCTCGAAGCGGAATTCGGCGGCGACCTGTTCCGCCGCGAGCGTCCGGCCGCGCAGCTCACCGACCTCGGCGAGCGCGTCTATCCCATGCTCAAGCAGTGCTACGAGAGCGCGCTCGATGCCCGCTCGGTGGCGACGTCGGTGAAGAGCGGCGAGATCGGCTCGCTCCGCCTCGCCATGTCGCATACGGTCGATCTCGAGATCCTGATCCCGCACCTGCAGGAGCTGCAACGCGTGTTCGATCGCCTCGATTGCCGCGTGCTGCGCGGCACCGGGCCGGAGGTCGAGGGCCTGCTGAAGAACGGGGACGCGGAGCTCGGCATCACCTCGTCCTCCGGCGAGGGCTGGGACCGGCTCGACGACTGGCCGCTCTTCAGCGAGCCCTTCGTCCTGCTGGTGCATGCGGATCATATCCTCGCCTCGCGCGAGAGCGTGAGCCTCGACGAACTGCGCGACGAGCGGCTGCTCATGCGCACGCATTGCGAACAGGCCGAGCAGTTCTCCCCGCTGCTCTCGGCCGCGCGGATCGAGACCGAGTTCTCCACCCGGGTCTGCTCGGAGCGGGATCTCATCGCGCTCGTCGCCGCCAATCAGGGAATCGCCATCGTCCCCCAGAGCGTGGCAATCCCCGACACCGTGCGGCGCCTACCGCTCAAGGATCTGGACATGACCCGCCTGGTCCATCTCTACGGTGTCGCCGGCCGGCAGCGCACCGCGGCCGGCACCGTGATCCTCAAGCTGCTGCGCGGCTCGGACTGGTCCCGCCGCTGAGCGTCAGGACGGCGGCCTCGCCGCGTCGCGCAACGCCGCCATCATGTCGTCGAGGTCCATGCGCTTGCGATAGTCCGGGTCGACGAACCGCGCCTTGATCATCCCGTCGGCACCGACCACGAAGGTCGCGGGGATCGGGAAGAACCAGCCGTCATTGCCTTGCGCTTCGGCGACGTGACGGCCCGAGCCGACGCGCAGGCGCACCGGCAGTTCATCGCCCAGCCAGAAGACGAGGTTCAGCGTCAGCGCATAACCGTTGTCGAGGTCGGTGAGCAGCGCGAAGCCGGCCTCCGTCTCGGCCTTGAAGCCGGCGTTGAAGCGCTGGCGTTCAGGCGTGATCGCGACGATCTGCAACCCCTCGGCCGCGACCTGGGCATGGGCCCGCGCGAGTGCCCTGAGGCTGACGCGGCAATAGGGACACCAGTGCCCGCGCAGGAAGACGACCGCGACCGGCCCCTTGCGCGTGAAGCTCGCGAGATCGACCAGCCGCCCCTGGTCGTCGGGCAGGATGAAAGGCGGCATCGGTACGCCGGGCGGCGGCGCGGCGGCGCCGAACTTCGTCCGCTGCAGCCGCTCCACCAGACGATCGACCTCGTCATTGTAAGCCGGCAGGAGGCGCCGGATGGCCGCGCTCAGCATCTCGAGCCGCATCGGCAGAGGCCCGTCCATGTCGCGGCAGAGCTGGAAGGCCTCGGCGATCGTTGGTGCAGTGGCGGCGTCCAAATCCGTCCCCGTGTTCACGCGATCCGCGGCCCGGCTGCGCGCATCGACAGCTTGCCGCGCCCGAGCCGGCGCTGCCAACCGTTTTACGGCATTGCCGGCGGCGGCGTCATGCCGGTTCGCTATCGCTGCGATGCGGCGCCTCTATCCGCGGCCTGTCTCGTCCGAGGCGGCCGGGCCACGATAGCGCCCCGCTATCGGATTCATGCCGAAGCGATATTTCCGGCGAAGCGCCGGTTCGGCTTTTCTGAGGCTCAACCGTTCGATCCTGGACGGTTTGGACCCACAGGAGTGATCACATGTCCCTTATCAAATCCGCCGTCCTCGCGGGCGGCATGACCCTCGCCCTCGCGACCAGCGCTCTCGCCCAGGGCACCGGATTTCAGGCCTGGGATCTCCAGGAGCGGCAAGCCTATGTCGTGATGATGGACGGCAGCATGAAGACCCTGCGCACCACGGACAAGGGCTACGGCGCGCTGATGAAGACGGCCAAGCGCGTGCCGCGCGGCACCGTTTTCCTGATGAGCAACGGCAACCTCTACATGGTCAATGCCGCGAAGATGTTCGACCACGCCGGCATGCCGAGCTTCGGCGGCGGCTGGTGAACGCCCGCGCGCCGGGGGCTCCTCCCCACGGAAGCCGGCGCGCCCTCATGGCGCGCGGAAGGCGGGACCCTGTCGCGCAATGGGCCCGCGCAGCCGCTACAGGTTATGGCAGGACACCAGCCTGTCGTCGGGCCCGGCCCGGCGCAGGTCCGGAGCATCGACCCGGCAACGATCGCTCGCGATCGGGCAACGCGCCGCATAGGCGCAGCCCTGCGGTCGGTTGAATTGGCTCGGCGGCTCGCCGGTTTCGATCGCGCCCGCGATCCGCACGGACGGATCCGGCTTCGGCACCGCCGCAATGAGCGAACGCGTATAGGGGTGGAGCGGATGATCGAGGATCGCCCGCGTGCTGGCCCACTCGACAATGCGCCCCATATACATCACGGCGACCTGGTCGCTGACGTGGCCAATCACACCGAGATCGTGCGAGATGAAGAGCATCGACAGCTTGAGCTGCTCGCGCAGGTCCATGAGCAGATTGAGCACCTGCGCCTGTACCGAGACATCCAGCGCCGAGACCGGCTCGTCCGCAATGATGATGGCCGGTGCGGGAAGGATGGCTCTTGCGATGCCGGCGCGCTGACGCTGTCCGCCGCTGAGCTCATGCGGATAACGGTCGGCGAATGACGCATCGAGGCCGACGGCGGCGAGTGTCCTGGCGATCGAAGCGCTGCGCTCGGCCCGGTTCTTGAATATGCCATTGATGTCAGCGGCCTCCGCGACGGAATCGCCGATCGAGCGCCGCGGGTTGAGCGATGCGTAGGGATCCTGGAAGACCATCCGAATGTCGAGACGGATCTTGCGGAGCGCGGAGCTGCTGGCCCCGGCCACATCGGCACCCTTGAACGTGATGGTCCCGTCGTCTGGCTGAACGAGCCGGACGATGGACCGGCCGAGCGTCGTCTTCCCGCATCCCGATTCGCCGACGATCCCGAGCACCTCGCCCTCGGCGAGGGACAGCGAGACACCATCCAGGGCGGACAGGCGATATCTACGTCCAGCGCGCTTGACGTTGAACGACGTCCTGAGGTCCCGAATCTCCAGGATGGCAGGCTGGCTCATCCTGCCCTCCCAATATCGAGCGGGAAGGCGCAGAGCACCTCGTGCGCTTCCGAGACGCGAATGGGAGGCGGCGCCGACATGCGGCACACGTCGCGCGCCGCCGGGCAGCGCGGAGCGAACACGCAGCCGCCGGCGATTGCGCCGGGCCGTGGTGCCTGTCCCGGGATCGTCGACAGACGGCGCAGGCCGGCGTTTCGCGCGGGCATGCAATCCATCAGTCCGCGCGTGTAGTGGTGGCTCGGCCGCCCGAACAGCGTGCCGACCGCGGCGGTTTCGACGATGCGCCCCGCATACATGACAGCAACGCGGTCGGCGAGCTGCGCGATCACACCCATGTCGTGCGTGATGAACAACATCGCCATGTCCAGCCGATCGCACAGTTCGCGCAGCAGACCGAGGATCTGGACCTGGATCGTGACGTCGAGCGCCGTTGTCGGTTCGTCGGCAATCAGAACCTGCGGCCGGCACGCGAGCGCAATCGCGATCATGATCCGCTGGCGCTGGCCGCCCGACAGCTGATGCGGATAGGCCGACAACTGCACGGCAGCATCCGGGATCCGCACCAGCTCGAGCAGCTCGCGCGCGCGAGCGAGCGCGGCCGCACCGGAAATTCGGTCGTGAACGCGCACGGCTTCCGCGATCTGATCGCCGATCCTGCGAACCGGATTGAGCGAGGTCATCGGCTCCTGAAAAATCATGGCGATGCGGCCATGGCCTGCCTCGGCCCGCTGCCATGGCTCCAACTGCGTCACATCGGTGCCGGCCAGCACCACATGCCCGGCCCGGATCCGCGGACCCGGCCGAGGCAGCAGGCCCATGATGGCAAGCGAGGTGATGCTCTTGCCGCAACCGGACTCGCCGACCAGACCGAGGATCTCGCCCTTCTCGATGCCGAAGGACACGCCCGCGACAATGTCGACCGGGGCCGCATCCGAACCCAGCGATACCGTGAGGTCGCGGACGGACAGCATCGGCTAGCCCTCGCCGGCGAAGACTTCACGGAACCGCGGATCGAGGCGGTCGCGCATCGCGTCGCCGACCAGGTTCAGGGAGAACGCGGTCAGCACGATCATCAGGCCGGGGAAGAACAGGAGCCATGGCGCGCGCGTAATGAAGGTGCGCGACTCGGCCAGCATGTTCCCCCAACTCGGGATGTCCGGCGGAGCGCCCAACCCCAGAAAGTCGAGCGAGGCCGCCGCCAGTTGCGCGAAGGCGAACACGAAGCTCGCCTGCACGAGAAGCGGCGAGATCAGGTTCGGCAATATGTGCTTGAGGACGATCCATCCGGTGCCGGCTCCCATGCTGCGGGACGCCTCGACATAGGTTTCCGCGCGCAGCCGGAGCGCGAGCCCGTAAACGATGCGGGTGGTCGTGGTCATGTAGCCGATGCCGATGGCAAGGATCGAGTTGGCGACACTCGCGCCCAGGATGACGATCAGCCCCAGCGCGAGCAGCAGCGTCGGAAACGCCATCAGCACGTCGACCATGCGCATGAGCACATGGCCCAGCCGCGGGAAGAGTGCCGACAGGACCCCGATCGGGACGCCCGTCAGGAGAGCAAAGAAGACCACGCCCGACCCGATCAGAAGCGCCATTCGCGCCGAGTAGATTGCGCGCGACAGCGTATCCCGGCCGAACTGGTCCGTGCCGAACCAGTGCTCGGCGTTCGGCGGCGTCAGACGCATGACCGGGTCGATCGCGTAAGGATCGTAAGGGGCCAACCAGGGTGCGACGAGCGCCGCGAGGGCCATCGCCAGGAGGATGCCCAGCCCGGCCAGCGCTATCGGCCGGGCGATGAACGGGGTCAGCCACGATGTCACGCTGCTACGGCTCATTGCAGCTCCACGCGCGGATCGAGCAGACGATAGGTCAGATCGACGACCAGATTGACCACGAGATAGAGCACCACAATGACCAGAATAACTCCCTGAATGACCGGGTAGTCGCGACGGAGGATCGACTGGACGACCAGCCGGCCGATTCCCGGGAGCGCGAACACCGTCTCGGTCACGACGGCCTCGGACAGCAGCGCCGCGAAGGTGAAGCCGAATGCCGACACCACCGGCAAAAGGGCGTTGCGGAAGATGTGCCGGCGGACGACCTGCCACGGCCGGATGCCCTTTGCGCGCGCCGTACGCACGTAGTCTTCGCGCGACATGTCGAGCATGCTGGCGCGCGTCAGACGCAGGATGAGCGCGGCATTCGGCGCCGCGAGCGTGAGACTGGGAAGGATGAGATAGCGGAGGTTGGCGAGACCACCATCGAATATGGACGGGTAACCCGAGCTCGGCAGCCAGCCGAGCCACGCCGCAAACACCAGGATCAGGTAAAGCCCGACCCAGAAGGTCGGCACCGACGCCATCAGCATGGCGCCGCCCGAGAGAAGCTGGTCGAGCCACGTACCGTGCCGCACCGCGGCGATCATTCCGATGGGCACGCCGATCAGCGTCACCCATACCATGGTCATGAGCGCGAGCAGCGTGCTGGTCTCGGCGCCGTCGGCAATCACCGAGAGCACCGGCGCCTGGAAGAAGATGGACCGGCCGAGATCGCCGGCGAGCACGTGTCCTGCCCAGTTCAGATATTGCACGACGATCGGCCGATCGAGACCCAGCTGGTGCCGCAATGCGTCGATCTGATCAGGCGTCGCGGTGTCGCCGAGCAGAACATAGATCGGATCACCCGGTATGACATGGATGAAGGCGAAGATGACGATCGACGCCGCGAACAGCGTCACGGCCGCCGTCCCGGTGCGCTTGAGCGCATAAGACCACATACGAACCTGCCGGCTGACCACGACGGGCGTCGTGGGGGGGGGGGGGGGCCCCCCCCCCC
>JAEYAU010000297.1 GCA_023404705.1 Pseudomonadota bacterium
CGGCCGCGATGCGCCCGCCGTACGCGGCATGATGGCTTCGCTTGCGCAGTCGCGCCGCTTCTCGATCGCCTCCGATGCGCTGGAACAGATCCGCGCCCGCTTCACGGCCGTGAGCGCCGACGAGGAGGAGACCGCCGCGACCATCCGCACGGTGCGCAAGGAAGCCGGCTACCTGATGGATCCGCACACCGCGGTCGCGATGGCGGTCGCCGAGAAGGAGACCCGCGATCCGTCGGTGCCGATGATCGTGCTCTCCACCGCGCATCCCGCCAAGTTTCCGGATGCCGTGAAGGCGGCTTGCGGCGTCACGCCCGAGCTTCCCGACTGGCTGTCCGATCTCATGAAGCGCGAAGAGCGCGTCACCACTTTGCCGGCCGATCAAGGCGCGGTCGAGCGTTACATCATCGCGGCGAGCCGGGCCGCGCAAGAAGGAGCCGCCGCATGAGCGTCGAGGTCACGCGCTTGAAGTCTGGTCTGGCCATCGTCACCGACGCCATGCCCCACCTGGAGACTGCCTCGCTCGGCGTCCATGTCGGTTGCGGCAGCCGCGATGAGCAGGCCGACGAGCATGGCATCGCCCATCTGCTCGAGCACATGGCCTTCAAGGGCACGTCGCGCCGCTCGGCGCGCCAGATCGCCGAGGAGATCGAGGCGGTGGGCGGCGACATCAACGCCGCGACGAGCGCCGAGATGACGGCCTATTACGCGCGCATGCTGCGCGAGGACGTGCCGCTCGCCCTCGACATCCTCTCCGACATTCTCTCCGACCCGACCTTCGACTCCATGGAGCTCGCGCGCGAGAAGAACGTCATCGTGCAGGAGATCGGCGCCACCGAGGATGCGCCCGACGAGCTCGTCTACGACTATCTGCAGACCGTCGCCTTCCCGAACCAGTCCGTCGGCCGCTCGATCCTCGGCACGCCCGAGTCGGTGCGCTCCTTCGACCCGGCGCGCCTGCGCGCCTATCTCGGCCGCAACTACCGCGCGCCCGACATGGTGGTGGTCGCGGCCGGCGCGGTCGAGCACGCTCAGATCGTCGCGGAAGCCGAGCGCCGCTTCGGCTCCTTCAACGGGCCGATCGCGCCCGTGCCGGAGCCGGCCCGCTTCTCGGGTGGCGCACGCATCGAGACGCGCGATCTCGAGCAGGCCCACATCGCCTGCGCGCTCGAAGGCGTGCCGCTCGGCCACGACCAGCTCTACAGCCTGCAGGTCTTCACCAGCGTGCTCGGCGGCGGCATGTCCTCGCGCCTGTTCCAGGAGATCCGCGAGAAGCGCGGCCTCTGCTACGCGATCTATGCCTTCCACGCGCCCTATGCTGACACCGGCCTGTTCGGCATTTATGCGGGCACCGATGCGGCCGACGTCCCCGAACTGATGAACGTCGTGGTCGACGAGATCGGCGAGGGGGCCGAGACCATCACCGAGGTGGAGGTCGCGCGCGCCAAGGCGCAGATGAAGGCCGGCATGCTGATGGCACTTGAGAGCTCCGGCGCGCGCGCCGAGCAGATCGCACGCCAGATGATCGCCTTCGGCCGGCCGGTCCCGCTCGAGGAAATGGTCGCGAAGATCGACGCCGTCACGGTCGAAAGCGCCAAGGCCGCGGGCCGCGCGCTGATCGCGCGCAGCCGCCCGGCCGTCGCCGTGCTGGGTCCTGGCCGCGGTCTTGAAAGGGCGGCCGTGATCGCCGAGAGTTTGGGGCAGCGGGCGGCTTGATGCGAGGGTCTCTCGTAAGCTGACCCGAACTCCGTCGTGCCCGCGGCGGCGGGCATCCAGGGTCGCGGCTCTGATGTGCGTTCTGGGTCCCGGCTTCCGTGGGGACGAACGGCGATGCAATCTGAGCGGAGCTGAGTGTAGGCTGCTATCGAACCGTCTCCCCCCGGCCGCGTTGTCGGTCGGTCCCTTGTCACCATGGCCTTCTTTCGCACCGTCAGCTTCTCCGAGCCGCTTCCCGTCATCGAAGGCGATGGCGTCTATTTGCGCGCGCCGCAGATGAACGACTATGTGGACTGGGCTGTGCTGCGCGAGGCGAGCCGCGACTTCCTCACGCCCTGGGAGCCGACCTGGCCGGCCGACGATCTCACGCGCGGCGCCTTCCGCCGCCGGCTGCGCCGCTACGCCGAGGATCTGCGCACCGATCAGTCCTATCCGTTCTTCCTCTTCCGCCGCGACGATCACGTTCTGGTCGGCGGCATCACGCTCGCCAATATCCGGCGCGGCGTGGCCCAGGCGGGCAGCATCGGCTACTGGATGGGCGCGCCCTATGCGGGCAAAGGCCTGATGACCCGCGGACTGCGCGCGCTCGTGCCGTTCGCCTATACGGGCCTGCGCCTGCATCGGCTGGAGGCCGCCTGCATTCCGACCAACGCGGCCTCGATCCACTTGCTGGAGAAGACCGGCTTCACGCGCGAGGGCTATGCGCGCGAATATCTGTGCATCAACGGGCTCTGGCAGGACCACCTGCTGTTCGCCCAGCTGGCGGGCGACTCGCGCAGATAATTCAGCGCCTTGGGTCTGCCATGGTTCGGCTGCTATAAGGCGGGCGGGGCAGGGTCCGGCGGATCCTGTGTGAGCTTTCCGGGGGAGTGCCTCACGATCGATGAGGCGAGGGTGATCCATGTTCCGCGTATCGACGACTGCGAAGCGCGCCACGCGCGCTGGCCTTCTCATCACTGCGCTCGTGGGGCTCGCCGGCTGCGGCAGCCTGGGCGATTCCGCGCCCGCGAGCTCTGGCGCCGCGAGCTCCGGCACCTTCACGGACCGCATGAGCGCGACCCTGTTCGGCCCGCCCGCCCAGGCCGGCGATCCCGCCAAGCCCGCCGGCCCCGACGCGCAGCAGGACTGTCCGGTCACCGACATCCGCTCGGGCGGCTCGACCCTCGCGATCAATGAGGCGCGCGCCGAAGCCACGCCGATGACTTTGCGCTACCAGGCGTCCCTCCACAGTCTCGCGCGCGAATGCGCCATCCTGGGCGCGACCATCACCATGAAGGTCGGAGCCCAGGGCCGCATCGTCGTCGGGGCCGCCCGCGGGCC
>JAEYAU010000046.1 GCA_023404705.1 Pseudomonadota bacterium
CCACCGCCACCGCCGCCACCGCCACCGCCGCCACCGCCTGCGCCACCATCGGCGCCGCCCGACAGCACATGCGTGATGGGTTGCTGGCGGGAAGGCGGCGCCGGAGCCTTGGCGGGATCCTGCTGCAACGGGGTCATGCCGAGCGACGGGCAGATGTCCCAATAGCCGAAGCCGCGATAATCGGTGAGCACGAAGCACTTCTTGCCGAAGCGGACGGGGCCGACGCCTTGTGCGAAGGCCGTGGACGAGATCGCGACAAGCGCGATCGCGAGCAGACAACGTTTCATGGCACGCTCCTCGGGTGATGCACCCGCCCCAGCGGGCGCGACACTCATTGGTTGGAGCGAGGTCGCATCGCGTTCGAAAAACTTGTAGGCCTTGGCGCATGCGGTGTTCTGCCACCGTGCAGCCAATCCGGGAGACGCCATGACCACGATTCGTCCCTTCCTCATGTTCCAGGGTGAGGCGGAAGCCGCGATGAACCTCTATGTCTCGCTGTTTCCGGAGAGCGAGGTGGTGGCGGTCACGCGCTATGGTCCGGATGGGCCCGGCGCCGAAGGCTCGGTGAAGAGCGCGATCTTCCACATCGCGGGCCAGAGCGTGATGTGCATCGATAGCCCCATCCAGCACGCCTTCACGTTCACGCCCGCCTTCTCGCTGTTCGTCGACTGCGCGTCGGAGGAAGAGCTTCGGCGGCTCGCGGCAGCGCTGGGCGAGGGCGGCGCCACGCTGATGCCGCTGAACAATTACGGCTTCAGCCGGTTGTTCACCTGGCTCAACGACCGCTTCGGCGTCTCCTGGCAGCTCAACCTCGCCTGAACGGATCCCGATGGTCCACACCGACATCGCCAAACGGGTCTTCGACCACACCTGGAAGCTCGACCCGATCGTCCGCAGCCTGCTCGATACCGACTTCTACAAGCTGCTGATGCTGCAGATGATCTGGGGCCTCTATCGCGACGTTCAGGTGACCTTCTCGCTGCTCAATCGCGCGCGCAGCGTCCGGCTCGCCGACGAGATCGACGAGCGCGAGCTGCGCGGCCAGCTCGATCATGCGCGCGGCCTGCGCTTCTCCAAGAAGGAGATGATCTGGCTCGCGGGCAACACCTTCTATGGCCGCAAGCAGATCTTTGCGCCCGAATTCCTCGCTTGGCTGGAGAGCTTCCGGCTTCCGGACTACGAGCTCGGCCGGCAGGACGGACAATATGTGCTGCGCTTCTCGGGGCCGTGGACGCACACCAGCATGTGGGAGATCCCGGCGCTCGCGATCATCAACGAGCTGCGCTCGCGCGCTGCATTGAAGGAGCTCGGGCAGTTCGCGCTCGACGTCACCTATGCGCGCGCCAAAGCCAAGCTCTGGTCCAAGGTGGAGCGCCTCGATCGCTTGCCCGATCTGAAGATCTCCGACTTCGGCACGCGCCGGCGCCATTCGTTTCTCTGGCAGCGCTGGTGCGTCGAGGCGCTCAAGGAAGGTCTCGGCGCCAAGCTGATCGGCACCAGCAATGTGCTGCTCGCCATGGACAGCGACCTGGAGGCGATCGGCACCAATGCGCACGAGCTGCCGATGGTGCTCGCCGCGCTCGCGCGCGACGACGATGAGCTGCGCAGCGCGCCCTATCGCGTGCTGCAGGACTGGCAGCGCTATTACGGCGGCAACCTGCTCGTCGTTCTTCCCGACAGCTTCGGCACTGCGGCCTTCCTGCGCGATGCGCCCGACTGGGTCGCGGACTGGACCGGCTTCCGTCCGGATTCGGCGCCGCCGATCGAAGGCGGCGAGCGGATCATCGCCTGGTGGACGCAGAAGGGCCGCGATCCGCGCGAGAAGCTGCTGGTGTTCTCGGATGCCCTCGACGTGGACGCGATCGAAGAGGCCTATCGTCACTTCGACGGCCGGGCGCGGCTGAGCTTCGGCTGGGGCACCAACTTGACCAACGATTTCGCGGGCTGCGCGCCGCGCGACGACGTGCGGCTGAAGGCGATCTCGCTCGTCTGCAAGGTGAGCGAGGCGAACGGCCGCCCGGCCGTGAAGCTCTCGGACAATCCCAACAAGGCGACCGGCCCGCCGGAGGAAATCGCCCGCTACTTGCGGGTCTTCGGCGCCGAAGGCCGCAGCGCGCAGCAGGTCACGGTCTAATCGTCGACGTCGAGCCGGTTCTCCGCAGCCCAGCGCCGCAGACCCGCGTTCTCCGCGGCCGCCTCGTAGGCATACCAAGCCCGGTCGAGGCCGCGCGCGACGAGTAGCGCCTTGAAGGCGTCGATCGCATCGTGATGGGTGAACATCTCCTCGATGGCGTGAAGATCCTCCGGCAGATGCTCGCGCGCGAAGGCCATCACGACGGGAGTATCGAGTCCGAGCTGCCACCTGTCGGGCACCCGAAGGTAGCGCGCGCTCGTGTCCAGGTCGTGCGGCAGCTCGGCCAGTTCCTCGTGGTCCTGGTCGCATGTCGGCGCGAACTTCACGTAGATGCTGCCGGTCTGCCGATCCACAAAAGCCGCATGGGTGCGCCCGCCGTCCATGCTGGCGCACTTGAACGCGTGCTCCAGGTCCTCGATCTGCACAGGCATGACGCGGCCTCCGCGGGCTTGTCCCGACAACGCGCGGCAGGCCGGTTGAGTTCGGGCGGCGCCGTGCGGGAGTCGGAAGGAACACAAACACCGGCACCGGCCGAAAATTCCGACGAGCCATTGCGGCTGTTCACCGCTGCCCGCAGGCGGTCGATCACGCGCGCCTGATTTCTTCCGTTCCGATCGCCCCGCTAACGTGACGCCACCCGGCCGATGACGTGCCGGGAAGGGAGGACATGATGAATACTGTGCGGCTCGGCGCGATCGCGCTGGTGCTGGGGTTCGCGACTTCGGCCGGCGCGCAGCCGGCGCCGATCGAGACCCGGAAGGTCGAGGGCACCGAGAACGTCTACATCTTCCGCAACATGAACCATCAGGCGATGTTCATCGTCACGCCCGAGGGCGTGATCGCGACCGACCCGGTGGCCTACGGCAAGCCGAACGGCGGCCAGCAATATGTCGACGAGATCCGCAAGATCACGCAGGCGCCGATCCGCTACCTGATCTACAGCCACCACCACTTCGATCACATCGCGGGCGGCAAGGCGTTCAAGGACGCGGGCGCCACCATCGTGGCGCACAGGCGCGCGAAGGAGCGGCTCGAGGTGCTGAAGGATCCGCACACGCCGCTGCCCGACGAGACCGTGGATGGCGGCCGCACGATCACGCTCGGCGGGACCACGCTCGAACTGAGCTATGTCGGCATCAACCACTCGGACTCGACGCTGGTCATGCGGCTGCCGCGCGAGAAGATCGTGTTCGTGGTCGACCTGCTGCCCGTCGCCCGCTTCCCGGGCCGCGGCATGATCGACTTCTATCCGCTCGAGTCCGAGGACTCGATCAAGAAGATCATCGCGATGGACTGGGATCGGCTGATCCCGGGCCATCCGGACTCCGGCGGCCGCGTCGGCACCAAGAAGGACGCCGAGGACCAGCTCAAGCTCTTACAGGACGCTTCCGCCGAGATGAAGAAGATGGGCCAGGACGGCAAATGCTGGGACACGGCCGAGAAGGAATTCCGGCTGCCGGCCTATGCCAACATGCAGGGCTACGAGCAGGGCCTGCCGTTCGTGGCGCGCCGCTATTGCGGGCTGTGGGGACGGGGGACGTAAGTAGGGCGGTTGGCGTTGCTAGGACGCGTAACCCGCCATCTGACTCACGCTACGCATGCCATGTCGAGCACCGCCGCTCCTCCGAGTGAGCGGCGGTGTCATGGTGGAACGCGGCACCTCCACTGACCATTTTCAAGGACCACGCCCGTGGTCCCCGGGTCACAACAAAAGTGGCTCCCATCGGCGGCGATCACCGGGACCGGTTGGGCCGCCAAGCAACAACCACTAATCCCGTCGACGAATGTCACAGGCACCGGGTGCGTCGTGGAGCAACAGCCGCGGATCCCATCGGCATATGTCACAGGCACGGTGCGATCCGTGGGGCAACAGATCTTGTGACCATCTGGGTGGTCAAGAGCCAGGGGCCGTCCCGCTTCACAGCAGTATTCGTGGCCGTCAAATGTGTGATCGACGACTCCGAGGTTTGACGGGCAGCGGCATTTTCCGTTGACGCACGTATATGCGGCCGGGCCAAAGTCGCTGCAACGAAAACCACACCCGCCGCAGTTTTGCGGGTCTGTCTGGACGTTGCGACACACCCCATCGCAGCAGAGCTGGCCGGGACCGCAGACCGTACCGCACTTGCCGCAGTTGGCCTCGTCGCTCTGCAGATTGACACAAATGCCCGAACAGCAGGTCTGGCCGGGGCCGCACGCCCGACCGCAGGCGCCACAGTTGCGTGGGTCCGACTGGAGAGCGGCGCAGTAATCAAGGTATTTCGTATGGCAGCAAGTTTCACCTGTCCCGCAGCAGTCGTTGGCGCCGCACGGCGTCGTGCCGGAGGGGCAGACGCAATGCCCTCCGAGGCACACGAATTTGCTTTTGCCACAGGACTGCCCGCATCCGCCGCAGTGAGCGCGGTCGGTGGCGGTGTCGACGCACGCAAAACTATTCGGGCCAGTCCGGCAACAGGTCCGACCGCTCGCCGTACAGTCGGTGTAGCAGTCGCCGCAATGGGTGTCGGTATTGATGCCGGTGCACACGCCGTTGCAGCACTGCTGGAACGGACCGCAGGCATCGTCGCAGCCCGAGCAGTCCGTGTTGGTGCCGAGACGGACGCAGCCGCGCGGGCAGGGGTCGAACCCGGACGGGCAAGCACATTCGCACGTCACCGGGTCTTGTAGATAGCTCGGCGGACACGGCTGCGGACACACGCATTGGCAGGTGTTCGGGTCGCGGATCTTCTGCACCCCGGCCGAGGTGAGCTCGCATTGCTGCAGCAGCGGATCGCAGACACAGGTGCAGGAGGCATCGTTGATGACGATGCGCTTGCGCGGCGGGCAGTCCGGCACGCAGTTCGGCAGGCCGGCACCGCACGCCTGGGTTCCGGGCGGGCAGCAGCGGCGGTTATAGGGCGCGACCGGGCTCTGCCCGCATTGGTCCGGATGGCAGACCAGGCGCGCCTGGCAGTCGGCGGTTCGTGCCGTGAAGGCCGCCTGCGCCTGCCGGCGGCAGGCATCCGCGTCCACCCATGACAGCGGCGCGATCGAGCACACATATATCCGCTGATCGAGGGCGATCTGCGCCTGCGCGACGCAGTCCGCATAGTCTCGGTCGCACGGGTTGAGCGATGCGAGCAGCGAGGCGACGTTGGCATAGCCGCCGGCGGAACGGTAGAGCGTGGCATCTGCGGTGAGCTTTGGTGCGGGCACGCCGGTGCCCCTCCGGCTCGAGGGCGGTTCGCAACGCGATGCAGCGCCGTATCGACTCAGCGGTCGTAATACGGCGCCAGCTTGCTGACCAGGAACGGGAACAGTTCGTTGACGTCGACGCGAACGAACAGCTTCTCGACCACATCGGTGCGGCGGTCGCGAAACGAAAAAATGACCTCGACGATCCGGCGCGCGCCGCCCAGCGGCGAAGCCCGCGTCTCGACGCCGGTGAACGATCTGTTGGCGGCGTGGCGTTCGGCGACGGCCTGGCAGATCGCCGGATAGCGCAGGACGAGATAGTTCAATGCCCGCTGATCATCGGTGAGCCCGCCATTGTCGGCGAGCTGCATGACGCGCTCCAGGATCTCTTCCGCGCTCGCGGCGAACTGCTTCGCGTTCAGCCCTTCGGGCCGGGGCAGGCTGGAAACGAAGCTGTCCACGTCGAAGGAGTAGATCTGCGCCCAGGAGACCGTCGGCAGCTGCAGCCCCGCGCAGGCGCCGGCCGGCAGCGGCGGGCCGACGGTGCCGACGACAACGTCGATGTCGGTCAGGCGCGGCGTGGGACGCAGGGCCTCGACCAGGGTCCGCACATCGGCGGCGTCGCGCGGCAGCAGGAGATAGCTGTCCACGCCTTCGATCGAGAAAGTCCAGCACAGCTGCCGTGCCAGATAGGCGTTCTCCGGATTGGAGAGGACCGTCTGCAGCAGCGTGCGGTCGCTCAGCCCGGCCGTTTCCGCGCGCGCGGTCGCCTGGGCGAATTCCTTCTCGACCGACAGGTTCGGGAACCGCGCCTCGATCCGACCGAGCGCGTAGATATAGCCGCGGACATCCGCACGAGTGCCCGTCGATAGGCGCGGACCGCAGGTCGGGCAGTCTGCGCCCCCACAGTTGCAGCCGGCGGCGGCCGGCGAACGCAGCCGGAGGTCGGCCGCCGGCGTCTGGCTTGGCGTGGCGGCAAGCTCCATCTCTGAGGGTGCGCCGTTCATTTGGCCCGTCCGAACGGAAAGAGCGCATTGAGGGCTTCGGCGCGCTGCTCGCAGCCGCCGCAGGGCTTGATGCCCACCGAGCCGATCACACGCTTGATGACGTCTCCCAGACCCTTCGCGTCATCGACCAGATGACCGGGCATGCGCGGACGGAATTGTTGTGGCGCAACGTCACGATCTTCCACGTTTGAACTCCGTAGCAGAACGCACGTAGACGGCGAACAATAGTGTGCCGCTAAACGTCTGGGCGTCAAGTGGCGAGCGAGCCGAGACGCGATGTCGTTCTGCGCGGAGTTCGTGTGTGCGAACGTTTGCGATGAGTCAGCCGGCCGGTGATGCCCCACGCAAGTCGGCGGCTGCCGACTTGCGCATCATGGGCCCCCGTCGGCTGGCCGGCTGTGCCTATCTCCCGGCGAGCACGCGGCAGACCGCGATGCTCTCGCGGCTGTGGCCCTTCGGGCTCTTCAGCACGTCGCCGCATTTACGCGCCATCGCTTGCTGCTCGGCGGGGCTCATGCCGCTGATCGTGGCAGAGATGGCAGCGCTGCTCAGGCCGGTGCCGCCGGTGGCAATCGGTCCGCCGAAGCCCGTGGTGGCGCTGCCGGGCGCGCCAGGCGCGGGACCGCCAATGGTCGCGACGCCGCCCGTGAGATCGGTGCCGATCGAAAGGCCGGCGCCCGCGCTGTTGCCGCCGAGCGTCGCGCCGG
>JAEYAU010000053.1 GCA_023404705.1 Pseudomonadota bacterium
ATCAGCTCAAGGCGGTACCTGAGGGAGGCAGACTGGAGCGGGGCCTCGCGGCCCCTCTCGACTTTGTAGGGTGTGCACGGTCGGCCCGAGCGCTGCGGGATTCGCGAGCGTTGCGTCCGCCGTGCGCACGCGTGCCGACTCACGACGCGTGCGCTCGGCGCGATCAGACGCAGCGCACATCATGGGCGTCAGGGCGCGCCGAGCACACCCTACCGGCTTCGGTGGCTTTCGCGTCATAGGAGTCCATCGCGACCAGGACACGTCTTTCGTGCGTGGGGCGTTCGGGGGCGAGCGCGCGGCGAACTTTTCGGCGCGTGTCGTGTTGTCGACCCATGCCATGAGGAGGCAAGAATGAGCGTCTTCGGAAAGATCATGTCGGCGATCTTCGGATCGAAAGCGACGGCTGCCCCCGGAGCCACGGCTGCCCCCGCGCCGTCGGCGACACCCACGCCCGCGACACCTTCCGCCATGTCCGAGGCGCCCTCGATCACCCCGGGGGCGACGGCCGGTGCTCAGACCGGCGCGCAGCAGTCCGTCGACGTGGAAGCCGTGGTGAGCGGTTTCGCGGCGAAGAAGAAAGAGAAGCTCGACTGGCGCCACTCCATCGTCGACCTGATGAAGGTGCTCGACCTCGACTCGAGTCTCGGGGCGCGCAAGGAGCTCGCGCAGGAGCTCGGCTACAAGGGCGAGCTCAATGGCTCGGCCGAGATGAACATCTGGCTGCACAAGCAGGTGATGAAGAAGCTCGCCGAGAATGGCGGGAAGGTGCCGGCGGACCTGAAGGACTGAGGCAGGCGCCGTAGGGTGCGCTAAGCGGCCCAGACGCTTGCGGTGTTCGCCGAGAGATAGTCCGCGTGCGCACCTGTTGACTCACCGCCCGCGTGCGCACGCGCGGTCGACTCATCGTAACTCGCACCGCAGCGGCGCGCTTAGCGCACCCTACGGTGCGCGAGTGAAAACGCATCGAAGGAGAACATCATGGGACTTTTGGACAACGTGTTCAGCGTCAACCGCACCCAAGGCGGCGGCATGTCGCCGATCACCATGGCGCTGCTCGGCCTGCTCGCCTACCGCACGATGCGCGGCAAGGGCCGGCTCGGCGAGATGCTCGGCAAGGGTGACATGCTCGGCGGCGCCGGAGGCGCCGGCGGCGGTCTCGGCGGATTGCTGCAGGGCGGCCTCGGCGGACTGCTCGGCGGCGCCGGCGCGGGCGGCCTGCTCAGCGGCGGGCTGCAGGACCTGATGAAGCAGTTCCAGGACAACGGCAAAGGCGAGAAGATGCAGTCCTGGGTCTCGACGGCGCAGAACAAGCCGATCGACCCGAATGAGCTCGAGGAGGCGCTCGGCCAGGAACGCGTCAGCTGGCTGATGGAGCAGACCGGCCTCTCCAAGCAGGAGCTGCTCGAAGGCCTGTCGCGGGAGCTGCCCGAGAGCGTCGACAAGCTGACGCCCGCCGGTCACATCCCGACCGAGCAGGAAGCGCAGCGGATGCAGTAAGCGCGCAGCGGTCGCGACGCGTCACTCCGGCGCGTCGCAGACCGCGGCGCAGCTCCGCGACAAAACGCTTCGGAAAAAATTTTCTGGTTTGCCGAAAGTCACTTGACTTTCGACGATGAAAGAACATAATAGGAACATTCCTGCTCGCGAGGCATTCGACCGGTGATGCGATCGACTGGAGCAGGAAGCGGTCCCGCGGGTTCGGACTGACCATTCGGACACTCGGGCGGTTCGAGGCGACAGCCACTCCGACACTATGATCGGAGCGCAGGGAGCCTGCTGGCTCGACGACGGCTTTGCGGTCCGTTGAGCGAAGCGCTGCTTCGACGCCGTGACGGTCATGGGTCGCCCTAACGGGGGCACAGGGACCGGGAACCGCAGTGGAGCGCCGAGAGGCGCGCGGGCTCCGAACGCAAGGAGCCCGTTGACAGCGTCTCGCAAACGCTGTCCCGGCCGGGCTCGCACCCCGGCCATGGTCCGCCTCGCAAGCGGGCCGCGCCGTCTCGGCGCTCTGCTCCCTCAGGGGAGCCGCTCCCTCTGGGGAGCCGCTCGCGTGAGCGAGCCGCGATCAGCTCGCGTTAGCGAGCCGAACCTCCGGGCGCGAATCGCGCCGCGGAGATCAAACTGTTGCCCGGCGGACCCTGCGGAAAACCCAGGCGAATTTGCCCCCATCTTCTGCGCCTTGGGACGGTGGACGCGCGGCCATGGGCGCGCTAGGAACACCGCGCCACGCGGGGCGAATCTGCCTTGCGCTTCCGGATTCGGCGCGTGGCGGGGACATTCGATGGTGGCAAGCCTCTTCTTCTACCTGTTCGCCGGGGTCTGCGTGGCGTCGGCCTTCATGGTCATCGCGGCCCGCAATCCGGTGCACTCGGTGCTGTTCCTGATCCTGGCCTTCGTGAATGCGTCGGGCCTGTTCCTGCTGATGGGCGCCGAGTTCCTGGCCATGATCCTGGTCGTCGTCTACGTGGGCGCGGTCGCGGTCCTGTTCCTGTTCGTCGTCATGATGCTGGACGTGGATTTCGCGGAGCTGCGGCAGGGCTTCCTGAACTACCTGCCGGTCGGCGTCCTGGTCGGGCTCGTGGTCCTGGTGGAACTGCTGCTGGTGGTGGGCGCCTGGGCGATCGGGCCCGGCATGCCGAAGCCGGTGCTGCCGATCCCGCCGGCCGAGGCCATGTCCAACACAGAGGCGCTCGGCCTCGTGCTCTACACCAAGTACATCTACTTCTTCCAAGCCGCCGGAATGGTGCTGCTGGTCGCGATGATCGGCGCCATCGTGCTGACGCTGCGCCACAAGGAAGGCGTCAAGCGGCAAGTCATCGCCGATCAGGTGGCGCGCACGCCCGCGACCGCCATTGAGATCGTCAAGGTGCGGCCGGGGCAGGGACTATGACCATCGGGCTCGGACACTACCTCGCGGTCGCCGCGATCCTGTTCACGCTCGGGATCCTCGGCATCTTCATCAACCGCAAGAACGTCATCGTCATCCTGATGTCGATCGAGCTGATCCTGCTCGCCGTCAACATCAACCTGGTCGCGTTCTCGACGCATATGGGCGACCTGGTCGGGCAGGTGTTCGCGCTGCTGGTGCTCACCGTCGCGGCCGCCGAGGCCGCGATCGGGCTCGCCATCCTGGTGGTCTACTTCCGCAACCGCGGCTCGATCGCGGTGGAAGACATCAATCTGATGAAGGGCTGATCCCCTCATGTATGCGACGATCGTCTTCCTGCCGCTCCTCGGCTGCATCATCGCGGGACTGATCTCGCTCGCGGGCGCCCGCGCGCGCTACCCGGGCGGCAGCCCGGCGCACGGCGCCGAGGACCACGCCCACGACACCGGCCCCCATCGCGGCGGCGGCGCCCCTTCGGTGCACGGCGCCCATGCGGTCGCCCACGAGAGCCACGACGAGCCCCATGCGCACGAGCCGCCCGCGCAGGGCTCGCGCGCCGCCGAGGCCGTGACCACGCTGTTCCTGTTCATCTCCATGCTGCTCTCCTGGCTCGCGCTGGCGCGCGTCGGCTTCGGTCACGAAGAGAGCCGGGTAGTGCTGTTCTCGTTCATCCGCTCGGGCGAGCTCAATGTCGACTGGGCGCTGCGCGTCGACGCGCTGACGGCCGTGATGCTGGTCGTGGTGACGACCGTCTCGGCGCTCGTGCACCTCTATTCCATCGGCTACATGCACGAGGATCCGCACCGGCCGCGCTTCTTCGCCTATCTGTCGCTGTTCACCTTCGCGATGCTGATGCTGGTGACGGCCGACAATCTGGTGCAGCTGTTCTTCGGCTGGGAAGGTGTCGGCCTCGCGAGCTACCTGCTGATCGGCTTCTGGTATCAGCGGCCGTCCGCCAATGCGGCGGCGATCAAGGCCTTCGTGGTCAACCGCGTCGGCGACTTCGGCTTCGCGCTCGGCATCTTCGCGGTCTTCATGATGATCGGCGCGGTCAATTTCGAAACCGTGTTCGCGCAGGCGCCGACGCTCTCGGGCAAGACCATCAACTTCCTCGGCTGGCATGCCGATGCGCTCACGCTGATCTGCCTGCTGCTGTTCATGGGCGCCATGGGCAAGTCGGCGCAGTTCCTGTTGCACACCTGGCTGCCGGACGCGATGGAAGGTCCGACCCCCGTGTCGGCGCTGATCCATGCCGCCACCATGGTGACGGCCGGCGTCTTCATGGTGGCGCGGCTCTCGCCGCTGTTCGAGCTCGCGCCGAATGCGCAGACGGTGGTGACCTTCTTCGGCGCCACCACGGCGTTCTTCGCAGCGACGGTCGGCTTGGTGCAGAACGACATCAAGCGGATCGTTGCCTACTCGACCTGCTCGCAGCTCGGCTACATGTTCGTCGCCATGGGCGTCGGCGCCTATTCGGTCGGCATGTTCCACCTGTTCACGCATGCCTTCTTCAAGGCGCTGCTGTTCCTCGGCTCCGGCTCGGTGATCATGGCGATGCATCACGAGCAGGACATCCGCCAGATGGGCGGGCTGAAGGACAAGATCCCGTTCACGTACTGGACCATGGTGATCGGCACGCTGGCGCTCACCGGCTTCCCGCTCACGGCGGGCTACTTCTCGAAGGACGCCATCATCGAGGCCGCCTATGCGGGCAAGAACCCGATGGCGATCTACGCCTTCGTGCTCACCGTCGTCGCGGCGGGCCTCACGTCGTTCTATTCCTGGCGGCTGATCTTCAAGACCTTCCACGGCCATCCGCGCGACCACCACGCCTACGATCATGCGCATGAGAGCCCGCTGGTCGTGCTGATCCCGCTCGGTGCGCTCGCGGTGGGCTCGATCCTCGCCGGCTATCCGTTCAAGGAATATTTCGCGGGCCATCACGTGGCCGAGTTCTTCCGCGAGTCCCTGAAGCAGGGCGGGCAGATCATCGACGACATGCACCATGTGCCGCTGCTCGTGGCGCTGCTGCCGACCATCGCGATGGTCATCGGCCTGCTGATCAGCTTCCAGTTCTATATCCGCCGGCCCGACATCCCCGAGCGCCTCGCCGCCGAGCAGCCGCTGCTTTATCGGTTCCTGCTCAACAAATGGTACTTCGACGAGATCTACGACTTCCTGCTGGTGCGTCCCACGATCTGGCTCGGCCGCCTGCTCTGGAAAGGCGGCGACGGCCGCATCATTGACGGTCTCGGGCCCGACGGCGTCTCGGCGCGCGTGCTCGACGTCACCCGCAACGTCGTGCGGCTGCAGACCGGTTATCTCTATCACTATGCCTTTGCCATGCTGATCGGCGTCGCCGCGCTGATCACCTGGTTCATGTTTGGAGCGCACTGAGATGTCGTGGCCGATCCTCTCCGTCACGACCTTCCTGCCGATGGTCGGTGCCCTGTTCATCCTGATGATCCGGGGTGAGGACGACATCGCCAAGCGCAACGCGCGCTGGGTCGCGCTCTGGACCACGCTCGTCACCTTCCTGGTGTCGCTGATCCTGGTCTCGCGCTTCGACGCGACGTCGCCCGAATTCCAGTTCGTCGAGAAGCATGCCTGGCTCGGCGGCGCCACGTTCTACCACATGGGCGTGGACGGCATCTCGCTGCCCTTCGTGATCCTCACCACCGGCCTGATGCCGCTCTGCATCATCGCGAGCTGGGAGGTGATCGAGAGCCGCGTGAAGGAGTACATGATCGCCTTCCTGGCGCTCGAGACGCTGATGGTCGGCACCTTCTCGGCCCTCGACCTCGTGCTGTTCTACCTGTTCTTCGAAGGCGGCCTGATCCCGATGTTCCTGATCATCGGCATCTGGGGCGGCCCGCGCCGCGTCTACGCGACGTTCAAGTTCTTCCTCTACACGCTGCTCGGCTCGGTGCTGATGCTGCTCGCCATCATGGCGATGTACTGGCAGGCCGGCACGACCGACATCCCGACGCTGATGCGGCATTCCTTCCCGCAGGGCATGCAGACCTGGCTCTGGCTCGCCTTCTTCGCGTCCTTCGCGGTGAAGATGCCGATGTGGCCGGTGCACACCTGGCTGCCCGACGCGCACGTGGAAGCGCCGACCGCGGGCTCGGTGATCCTCGCCGCGATCCTGCTGAAGATGGGCGGCTACGGCTTCCTGCGCTTCTCGCTGCCCATGTTCCCGCATGCCTCGCTGGAGCTCGCGCCGCTCGTCTATGCGCTCTCGGTGGTGGCGATCGTCTACACCTCGCTGGTCGCGCTGGTGCAGGAGGACATGAAGAAGCTGATCGCCTATTCCTCGGTGGCGCATATGGGCTACGTCACCATGGGGATCTTCACGGCGACCACGCAGGGCGTTGCGGGCGGCATCTTCCAGATGATCTCGCACGGCCTCGTCTCGGCCGCGCTCTTCCTCTGCGTCGGCGTCGTCTACGATCGCATGCACACGCGCGAGATCGCGGCCTATGGCGGGCTCGTGAATCGCATGCCGTTCTATGCGGCGGCCTTCATGGTCTTCACCATGGCCAATGTCGGCCTGCCGGGCACCTCGGGCTTCATCGGCGAGTTCCTGGCGCTGATCGGCGCCTTCAAAGCCAATATCCCGGTCGCGGTGCTCGCCACGCTCGGCGTGATCCTGTCGGCCTGCTATGCGCTCTGGCTCTATCGCAAGGTGGTGTTCGGCGCGCTGGAGAAGCCGGCGCTCGCCATGATCCCGGACCTCGACCGCCGCGAGATCCTGGTGCTGGCACCGCTCGTCGCGCTCACCATCCTGTTCGGCGTCTATCCGGGACCGATCCTCGACATGTCGGCCGCCTCGGTGGCGCAACTGCTCGAGAACTATCAGCAAGCGCTGGGCACCGCGAAAGCCGCGGCGCTGATGCACTGACGGGAAGAGACCTATGACTCCTGCCGAATTTCCCGCGCTGCTGCCGGTCCTGCCGGAGATCATCCTGGCGGTCGGCGCCATGGCGCTGCTGATGTTCGGCGTCTATGGCGGCGAGCGCGTCACGCATGCGGTCAACGGCATCGCCTTCTCGCTGCTGGTGATCGTCGCCGTGATCGTGCTGTGGCTGCCGGCCGGCAAGCTGGTCACTTTCGGCGGCAGCTTCGTGCTCGACGGTTTCGCGCGCGTCATGAAGATTTTGGCGCTCATCGGCTCGGCCGCCGCAATCGTGCTCTCGCTCGACTACCTCGCGGCCGAGAAGCAGCAGAAGTTCGAATACGCGATCCTGATCCTGCTCTCGACGCTCGGCATGATGATGCTGATCTCGGCCGCGGACCTGATCGCGCTCTATCTCGGCCTCGAGCTGATGAGCCTCGCGCTCTATGTGGTGGCCGCGATCCATCGCGACTCCGTGCGCTCGACCGAGGCGGGACTGAAGTATTTCGTGCTGGGTGCGCTCTCGTCCGGCATGCTGCTCTATGGCGCGTCTCTGGTGTACGGCTTCACCGGCACCGTGACCTTCGCGGGAATTGCGCAGAACGCGGGGCAGGGCGGCACCGGGCTTACCTTCGGTCTCGTCTTCCTGTTCGCGGGCTTCTGCTTCAAGATCTCGGCGGTGCCGTTCCATATGTGGACGCCCGATGTCTATGAAGGCGCCCCGACGCCGGTGACCGCGTTCTTCGCGGCGGCGCCAAAGGTCGCCGCGATCGCGATGTTCGTGCGCGCCGCCATTGCGGCCTTCCCCTCGATCGCGAGCCAGTGGCAGCAAATCATCGTGTTCATCGCCATCGCGTCGATGGCGCTCGGCTCGTTCGCGGCGATCGGGCAGCACAATATCAAGCGACTGATGGCCTATTCCTCGATCGGCCATATGGGCTTCGCACTGGTTGGGCTCGCGGCCGGCACGCCCGAGGGCGTGCAGGGCGTGATCGTCTATATGGCGATCTATCTCGCGATGACACTCGGCACCTTCGCGGTGATCCTGTCGATGCGCCGCCGCGAGGGCATGGTCGAGGAGATCGCGGACCTCTCCGGGCTCGCGCGCACGCATCCCGCCATGGCGTTCTTCCTGGCCATGATGCTGTTCTCGCTCGCCGGCATTCCGCCACTCGCGGGCTTCTTCGCGAAGTATTTCGTCTTCCTCGCCGCCATCAAGGCCGGGCTCTATGCGCTCGCCGTGATCGGCGTCGTCACCAGCGTGGTGGGCGCCTATTACTACCTCGCCATCGTCAAGGTGATGTATTTCGATGAGCCCGTGCAGCGGTTCGAGCCGATGCCGCAGGAGCTTAAGGTCGTGCTCGGCGTCACGGGCCTGTTCGTGCTGTTCTATTTCGTCTATCCGGCGCCGCTGGTGGCGGCGGCCGAGGCGGCGGCGCGTTCGCTGTTCTGATGGGCTTCGACAACAAGGCGATCGCCACGCGTATCCGCAGCTACGAGACGCTCGGCTCGACCAATACGGAAGCGCTGGCGCTTGCCCGCTCCGGCGAAGCCGGACCCGTGTGGGTCACGGCCGCGCGGCAGACCGCCGGCCGCGGCCGCCGCGGACGGGCTTGGGTCTCCGAGCCCGGCAATCTCTACGCCAGCCTGCTGCTCACCGACCTCTCGAACGCCGAGCGCGCGCCGGAGCTCTCCTTCGTCGCGAGCCTCGCGCTGCATGACGCGATCGTGGCGCTGGCGCCACAACTCGCGCCGCGGCTGACGCTCAAGTGGCCGAACGACGTGCTGCTCGACGGCGCCAAGCTCGCCGGCATCCTGCTCGAGGCCGAGCGCATGCCCGGCCATCCGCTCGCCGTGGTGATCGGCATCGGCGTCAACTGCGCGCATCATCCCGCGACCGCGAACTATCCGGCGACCGATCTCGCGGCGCACGGCCTCACGGTGACGCCCGAGCTGCTGCTCGCGCGGCTCACCGTCGCGATGGCAGCGTGGCTCGCCGAATGGGAAAAGGGCTTCGCAACAATTCGCGCCGCCTGGCTGAAGCACGCCATGGGGCTCGGCAGCGAGATCCGCGTGCAGCTCCCCGAACGAGAATTGACCGGCCGCTTCGAGAGCCTCGATCCGAGCGGCCGGCTGCTGCTGCGCCTTGCGAGCGGCGAGACCGAGCTGGTGCTGGCCGGCGACGTGTTCGGGCTCGCACCCGCGCTCGGGGGAGCCGCCTGATGGCGCGCGAGGTGAGCGAGCTCGTGTTCGCGCCGCTCGGCGGCGTCGGCGAGATCGGCATGAATTTGTCGATCTACGGCCTCGGCAGCGCCCGCGCCAAGTCCTGGCTGGCGGTCGATCTCGGGCTTGCATTCCCGGGCGAGGACCTGCCCGGCGTCGACCAGATCATGCCGGACATCCGCTTCCTCGCCGAGGAGCGGCACAATCTCGTCGGGCTGGTGATCACGCACGCGCACGAGGACCATTTCGGCGCCGTGCTTGAGCTCTGGCCGAAGCTGCGCTGCCCGATCTATGCGACGCCGTTCACGGCCGCGCTGCTCACCGCCAAGAAGCTCTCCGAGCCGGGCGCCCCCGAGATCCCGCTCAACGTCGTACCGCTGGGAAGCCGCTTCACGCTCGGCGAGTTCGACATCGAGCTCGTCTCCATGTCGCACTCCATCCCGGAATCGAACGGCCTGATCATCCGCACGCCGCTCGGCACCGTATTCCACACGGGCGACTGGAAGCTCGATCCGACACCCGTGATCGGGCCCGCGACCGACGAGCCGAAGCTGCGCGCGCTCGGCGACGAAGGCTGCCTCGCCCTGATCGGCGATTCCACCAATGCGATCCGCGAGGGCCGCTCGCCGTCGGAGGTCGACGTCTCCAAGACGCTCGCGGAGCTGATCGCGGCCGCGCCCGCGCGCGTGGCGGTCACGACCTTCGCATCGAACGTCGCGCGCATCCGCGCGGTGGCGGACGCGGCGCGCGCCACCGGCCGCGAGGTTGTCGTGGTCGGCCGCGCCATGGAGCGCGTCACCCAGGTCGCGCGCGAGACCGGCTATCTGGACGGCGTGCAGGAGTTCCGCGGCACCGACACGTTCGGCTACCTGCCGCCCGATCGGGTCGTAGCGCTCTGCACCGGCAGCCAGGGCGAGGGACGGGCCGCGCTCGCCCGGATCGCGCTCGACGAGCATCCCGACGTGGCGCTCAGCAAGGGCGACACCGTGATCTTCTCGTCGCGCACCATCCCGGGCAACGAGAAGGCCGTGAACAAGGTCATCAACGGCCTCGTCTCCCAGGGCATCAAGGTGATCACCGACCGCAACGCGCTGGTCCACGTCTCGGGGCACCCGCGCCGCGACGAGATGGCGGACCTCTATGGCTGGGTGCGGCCGCAGACCATCATTCCGGTGCATGGCGAGCCGCTGCATCTCGCCGAGCACGCGGATCTCGCGCGCAAGCTCGGCATCAATCATCTGGTCTGTCGCAACGGCGACCTGGTCCAGCTGGTGCCCGGGCCGCCGAGCATCGTCGACGAGGTGCCGGCCGCGCGGCTCTACAAGGACGGCTCGCTGCTGATCGAGGCCGAGGGACGCACGGTCGCGGACCGGCGGCGGCTCGGCTTTGCGGGCGTGGTCTCGGTCGCCTTCGCGCTCTCGGAGCGCGGCGATCTCGTCAGCGATCCCGACGTGGAGCTCACCGGCATTCCGCTCAGCAATGCGGAGGGCCAGTCCATGCTCGATATCGTGGTCGACGCCGTGAACGACACGATCGAGACCCTGCCCAAGGCGCGCAAGCGCGATCCGGATGCTGTCGCGGAGTCGGTGACGCGCGCGGTGCGCGCCGCGATCGCGGCCCAATGGCAGAAAAAGCCGATATGCCACGTGCATGTCGTGGTCGTATGATGAGGGCGGGAGAGGGCGCATGATCGGCCGGCTGAACCACGTGGCGATTGCGGTGCGCGACATCGCCAAGGCGGCGGCGGTTTATCGCGAGACGCTCGGCGCCGAGGTCTCGGCGCAAGTGCCGCAGCCGGACCATGGCGTCACCACCGTCTTCATCAATCTACCGAACACCAAGATCGAGCTGCTCGAGCCACTCGGCCCGGACTCTCCGATCGAGAGATTTCTCGAGCGCAATCCGGACGGCGGCATCCATCACCTCTGCTACGAGGTGGACGACATCATCGCGGCGCGCGACCAGCTCAAGGCCAAAGGCGCGCGCGTGCTCGGCAGCGGCGAGCCGCGCATCGGGGCGCATGGCAAGCCGGTCCTGTTCCTGCATCCGAAGGATTTCTGCGGTACGCTGGTGGAGATCGAGCAGGCCTGATCATGTCCTGGACGACAATCGCCGCCATCTACTTCATCGTCTGGTGGATCGTGCTGTTCGCGGTCCTGCCCTGGGGCGTGCACAGCCAGGACGAAATGGGCGAGGTGGTGCCGGGCAGCGATCCGGGCGCGCCCGCGATCCCGCGCCTCGGCCTGAAGCTGATCTGGACGACGGTCGTCTCGGCCGCGCTGATGGTGGCGGTCTACGCGGTCTTCGCGACGAAGCTGCTCAGCCTCGACGATCTCACGCGGTTCATCGGCATGCCGATCCGGTGAGGCGGTGTGTAGGGTGTGCTCGGCGGCCCGAGCCTTGCAGTTGCGTGACGACAGCCCATCCGCCGAGCGCACGCGTGCGCTCAGCGCGATCAACGCATAGCCCGACTGAAACGATCTTGGCGCGCTGAGCACACCCTACCAGCAATGCCTCTAACCCCTCGCCGGGATGACAAGCTGCGTCTGCGTCACGATCGCGGCGAGCTTGCCGTCGCTGCGGGTGATGCGCGTCTGCCAGACCTGAGTGGTGCGGCCGCGATGCAGGGGCGTGCACTCGGCACGCGCAGTGTCGCCGAGCGGCACGGCGGCGAAGAAGTTGGTCTTGCTCTCGATCGTGGTGGTGGTCGCGCCGGGCGGGAGATTCATCACTGTGCCGATCGCGCCGAGCGTGTCCGCGAAGGCCATGACGGCACCGCCATGCAGCACAGCGGGTCGCGTGCAGAGCTCCTCGCGCACCTTGAGTTCCGCAACGACGCTTTCGGGCGATGTGCTCGTCACCTGAAGGCCGACGAGCTTGGCGAAGGGCAGGGGTTCGCTGATCATAGGGGTCCTCGCGCGACAGGAAGGCGCCGATCATCGGCGCGAACGCGCGGGAAGATCAATTCCCTCACAGGTGATGTTTGCGCGGCGGCCCAAAAGAAAAAGAGCAGGGCCGAAACCCTGCTCCGATACCACGCTGTTCTCGCCCTTGACCCTGACGTCGTTCTGTTATCGCCGGGTGGCTGCGTTTGACCGCGCTCTCGGGCTCTCCCTCCCAAGACTTGGACCGTGACCGAGGTTCGCCTCTCCGCTCCCCTCGATCTACGCGACCGGACCGTAGCTTATCTTGCCTGCCTTGTCATCAGCAATGCACATACGTGACGCAAATCGGACGCATGAGTTTCGTCAGGACCGCGACAGTGCCACGCATGCGGCACAGTGATCCGATTCCATGTCGCAGCCGTGACAGCGTGCTGCGGCTAACGCTTTGGCCCGAATTGCGTATTTTCCAAACTCCGCGCAGCCCTGCCGCTACGGCAGGGAACCAGAGCGCGTCCGTATCTACAGTTGCGCGGTATCGACGGGCGTCCTTGCCCGTGTCTGTCGTGACAGAAATTGAGGCAGCATTTTTCGTGTGCAAGTGAGGCGCGACGCGATACGAGCGCGGATCGCGCAATGCTCATCGCGAAGGAACCGATGCATACGACGGCTGCCGACCGCTATCGCAGCGACGAGTTGATTGCAGCCGGCGCAGCATTGCTGCGCGCGGCCGGCCTCGCGGAGCCGCGGGCGCGCGTGGTCGCCGAGATCCTGGTCGAGGGCGATCTCATGGGCCACACGACCCATGGGCTTGCGCTCTTACCGGCTTATCTGGACTCGATCGCGCGCGGGATCATCGCCCGCGAAGGCAAGGCCGTCGTGGTGAGCGACCGCGGCAGCGCCGTGACCTGGGACGGCGGTTTCCTTCCAGGGCCATGGCTGGTGCGCGAGGCGATGACCGAGATGTTCGCGCGCGTCTCTCAGCATCCGGTGGTCACCTTCGTGATACGGCGGAGCGGTCACATCGGCGCGCTCGCGGCTTACCCGCGGCTCGCCACCGAACGCGGGCTCGTGCTGCTGCTCACCTGCTCGGATCCATCGGTCGCAAGCGTCGCGCCGCACGGCGCCGTCGAGCCGCGCATCACGCCGAACCCGATCGCGGCCGGCTGGCCGACGCAGGGCGATCCCGTGATCCTCGACGTCTCGGCGTCCACGACCACCAACGGCATGGTGGGGCGGCTCAACCGCGAGGGCGGACGCCTGCCGGGCGCCTGGCTGGTGGATCGCGACGGACAAGCGACCGACGATCCGGCGGTGACGACCGGCTCCGCGCCGGGCGCCATCCTGCCGCTCGGCGGGCTCGAGCTCGGCCACAAGGGTTTCGCGCTGGGCCTGCTGGTCGAGACCCTGACGGCGGCGCTCGGCGGCGGCGGGCGGGCCGACCACGTGAGCCAATGG
>JAEYAU010000075.1 GCA_023404705.1 Pseudomonadota bacterium
CGGGGCGTACGGGGCGCAGCGCCGCCTCGATGCGGTCCCACGCGCGGTCGGGCGGTGTGACCGGCGCGACGCCGTGCGCGAGGCCGCCGAGGCGATCCTCCCAGAATGCGACCTCGCCCGCGAAGGCCCGGTCGCGCGCGATCCGGTTCTCGGCCCGGCGGCGCTCGTCCGCCTCGAGCACGCCGAGCACGTATTCGGCCGCCAGCAGCCGCTCGTCCTCGCCGCTATGGTCGCGCTCGCTCATCGCTCCAGACAGGCTCTCATCTTCATCAGGCTGCGGCGGATCCAGCTCTTCATGGTGCCGAGCGGCACCTCCATGCGGCGGGCCAGGTCCTCATAGGTGTTGCCGTCCAGGAAGGCGGCGCGGATCGCGCTGGCGTGGCGCGGCTCGAGCTCGTCGAGGCAGACCTTCAGGCGCCCATGCGCCTGAGCGAGCTCCAGAGTGTCGCTCGCGGCCGGCGCCGGATCCGCGATCTCCTCGGCCTCGTCGATCGGGCCGCTGCTGCGGAGAACCGTCCCGGCGCGGAGCCGGTCGATGGCGCGGTTGCGGGCGATCGCCACCAACCAGGTAATCGGGCTCGCCTTGGCGGCGTCGAACACGCCGGCCTTGCGCCATACCGTAAGGTACACGTCCTGCAACACGTCTTCGGCCTCTTGTCGGTCGCCCAAGATACGGAGGCAGACGCCGAATAGCTTCGCCGAGGTGTCATGATAGACCAGCTTCAGAGCGTCGCGGTCGCCGGCGGCCACGCGCGCGAGCGCTGCGACAAGCTGTGCACGACTGGCGGTCGGGTCCATGCGGAGTATTCGTGGCTCGGCCACCCGGCCGGATCGCGGCCGGGACGCACCCCAAGTTCCCTCTGACAAGCAGTGACATATCGCGCCGCGCCCGTCATCCCCGCCTATACGGGCGAGGGCGGCGGATGGTTTCACACAGGATCGAAGCCGAAGCGGAAGCGCACGAGCCTGCCGCGCTTGAACTGGTATTCCGCATAGGTCGACGGCATGCCGTGCTTCTTGAGCAGCGGATGGTTCTCGCCCTCGAGGACGTAGCGGATCGTCTCCATGTCGCCGCGCCGCTTGAAGATGCGGTTGCACGGCCCCATGCGCGCGGTCACGACGTTCTTCGTGACGCCGAGCCGGATGCCGCCTCCCGTCACGAACTCGCGCGCGGGCAGCTTCTGGTCGGGGATCTCGTGGCCGATGTAGTAGGCGACGCTCTCGCCCAGCACGTCCTTCTTGCTCAGCGACAGGTATTTGATCTCGTATTCCTGGTAGTCGTACTGGGTGCCGCCCGGATGGCTCATCATCGCCAGCGACTGCGTGCCGTCGGTGGAGAGGAAGACAGCCCAGGGAAAGTCGGTCTCGCGATTGACGTCGAGGCGCTTGTAGTCCGTGCCGATCAGCTTGCGCGCGCCCGCGTCCTTGGAGAGGTCGTGGCCGGCCACCGGAAGGCTGAGATCGAGCCGCTTGGGCTTACACGTCGCGGGCGCCGCGACCGCCGACTCTGCGGCGACCATTGCGCCCAGAGCCAGGACGGCGGCGAAGGCGCGGGGGATTGTGCGAACCATGGCTGGTCTCACTTTCGGACCGTGCGATAAAGGGCGGGCCAGTCACTGGACGGGATGCCTTCGCAGTCCGGCATCTTGCGCAGCTCGCCAATCTGGAAGTCGCGGCCGGTCCACACCCAGCTCACGAGCTCGCCGCAGTCGCCGGCGCCGCGCAGGGCCGCGTAGGAGACGAGTGTCATGGTCTCGGCGTCGAACCGCGGATTGTAGATCGTGTCCTTGCGCTTGGTGATGTCGTTGGCCCGCAGATATCGCGCGAGGGCCGGCGGCACCACGAAGCGCGGCTTCGAAGCGGGTTCGAGCTTGTCCTCGGCGGCGATCAGGTGCGCCTGCACCTGGCTCGCGGAGCTCGAGTAGAACTCGCACGTGAAGGCGTACATCAGCCGCTTGTCGTCGAGACGCACGATGCTGGCGAGCTCGGAGTCCGTCTGCTCCTTGCCGCAGGTCGCATTGGCCCGCGCCAGGATCGTGGGCGGCGCTTCCTTCGGCGCCGGCGCGGAAACAGAAGGTGCCACGACGAGGACCGGTGCTGCTGGGGGATCGGGCACGGCGAGCACGGTCTTCGGGCCCTTCTTGACGAATGCCGTCACTGTGCCGCTGCGCTTCTGCTGATCGTCGATCCAGGCGAGCGCCTTCATGAGGCCGTCGAACGGAACACCGTCGATGCGGGTCTCGGACCAGTCGGCCGGCTTCTCGACATGATAGGTGCCGAGCTCCTTGGCCTTGCGCACCGCTGTGACGAGTGCGTCCGGTTTGATCTCCCGGGTGATGCGGACATGGCCGTCGCGCTCGATCTTGTCGGCCGCGATCGGGCCCTTGGGAAACAGCTCGACGCTTGGATCGTCGGTCTCGATGAGGACGCGGTACGGCTTGTCGGTCGAGATCGCCAGCGTCATCACGGCGTCGGCGCTGGGCGTGCCCTCGCGCGTGATGCGTAGATAGGTGTGCATCGAGCCGCGCTCGATCGAGTAGGCCGCGCAGTCGCGGGTGTTGTCGCAAGCCGCGAGCCAGCCGCCGAAGCGCTTCATCTGCGCCGAGGCCGGAGCGGCGCTCAGCGCCGTGACCGCGACCGCGGCCGCGAGGATGCGAGTCGTGATCATGACGCTTTCTCGATATTGGCGCGGTAGAGCACCGGCCAGTCGTGCGTGTCGATGAGGCCGCAGGTCGGCATCTTCTGCAGGAGCGCAAGCCGGAATGCGCGGCCGTCCCACACCCAGCGGGCGAGCGTGCCGCAGTCGGCCGCGGCACGGCCGAGCTGGAACGTGACCAGCGTGCCGGTCGCGGGGTTGAATTCCGCGTTGAAGAGCGGATCGCTCTTCGCCTTCTCGACCGCAGCGATGTTCTCCGGATAGCGCAGCACGATCGGCTTCGCGGATTGTGGATTGTCGGCCGGCGCGGCGAGCAGGGCGTAGTTGAGATTGTAGGCGCCGCTGCTGCGCATGCAGAAGAAGGCGTACATCACCTGAGTGTCGTCGAGCCACGAGGGCTGACGCACCTCGCCGGTGCGGTCGCCCTTGCCGCAGACCGTGCGGGACTTTTGCGCGATCACCGGCGGAGTGTTCGGCGTGGTCTCCAGGGTCGGCTTCACCACCGTGATCGACGGCAGCTCCGGCACCGGCGGCACGGCAGATGCCGGCTTGGCGCCGCGCTTGACCAGCGCGGTCACGGTGCCGGCGCGCTTCTGCTGCTGGTCGATCCAGGCGAGCGCCTCGATCGCGCCCGTCAGCGTGATGGTGGCCTCGAAGTATTCGTCGGGCTTGGGCGGGTCGACCGGCATGTAGTTGATGGTCGTGGCCTTGCGCAGGACCGTGAGGACGTCCTCGAACGGCGCCTCGATCGCAAAGCGCATGTAATGATCCGGGTCGATCCGTTCCGGCGCGATCGTGCCTTTCGGCAGGATGTCGGGCGCCGGCGCATCGAAGCCGAGCGTGAACTTGACCGGCTTGTCCTGGTTGATCGCAAGGGTCACCTTCGGCTGCGCCTCGGCCGCGGCGCCGCGCTCGATGCGCAGGTAACCGGCCTGCCACATGAAATGAACGCCGTAGGCCGCGCAGTTGCGCTGGTTGTCGCAGGCGGCGGTCCAGTATTCGCCGAATTGCTTGATCTGCGCGCAGGCGGGCGTCGCGCCGAGAAGCGCCGCGAACAGGCCCGCGCCGAGGAGCCGGAAATGGATCATCTGGGTCTCGCCGAAGAAGACGGCGCCCGAAAGGGGCGGCCGACCCGCTGTGGTCGCGCGAGCCGCGAATGCGGTTCAACGGCCAGGCGCGCGTGACGACACCCTGGCCTGGTACAGGACGGGCCATTCCTTCATATCGAGGCCGCCGCACACCGGCATCTTCTTCAGCAGCACGAGCTCGAACCGGATGCCGGTCCAGTGCCAGCGCGCAAAGGTGCCGCAGTCGCCGTCGGGGATCGGGCGGTCGAAGGTCTCCAGGATATTCTGCAGGCGATCGTAGTCGGGGTTGTGGACGACTGGCGCCTTCTCGATCGCCGCGACGGCGCGGGGATATTGCAGACGGATCTCGCGCAAGGCCGCCGGCGTCTCGGCCGGCGCCGCGAACAGGACGAAGGCCGTGTTGTATTTCCCAGCCGTCTCCTTGTTGCAGTAGAACCAGTACATCACGTGCGTGTCGCCCAGCCAGGTTGCGCGCACGCGCTCGACCTCGCGCCCGCATGCGGTGGCAGATTTCAGGGGCGCCGAGGACTGATAGTCCGGCGGCTGCACCTCGCGGGTGGATCGCACAGTCGCGATCGTCGGAGGCTGCGGCGGAGCCGGCATGGCGGAGGCCGGCTTCTTGCCGCGCTTGACGAGCGCCGTGATTGTGCCAGCGCGCTTCTGCTGCGTGTCGATCCAGGCCAGCGCGTCGATCGCTCCGGCGAGCGGGAGCTTTCCCGGTTTGGATTCGTGCGTGAAGTCGACCTTCATCGGCGTGAAGACGAGCGCCTTCGCCTTGCGCAGCATCGCGAGCACGTCCTCGATCGGCGCCGTGACCGGAATGCGCATGTACTCGTCGTCGTCGCGCTTCGGCTCGATATCGCGGTCCGGGAGGAGACCCGCAACGGGCGGATCGAAGTCGAGCCGGAACGGAATGTCCGGGCGCCGGATCGCAATCGTCACTTTCGGCTCGGCCTCTGGCGTGCCGGCGCGGTCGATGCGGACGTAGCCGGGCGCGCGTTCCGCCGTCATCGCGAGGGCCGAGCAGTTGCGGGCGTTGTCGCAGAAGGCGATCCAGTGCGCGCCGAATCTCTTCATCTGCTGCGCCGCCGCGGGCGCGCACAGCATGACGAGAGCCGCAGAGGCGAGGACGAGCGCAGAGCCGGTCGGACGGGTCATTGTGGTTCCGAGGAAGCCGGGAAGCCCACGTCATAGTCGCGCACTGACCCGTCGCGGTTCAATCCCTCACTGGCCCATCGCGCGATTGAGGTGGGCAACGTAGTTGTCGTCCGGATAACGGAAGTTGGCGATGCGCCAGGTCTCGTCCTCGCGCGCCAGGTCGACGCGGATCAGCCGCGGCGCGCCGCGCACCGTGAGCGCGACCGCGACGACGGCCTGGCTCGCATTGGCGGATTCGAGACTGATGCGCTGGAGCGTCACCGCGTGTCCGGGCAGCACGCCGGTTCCGTAGTGGGCGTGCAGCTTGGGGCCGACCGGCGCGGTCGGAGAGAGATTGCCGCGCGAGACGCGCCACAGGGTGCGCAGCTGAAGCGAGAAGGGCGCGAGAAATTTCTCCTCGCTCATCCCGGCCTTCTGCTTGTCGGCCTGCAGCGAAGCCTCATAGGTCGCGCGCACGACCGCGACCGCGTCGTGATCGGCAGCCAGGGAGACCGATCCCGGGAGAGACAATGCGAGGCCGCGCAGGAGGTCACGGCGGTTCATGATCTGATCCATACGCATTTCGGCACACGCGGTGTTCAGTCGTGGCGAGGCGCGGCCGGGTTCAAGACTGCGGCTTGACTCGGAGGCCCCGACTCCGTGTTGTGCGCTCACGGCACACGAAGAGGCCGCGGAGAGACTTGATGCAGATCGGAATCGTCGGCCTCGGCCGTATGGGCGCGAACATCGCGCGCCGGCTGATGCAGCGCGGCCATGCATGCGTAGTGTTCGACACCAATCCGGAGCCCGGGCAACGGCTGGCAGATGAAGGCGCGGCTGCGGCCGCGAGCCTCGCCGAGCTGGTCGGCCGGCTGCAGGCGCCGCGCACCGTGTGGATCATGCTGCCCGCAGGCGACGTGACGGAGCGCGCGATCGGCGAGATTGCGGCGCTGCTCGCGCCGGGCGATGCGATCATCGACGGCGGCAACACGTTCTGGAAGGACGACGTGCGCCGCGCGCGCGAGCTCGGCGCGCGCGGGCTGCACTATCTCGACATCGGCACGAGCGGCGGCGTCTGGGGCCTGGAGCGCGGCTACTGCCTGATGATCGGCGGCGAGACCGCGGTGGTGCAGCGGCTCGATCCGATCTTCCGCGCGCTCTCGCCCGGTCCCGGGGCGATTCCCGCGACGCCCGGCCGCGCCGGTCATGATCCGCGCGCCGAGCACGGCTATATCCATGCGGGGCCGAGCGGCGCCGGCCACTTCGTGAAGATGATCCACAACGGCATCGAGTACGGCTTGATGCAGGCCTATGCGGAGGGCTTCGACATCCTCAAGCATGCGGGCGATGAAGGCCTCGAGCATCCGTTGAAGCTCAACCTCGCGGACATCGCCGAGGTGTGGCGGCGCGGCAGCGTGATCACGTCGTGGCTGCTGGATCTCACGGCGACTGCCCTGGCGGAAGACCGCGACCTCTCCTCCTATTCGGGGCACGTCTCGGACTCGGGCGAAGGCCGCTGGACCATCAACACGGCAATCGAAGAGGCGGTGCCGGCCGACGTGCTCTCGGCCGCGCTCTATGCGCGCTTCCGCTCGCGGCAGGACCACACATTCGCGGAGAAGATCCTCTCGGCCATGCGCAAGGGCTTCGGCGGCCACCAGGAGCCCGGCAAGTCATGACCGCGTCCACTGACATCGCAGCCATCGTGGTGATGGGCGTCGCAGGCGCCGGCAAGTCGACCGTCGGGCAGGCGCTCGCAGTGCGGCTCGGCTGCGCGTTCCGCGATGCCGACAGCTTCCACCCGCCCGCCAACATCGCGAAAATGTCGCAAGGCGTTCCACTCACGGACGAGGATCGCTGGCCCTGGCTCGACGCGATCGCGGCCTGGATCGCGGAGCGTCGTGGGGAAGGGACACTCGGCGTCGTCACCTGCTCGGCGCTCAAGCGGCGCTATCGCGACGTGCTGCTGCGCGGCGGCCAGGTGCGCCTCGTCTATCTCAAGGGCGACATGCCGCTGATCGCGCGTCGGCTCGCGGCGCGGCAGGGTCACTTCATGCCGCCCGCGCTGCTGCAGAGCCAGTTCGACGCGCTCGAGGAGCCAGCCGCCGACGAGGCGCCGATCACAGTGTCGGTGGAAGGCACCCCCGAGGAGATCGTCACACGCATCGTGGCCGCGCTCGGCCTGTCGGCGCCGCATCCGCAGCGACGCTCGGGCTGAAGCTCATGCGCGCGCTCGCCCGAATGGGTCCGATTGGCGCGCTGCTCCTCGCGATCTGGAGCGGCGGCGCGGCGGCGGTCGAGGTCGAGAGGCTGTACGAGGCGAAGGCGCGCGTCAGCGGCCAAATCGAAGCCACGCGCGCGCAGGGCTTTATCAGCTCGCTCGAAGCCGTGTTGATCAAAGTGTCGGGCGATCCACGCGTCGTCACGCAGCCGCGCGTTCGCAGGGCGCTGCGGAACGCCGGACAGCTGGTGCAGGACTTCAGCTATCGCGATCTGCTGGCGCACTTGCCGGTGCATGACGAGCAGGGCACGCGCGACCGCCCATACGAGCTCACGGTGCGTTTCCTGCCCGAGAAGATCGACGGGCTGCTGCGCGACGTGGGCCGAAGCCCGTGGGGCGCGTCACGGCCGCGCGTGCTGGTCGTGCTGCAGGTCGACACTGGTGCGATGCGCTACGTGCTCGCGCGTGAAGGCGAGCGCGGGCGCGATCAACGCGAGTCGCTGACCCTTGCGGCCGAGCGCTTCGGCCTGCCGATCGTGCTGCCGGATCAGGCGACCGCTGCTGGTCTCGCTCAGACCGCAGCGCCGGCGAGTCTGGATCAGGTCGAAAAGGCGCAGGAGGCCGACGTGATTCTGCGCGGACGCCTCGTCTGGAGCGACAAGGCGCTCGGCTGGACGGCCGCATGGCAGCTGGACGCGAAGCCGAAGACCCATCGCTGGCGGATCAGCGGCGTCAATTTCGACGCCGCATTCCGCAATGCCATGGGCGGCGCGCTGCAGATCCTCTCAGGCCACGGCGCGCCGTAAGCACTAGAACCCCTTCACGACCTGCTGGGTGTGCTCGACTTCGGGCGGGCGCTCGAAGCAATGCCCGACGAGCTTGCGCCACTCCTGGAAGTCGGGGCTGCCGCGGAACGTGACCGTGTGGTCCTCGACCGTGTCCCACTGCACGTAGAGCCGGTAGCGGCTCGGCTTCTCGATCGACTTCTGCAGCTCCATGGCGCTGCAGCCCTTGGCGCGCTGGAACAGCGGCGCGGCGGCCTTCACGCCTTTCTCGAACTCGGCCTCCATGCCGGGCTTCACGTCGATGAGCGCAAGTTCCCATACCATTCTTCACTCCCTTTGGTGCTAGTTGATCAGAGCCTGCAGC
Source organism: Pseudomonadota bacterium (assembly GCA_023404705.1). Classification (GTDB taxonomy): domain Bacteria; phylum Pseudomonadota; class Alphaproteobacteria; order Rhizobiales; family Xanthobacteraceae; genus FEB-22. Next base: position 8,252 of record JAEYAU010000075.1, read on the forward strand.
GGCGAGGGGATGCGGCCGCCGCGCGCGATCAGGCGCGCGCTGGAATGGGTGTTGACCGGGATCACGGGCGCGTAGCCGAGCAAGCCGCCGAACTCGACGCGGTCGCCGACCTTCCGGCCGACGGCCGGGATCAGCCGCACCGCCGTGGTCTTCTTGTTGATCATGCCGATCGCGGCCTCGTCCGCGATGATGGCCGCGATGGTCTCGGCCGGCGTGTCGCCCGGAATCGCGATCATGTCGAGCCCGACCGAGCAGACCGAGGTCATGGCCTCGAGCTTGTCGATCGTGATGGCGCCGCGTTCGGCAGCCTCGATCATGCCAGCATCCTCGGAGAGCGGGATGAAGGCGCCCGAGAGGCCACCCACATAGCTCGACGCCATGGCGCCGCCCTTCTTCACGGCGTCGTTGAGAAGGGCGAGCGCGGCCGTCGAGCCGTGGGTGCCGACCCGCTCGAGCCCGATCTCCTCGAGGATGCGCGCGACGCTGTCGCCCTCGGCGGGCGTCGGCGCCAGCGAAAGATCGACGATACCGAACGGAAGGCCGAGCCGCGCCGCCGCGGTACGGCCGACGAGCTCGCCCGCGCGCGTGATCTTGAAAGCCGTCTCGCGGATCACCGCCGTGAGCGCGCCGAAGTCCACGTTGCCCGCCGCCTTGACGGCGCGCAGCACCACGCCGGGGCCGCTGATCCCGACATTGACCACGCGATCGGACTCGCTGGCGCCATGGAAGGCGCCCGCCATGAACGGGTTGTCCTCGACCGCGTTGCAGAACACGACCAGCTTGGCGCAACCGATCGAGCTGTTGTCGGCCGTCAGCGCGGCCGCTTCCTTGATGACGCGGCCCATGGCCGCGATCGCATCCATGTTGAGCCCGGCACGCGTGGAGCCGACATTGATGGAGGCGCAGACGCGCTTGGTCGCCGCGAGCGCACGGGGCAGGGCGGCGATCAGCGCCTGATCGGCGGGACTCATCCCCTTCTCGACATGGGCCGAGAAGCCGCCGACGAAATCCACGTCCACCTCATGCGCGGCGCGGTCGAGGGTCTCGGCGATGCGCAGCAGCTCGTCGGGGCCGCAGCGGCCCGCGATGAGCGAGACCGGCGTCACAGCGATGCGGTTGTTGACGATCGGGATGCCGAACTCGCGCGACAGCGCCTGACTCACGGCGCGAAGGTTGCGCGTGATGCCCGTCACCTTGTCGTAGATGTTGCGGCAGAGCGTCTCGGGCTGCTCGCTCACACAGTCGAGCAGGCTGATGCCGACCGTGATGGTGCGGATGTCGAGCTGCTCGGTCCGCACCATGCTGATGGTTTCGAGGATCTCCTCGCCGGAGAAGCCGAGATGGCGCATGAGTGTCCTCCTCAGAGCCTGTGCATGGCTTTGAAGATCTCCTCGCGCTGGATCTCGATGCGCACGCCGAGCTCTTCGCCCTTGCGGGCGAGCGTCTCGGTGAGGTCGTTGAAGGAGATCTTCGCGCCGCCGAGGTCCACCATCATAATCATGGTGAAGAACTCGCGGATCACAGACTGGCTGATGTCCAGGATGTTCACATTGGCGTCGGCCAGCACATTGGCGATGCCCGCGATGATGCCGACGCGGTCCGAGCCGATAACGGTGACGATGGCGCGGCCCGAGAGCGGGCCCGTGGTCTTGTCAGGCATGGAGCCGAGGTCCGATTGCGGGACCGCGGGGCTGCGGTCCGGCAGTCTTCTCGGCGAAACCGGGGCGCCCTGGCAAGCGCAAATGCGCGGCCAGGGCGATTGAGCTTACCCCGCCATACGCACATCGCCGCCGCCGGGAGGCGGCACGGGAATGCCGTCGTCGGCGTATTCGTTGAGCTTGTTGCGCAGCGTGCGGATCGAGATGCCGAGGATGTTGGCCGCGTGGGTGCGGTTGCCGAGGCAGTGCTTGAGCGTCTCCAGGATGAGATCGCGCTCGACGTCGGCCACCGTGCGGCCGACGAGCGCGCGGGTCACGGTCTCGGCTGCCAGCGTTGCATGCGCGACCGCGGGCGCGGCGCGCTGCTCGTTGAGGCGCGCGCCGTCGGGCGCGAGGATCGCCTCGGGTCCGATCTCGGGGCCCTGCGCCATCAGTACGGCGCGGTGCATAGTGTTCTCGAGCTCGCGCACGTTGCCGGGCCAGCGGTTCACCACGAGCTGGCGGCGCGCGTCGGCCGAGAGCGGGCGCAGCGGCAGGCCGTTCGCCTGCGCATACATCTTGGCGAAGTATTGCGCGATCTCGAGGATGTCCGCCGGACGATCGCGCAGCGGCGGGATCTTCAGGTTCACGACGTTGAGGCGGAACAGCAGGTCCTCGCGGAATTTGCCCTCGCGCACCGCGTCCGTGAGGTTGCGGTTCGAGGTCGCGATGATGCGGATGTCGACCGCCACCGGCTTGGTGCCGCCGACGCGGTCGATCACGCGCTCCTGCACGGCGCGGAGCAGCTTCGCCTGCAGGCGCACATCCATTTCCGAGATTTCATCGAGCAGCAGCGTGCCTCCCGAGGCTTCCTCGAACTTGCCGATGCGGCGCGCGATCGCGCCCGTGAAGGCACCCTTCTCGTGGCCGAACAGCTCGGACTCGAGCAGATGCTCCGGGATCGCGGCGCAGTTGACGGAGATGAACGGTGCGCGCGAGCGGTTCGACTTGGCGTGAACGTAACGGGCCAGCACTTCCTTGCCGGTGCCGGACTCGCCGGTGATCAGCACGGACGCCTCGCTCGGCGCGATCTGCTGGGCGAGCCGCACGACGTGGCCCATGGCCTCGTCCTTGAACACCAGCTCGCGATGATCGTCGGCGACGGCCGCGAGCACGGCGGCGATCAGCTCGGGATCGGGCGGGAGCGGGATGTACTCCTTGGCGCCCGCATGGATCGCGGCGACCGCCGCGCGCGCGTCGGTCGCGACGCCGCAGGCGACGAGGGGCACGTGGATGTGCTCGGCCTCGAGCCGGGTGAGCAGGTCGCGAATGTCGACCGCGACATCGACCATCAGGAGGTCGGCGCCGCGACCTGCGCGCAGAACGGCCACCGCCTGCTCGCTGCTCTCCGCGTGGGTGACGGTGGCGCCCTTGTCCATGGCGAGCTTGGTCGCGAGGGTGAGCTGGCCCTTCAGCGTGCCGACGATGAGAAGACGCATGGGTCCTGTCCTTTCCTATCCTTTTCTTGCCTTCCCGCGTTCGGGAGGCTGGCCGATCCGCAGCGCGCTAGCTGCGCTCCGCCTTGATGATTTCGGTCATGGTTACGCCGAGCTTGTCCTCGACCAGCACGACTTCGCCGCGCGCCACGAGACGGTTGTTGACGTAGATGTCGATCGCCTCGCCGACCTTGCGGTCGAGCTCGAGCACGGCGCCCGGGCCGAGCTTCAACAGGTTGCCGACATCCATGCGGGCGCGGCCGAGCACGGCCGAGACCTGCACCGGAACGTCGAACACGGCTTCGAGGTCGGCCGCGCTGCGCGCGGCACCATCGGGATCGTTCTCGAGCGCCACCGCGCCCTGACCGCGCCGGATGACGTCCTGCTGCGGCTCCTGTTCCAGGTCGGGGAGCGGGATCTTGCTTTCGTTATTTTCGTCGCTCATCGCTCGAACCTTTCAGCTCGTCTTGCGCATGATCTATTTGACAAACCGGTTTTCATTTTTCGGATCATGCTGCGTCAGGGTTTCTGTCCGTTGCGGCGGGCCGCCACATAACGGCCGACCGCTTCGGCAATCGTGGCTTCGATGGCGGCACGATCGCGCACCATGCCGCCGTCCGCCCATTCGATGCGGCAGTCACCGACCGCGACGTCCGGAGCCGCGAGCACGACCAGCCGGCCATCGAAGCCGTGCATACGCGCGATCTCCTCGAGCTTGGCGCGGGCGTTCTCGTAGAGCGCATCGTTGACGCGGATTGCCACATGCGGCGCCGCGATCAGATGCCGGAAGCAGTCCGCCGCGAGCGCTGCGATCTCGGCCATCGGCTCGGCCGCGATCAGCTCGGGGGCGAGCTTGTTGGCGACCGCGACCGCCACCTCGACGGCTTCGGCCTCGAGCCGGCCTTCGACCGAGGCGAGGCCCCGGGCAAGGCCTTCGAGGCCTGCCGCGATGCGCTCGTAGGCCGCGGCCGCGCGCTTCTCGGCTTCCGCGACGGCCTTCGCCTCCGCGGCCGCGAAGCCGCTGCGATGGCCGCGGGCTTCCGCATCCGCGAGCGCCGCCTGATGCGCCGAGAGCGGAATCATCGGCTCGGCCGGCTTGGTGGCCTCCTTGGCCGCGAAGTCGTCCTCGAACAGGAATTTGACCGGTGCTGTCATGCCCATCTCAATAGACCAGCTCGTCCTCACCGCGGCTCTTGGAGATCATGATCTCGCCCTTGGCGGCGAGATCCTTGGCGAGGTTGACGAGCAATGCCTGCGCCTCATCGACGTCGCGCAGCCGCACGGGGCCCATCGCGCCCATGTCGTCGACCAGCATCTTGGCGGCGCGGCTCGACATGTTGCCGAGGAAGAACTGGCGGACAGTGTCGCTCGCGCCCTTGAGGGCGACCGCGAGCTTGTCCTTGTCGACGTGGCGCATCAGCGTCTGCGCGGAACCCGTGTCGAGCTTCACCAAGTCATCGAAGGTGAACATCAGCGTCTTGATGCGCTCGGCGGCCTCGCGGTTGCCCTCTTCCAGCGCGGTGAGGAAGCGGGTCTCAGTCTGGCGGTCGAAATTGTTGAAGATCTCGGCCATCACCTCGTGCGCGTCGCGGCGGCGCGTCTGCGAGAGGTTGGACATGAACTCAGTGCGCAGCGTGTTCTCGACGCGCTCGATCACATCCTTCTGCACGGCCTCCATCTTGAGCATGCGCATGACGACGTCGAGCGCGAGCTCTTCGGGGAGGATCGCGAGCACGCGCGCGGCGTGCTCGGGGCGGAGCTTCGAGAGCACGACAGCCACGGTCTGCGGGTATTCGTTCTTGAGGTAGTTGGCGAGAACCTGCTCCTGGACGTTGGAGAGTTTCTCCCACATGTTGCGGCCCGCGGGGCCGCGGATCTCTTCCATCAGGTTGCTGACGCGCTCGGGCGGGAGGTACTGCTGGAGCAGGCGTTCGGTGGCATCGAAGTTGCCGAGCAGGGCGCCGGACGCCGAGAGGCGTCCCACGAATTCGAGCAGCAGGCTTTCGACCGCCTCGGCTTCCACCGTACCGATGGTCGACATCACGATGGAGAGCTGCCGCAGCTCGTCGTCATCGAGCAGCTTCCAGACCTTCTCGCCGTGCTGCTCGCCCAGCGCCAGCATCAGCACGGCTGCGCGCTCCGGCCCGCGCAGCTGCCGGCCGGTCCCGTTCTGCGCCTGGCGACCCGCGAGGGTCGCGACCAGGTCGGCAATGTCGTTGGATTTATCGGCTGCGGCCATGGCGGGTCAGATCACACCGGTGCGTCCTGCAGCCATGCGCGAACGATGGCGGCAGTCTCATGCGGGTTGCGGTCTGCGAGCTCGCCGACCTTGGCGACGGATTGGGCGTGGACCTTGCCCTGTACCTGCGCCATGTCGATCATCTTGGCGGTCTGGCTGGTCAGGACGGGCGGCTCGCCTTCGCTGCCGGGCGTGACTGCGATCACGCCGGGCGGCAGCAGGTTCTCGGGCTCGGGCTTCGGCTCCGGCGTGATGATGCGGCGGACCAGCGGGCGCACGACGACGAGCAGCACGATCAGGCCGAGCAGTCCCATGATCGAAATCTCGACGGCGCGCAGGATGTCCTCCTTGGTGAACTGGAGGAAGGACAGCCAGCCCGTCGGCTCGGAGATGGGGCTACCGGGCGCCTCGGCGAAGCGCAGGTTGATGACCTCGATCTGGTCGCCGCGCCGCTGGTCGAAGCCGACGGCGGTCCGCACCAGAGCCGCGATCCGATCGAGCTCCTCCTTGGTGCGCGGCTGATAGATGACATCGCCCTTGTCATTCTTGCCGTAGCTGCCGTCCACCAGCACGGCGACCGAGACGCGTTTCACGCGTCCGCCTTCGGTCACCTCGGTCTTGGTGTTGCGGGTGATCTCGTAATTGACGATTTCCTCGGTTTTCTTGCTCTGGTCGCGCGGGCCGTTCGGCTGCTGGGCGCCTGGCGCATTGGGCAGCTCGTTCGCGACCGTGACCTGGCCTTCGGGATTGGCGCTGGAGGCGAGCTCCTCGCGGGTCTGGCTCGAGCGCAGGACGCGGCCTTCGGGGTCGAAGCGGTCGAAGGTCTCGGTCACCCGGTTGAAATCGAACTCGGCATTGAGCTGGACGCGGGCGCGGCCGGGGCCGACGACCGAAGAGACGATCGACTCCACCTGATCGCGCAGGCGGCGCTCGAGGCCGATCTGGCGCTCGTCGGCCGTGGCGCCGATGGCGCCCGTGGCGTCCGCGACGGCGCCGTCGGCGAGCAGGCGGCCCGCCTCGTCGACGATCGAGACGCGCTGGGGCTTGAGGCCATTGACCGCGGAGGCGACCAGATGGCGGATCGCGCGCACCTGCTGGGCTTCAAGCTGGCCGCGCACCCGCAGCACGATGGAGGCGGACGGCTCGATCTTCTCGCGCGAGAACAGCGGGCGCTCGGGCAGGACCAGGTGGACGCGCGCGGCCTGGACGCGGTCGATCGCCTTGATGGTGCGGGCGAGCTCGCCCTCCATGGCGCGCAAGTGGTTGATGTTCTGAACGAAGCTGGTGGCGCCGAGGGTGTCGGACTTGTCGAAGATCTCGTAGCCGATGCCGCCACCCTTGGGCAGGCCGCCTTCGGCGAGCTTCATGCGCACCCGCGCCACCCGATCGCGCGGGACCATGATGATGGCGCCGTCGTTCTTGAGCTCGTAAGGGACCGCCTGCCGCTCGAGATCCTTCACGATCGCGGCCGAATCCTCGACCGTCAGATCGGTGAAGACCGGCGCCATCTGCGGCGAAGTGACCCGCATGATGATGAAGCCGAACACGGCGACGAGCGCGAGCGTCACCGCGGCCATGGCGCCCAGCCGCGCGGCGCCCAATGCCTTCACGAAATCGACGAAGCCTTGCACGAGCTCTGTCTCGGGATCCGCCGGGCGCGGAGTGCGCCCCACCCGGCAAGTTTTGCCGGGTGCGTGGTTTCCATCTGGTTAACGCGACCGTTAAGGCGCCGGGGCAAAGGCGAATTTCGTGGCTTCGGAGAACTGCCTACGCGGCTTTGCGACTCCAGCGGTTGCGGCCAGGCCAGGATGCGCGGAACGCGTTCGGCCCGCGGCCACGGTGCGGCCGCAGGCGGTTCGCTCGATGATCCAAGGATGGGAGCGGCGACGGATTCTCACGCCGCCGGGATGCTCTTACTGGCGATACTGCTGGATGCGCGTCGTGCGCAGGCCCGCGAGGCCGTGGCGATCGATCGAATACTGCCAGGCCAGGAACTCTTCGACCGTGAGGGTGTAGCGGCTGCACGCCTCTTCGAGCGACAGCAGGCCGCCGCGCACGGCCGCGACGACTTCCGCCTTGCGGCGGATCACCCAACGCTTGGTACCCGGCGCCGGCAGATCGGCGATCGTGAGCGGACTGCCGTCGGGCCCGATGACGTATTTCACCCTCGGGCGATGGGGCTCGGTCATTGGTACTCTCACACACTCGACAAGGCTCAAGTGAATGGACAGTACCGCTGGCCACTTAAGATTTAGCTAAGCCCGAGACTTAAATAGGAAACAAATTCCTACCAAGGCGAAACCGGTGTGGCGAAGCGGGCGCCCCAAAATCAAAGCGCCGCAGCGGGCTGCGGCGCGAGTAACAAGTACCGCAAAGCTCACAGGCCCGGGCGCACGACCTGCTTGATCTTGTCGAGGGCGTAGCTCTTGCTGCCGATCTTGAGGAGCGGCGGATCCTGGGTGAGGTCGACGCCGTCCACGGTGCCCTTCACCTCGGTCGAGACCGAAACATTCTGGCCGCTGGCGTCCTTGGCCGTGACCGAGATCGTGTACTCGCCGTCCGGCCACTGGGTGCCGTCCGTGCCCTTGCCGTCCCAGGTGAGACTTTGTGCGCCGCCCGTGAGCGGGAAGGTGCGGCTGTAGGCGAGGACGCCGTTCGCGCTCTTGATGTTGACGGTGGCGGTCGCCGGCTTGTCGGTCGAGAACACCCAGCTCGCCGAGCTGTTGGCGAGCTTGGCGGTGGAGCCGTCGACGGTCGCGGTCGCACCCACATAGTTGATCGCGGTCGCGGTCTGCGCGGATTTCTGCAGGGCGATCAGGGTCGCCATCTGCTGGTTCATGTTGATCTGTTGCTCGACCTGCGAGAACTGGACCAGCTGCTGGGTGAACTCGTTGGTATCGAGCGGCTCCAGCGGATTCTGGTTCTGCAGCTGCGTCGTCAGCAGGCGCAGGAAGCTGTCGAAGTTCTTCGCGATCGAGGCGTTGCTGGTGATGCCGGAGGTGCCGGTGGTCGCCGAGGTCACCTGGCTCACGATCGAGGAAATGCTGTCGACCATAATGATTACTCCTAGACTCTGATGTCGACGCCGGAGCCGAGACCGAGCAGGCGGCCATAGCCGCGCCGCGCCGCTTCCGTGGCGGCGACCTCGTCCTCGGTCACAACGAGACGGCTCTGGGTGCCGTTCTGCTGCTCCGGCTGGGAGTGGTTGCGGTGCGCGAGGGACTGGTCGCGCAGGCTGAATTCGAGGCCGCCGTCCGTTTTGAGGCCGGCCTGCTGCAGCGCGCGCTCGAGGCTCGCGGAATCACGACGCAGAATGTCGAGGGTCTCGACCCGATCCACGGTGAGGCGCGTCGTGACGTTGCCGCCGCGGTCCACGTCGAGGCGCACATCGACACGTCCGAGCTCGGGCGGATCGAGGCGGATCTCGAAGCTCTTCAGGCCTTCCTGGGCGCGCGAGACGATCTCGACCGCGAGGCCGGCGACCGGCACCGCGGTTTCCTGGCCGGTCCGCAGGCGCACATCGGTCGACCACATGGTCGGGACCGCCATGGCCGGAGTCGGCGCGGGCGTGTTCTGAGGGAGCGGCACGTCGTTCGCGGACTTGGCCGCGTTGGCCGCCGCATCGGCGGGCTTCTCGTCCGCGGCAGCGCGGGCGTGGTGCGGGGCGCGCTGATGCGCCGGCGCTTGGGTCTCGGTCGGAGCCTGTTGAGCGGACGGCTTTGCGTCCGGCGCAGGCGCTTCCTCGGCC
>JAEYAU010000093.1 GCA_023404705.1 Pseudomonadota bacterium
AGCCCGACGCCGCCCGCGGCGCCGAGCACCAGCACGCTCTCGCCCGCCGCCATGCCGGCGCGCTCGCGCAGCGCGAACCACGCGGTCTGGTAGGGCAGGCCGAGCGCGGCGGCCGTTCCGGCCACAAGCGCCTGCGGCACCGGAAAGCAGTTCGCGGCGGGCGCGCGGATCTTCTCCGCATAGGCGCCGTGCTCGAGCTGCAAGGCGACGCGCGTGCCGACCGTGAGGCCGGTCACGCCCGCGCCGAGCGCGGCGACGCGCCCGACCGCGGATTTTCCCGGAATGAAAGGCAGCGGCGGCTTGAACTGATAGCGGCCGTCGATCACCAGCAGGTCGGGATAGTTCTGCTCGATCGCCTCCGCATCGACGATCACCTCGCCGGCGCCGGGCTGCGGATCGGGCCATTCCTCGAGCGCCGCCGATCCGAAGTCCCGCACCACGATCGCTTTCACGGCTCGGCTCCCGAAGGAGAGCCCAGCGTCGGCGCCGCGAGCGCCTCATCGGCCGTCCCACGGAACGCTGCGTCGATCGGCACGGGCAGGGCAGGCAGCCGGTCGCCGGCCTCATTCACCAGCGCGCGGCTGAACAGCCCGCGCGCCGTCACATGCGGATCGTCCAACGCCTCGCGTAAGTTCGCGACGATCGAGCAGCAGCAGTCGCGCCCCGCGAAGCGCTTGCGCCAGATCTCGCTGCTCTCGCTGCGGATGATCGCGGCGACGCGCTGCGCCGTCTTCTGGGGATCGCGCCGGTCGTCGCGCAGCTCGACCTCGAGGGCGATGATGTCGCAGAACTCGTCCCAGAACTTCTGCTCCAGCGGCGCCGCCGCGACCATGCGATCGTCGGCGGTCGCATAGAGCCGATAGCGCGCCGAACCGCCGGTCACGCGATCCGCGCCGTTGCCGGGCCATTGCCCGGCCGCAAGCCCGTTGCCGATCGCCCAGTACATGAAGGTGAACAGGTTGTCGCTCATCGCGACATCGAGATAGCGACCGTGCCCCGTGTGCGCGCGCTCGGTGAGCGCCAGCAGGATATTCATCACGGCCGGGTAGGCGCCGCCCGCGATGTCTGCGATCAGCGCCGGCGGCACGACGGGTCGATCGAGCGGCCCCATGGAGAGCGCGAGCAGTCCCGCGTCGCCGATGTAGTTGAGATCGTGGCCCGCGACGTCCCGCTTCGGTCCGTTCTGGCCATAGCCGGTGATCGAGCAATAGACGATGCGCGGATTGATCTTCGCGACCTCGTCGTAGCCGAGACTGAGCCGCGCCATCACGCCGGGACGGAACTGCTCGACCAACACATCCGCGCGCGCGATCAGGGGATCGAGCTTGGTGCGATCCGCCGGATCCTTCAGGTCGAGTGCGAGGCTCTTCTTGCCGCGGTTGAGCAGCGCGAAGTTGACGCTGTCGCGGCCCCATTTCGGGTCATAGCCGCGCATCTCCTCGCCGCGACCGGGCCGCTCGATCTTGATCACCTCGGCGCCCGCTTCGGCGAGCAGCAGCGTCGCCATCGGTCCCGGCAGCAAGGTCGAGAAGTCGAGCACCAGCAGGCCTTCCAGCGGTCGCATCAGCGCGATCTCCGCATCGTGGCGACGACCGCGCGCCGCGCCGGCGCGAAGCCGGGCGTGCCGTAGACCTTGTGCAGCGCATACGTGACGTCGTAATGGTGCGCGAGCCCGCCGCGCTCCAGCCGCTCGATCGGCCCGTCGCGATAGCCGAGCCCGAGGCGGCAGGTGAGATCCATGTCGGCGGCCGTTGCGAGCCCTTCGTCGAGCAGCCGCAGCGCGTCGTTGTACTTCGGCCGCACCAGTCGATCGACAATGCGGCCGGCCTGATCGGCCGACACGACAACCGTGAAACCCGCCGCTTCGAACACCGCGCGCGCCGCCGCCATGGCGCTCTCCAGCGTGCGCGGCTGGCGCACCAGCTCGATAAGCGGCGAGGGTGGATCGTCGCCATTGCGATAGCGCGCGAAGCCGAGCACGTTCGAGCCTTCCTGGCCTGCGTGCTCGCCCGTGTGCACGCCGAGGCACTCGCTGCCGAGCTCGACCAGGATCGCGGCGCGGCTCGCATCCGCGGCCAATGGCGTGCCGAGATGCAGCACCACGTCGGCTTCGGCGCTGGCGCCGGCGAGGAACGGATCGCCGTCCGGGAATGAGCGGCTCGTGCCGCTGCGCATGATCGTATAGCGCATCATCAGGCTCCGAACATGGCATTGCCGTCGTAACGGTGGAAGCCGCGGCCCGACTTGCGGCCGAGTAACCCGGCCGCCACCATCCGCCGCAGCAGCGGCGGGCAGGCGGCGCGCGGATCGAGGGTGATCGGATAGAACGCCTCGCACAGCCGGATCTGCGTATCGAGGCCGATCAGGTCGATCAGCTCCAGCGGTCCCATCTTGTAGCCGAGCGCGACCTTCACGGCCGTGTCGATGTCGGCCGGCGACGCGACGCCGGCTTCGACCGCGCGGATCGCGTCGTTGTTGTACGGCACCAGCAGCGCATTGAGAATGAAGCCCGGCTTGTCCTGCGTGCGGACCGGCGTCTGCCCGCAGGCTTCGGTCCAGGCCCAGGCGGCGCGGAACGTCTCGTCCGACGTCAGCAGCCCGGGCGACATCTCGATCAGCTTCATCAATTGCGCGGGCAGGCAGAAATGCATGCCGACCACGCGGTCCGGCCGCTTGGTGCCGGCCGCGATCTCGGTGATCGACAGCGTCGAGGTGTTGGACGCGAAGATCGTGTGCGCGGGACAGATGGCGTCGAGCTGGCCGAACAGCGTACGCTTGATCTGCAGCTCCTCGAACACGGCTTCGATCACGAGATCGCAGGCCGCGAGATCGGCGAGTTCCGTCGTGCGCGTCAGGCGTCCGAGCACTGCATCGCGCTCGGCGGCCGTCATCTTGCCGCGCTCCACGGACTTGCCGAAGAAGCCGGCGCTCTGCTGCGCGGCGCGCTCGAGGCCTTGCGCCGACTGGTCGTAGCAGACGGTCGCAAAGCCAGCCCGCGCTGCCACGATGGCGATGCCGGCGCCCATCGTGCCGCCCGCGCCGCAGACTCCGACCGTCTTGATCCCGCTCATTTGCTGACGAAGCTCCGGCCGATGAGTTGCCGATGCACCTGGTTGGTCCCTTCCCAGATCTGCGTGATCTTTGCGTCGCGCATCAGCCGCTCGACGCGAAAGTCGCGCACATAGCCGTAGCCGCCATGCATCTGCACGGCCTCCGTCGCGATCCGCATGGCAAGATCGGAGCCGCGCATCTTCGCCATGGAGGCCTGCAGCCCGAAATCACTGGCGCCGCTTTCGACGAGGTCGCACACATAGTCGAGCCACACCTCCGCCATGGCGAGATCGGTCGCGAGGTCCGCGAGCGAGAACTGGTTGCCCTGGAACTCGGCGATGCGGCGGCCCGACTGCTTGCGCTCGTTCATGTAGGCGACCATGTCGCCGAAGGCCGCGCGCGCGATGCCCAGCGCATGCGCGGCGACGCTCGGCCGCGACTTGTTGAGGGAGGCGAACAGGATCTTCAGCCCGTCGCCCGGCTCACCGAGCAGGTTCGCGCGCGGCACGCGGCAGCCGTCGAAGTCGATTGCGGCCGTCGAGGAGCCGCGATGCCCCATCTTCTCCTCGATCCGAGCCACCGAGAAACCGGGCGTGCCCTTCTCGAGCACCAGCGCCGAGATCGCACCCTTGGCGTCGTCGATCTCGCTCCACTTGCCGAACAGCAGGATGCGGTCCGCCACGTCGCCGCTGGTGATGAAGATCTTGCCACCGTCGATGACGATCTGATCTCCGTCCGGCCGGAAGCGCGTGCGCATGCCGGTTGCGTCCGAGCCGGCATTCGGCTCGGTGATGGCGAGCGCACCGAGCCCGCCCTCGGCGATCGCGGGCAGCAGTCGCTGCTTCTGCTCCTCGGTGCCGAAATCGATCAGCGGCTTCATGCCGTGAAAGGTGGTCGCGTAGATGATGCCGGTCGACGCGCAAGCCTCGCTGATCAGCTTCACGACCGCGACATAGAGCCGGAATCGCATCGGCGATCCGCCATAGGCCTCAGGGACGAACAGGCCGTTCAGCCCGAGCGCGTTCAGCGACTTGACGTTCTCCCACGGAAACGCGCCACTGCGGTCGATCTCGTCGGCATTCGGTCGAATGACTTCGTCGCAGACACGGCGCACTTGGTCGAGCACCAGCCGCTCGTCCTGGCTCCAGTCCCGCCGCTCCTCGATCTGCTCGAAGATCTTCATCACAGAAACATGCCTTGGCCGCCATCCAGATAGATGGTCTCGCCCGTGAGATAGCCGATGTCCTCGGCGAACAGCGCGCCGACGATCCGCGCGACCTCGTCCACCTGGCCGGCGCGGCCCAACGGGACGCGCTTGTCGAGCCAGGCGCGGATCTTGTCCTTGCCGAGGAAGTCGCGGTTGAGGTCCGTCTCGATGTAGCCGGGCGCGACATTCATCACGCGGATCCGGTCGCGCGCCCATTCGGCCGCGAGGCAGCGCGTGATGGCGCCGACCGCGGCCTTGGAGGCGCAATAGGCGAGGCTGCTCGGCACGCCGAGCTTGTCGAAGAACGATCCGATATTGACGATCAGTCCGCCGCCCGCGGCGGCCAGATGCGGATGCGCCTCGCGCGCCGCGACCAGGGCGGCCGTCGCATTGAGCCGTATCGTCTCTTCGAACTCCGCCGCGCTCAGCGCGGCGCTCGGTCGCGCCGTATGCGCGCCCGCATTGTTGACGAGGCCGATGAGGGACGCCTGTGCTGCAATCCCGCGGATCGCCGCCGCGACCGAGGCTTCGTCCGTCACGTCGCAGGCAACGCCGCGTCCCGCGGCGCTCGTGCCGGAGCGCGACAGCCCGACCACCGCGAAGCCGCGCCGCGCGAGATCCGTCGCGATCGCGGCGCCGATGCCGCGGCTTGCGCCCGTGACGATGATCTGCCCGTCAGGCATCGCGGAACTCCGGCTTCCGCTTCTCGACGAAGGCTGCCATGCCTTCCTCGGCATCGCGCGTGCGATAGGCGAGCGTGGAAAGCTCCGCCTCGATCGCGAGCCCTTCGGCGAGCGGCACGTCGCGCGCCCGTTGCACGGCCTCGCGCGCGAAGCCGAGCACCGGCAGGCTGTATCCCGTGAAGCCGCGTGTAAAAGCCATTGCGGCGTCCAGCGGATCGCCCTCGACGATGCGGTTCACCAACCCGATCCGCTCCGCTTCGGCCGCATCGACGGCGCGTCCCGTCAGGATCATCTCCAGCGCGCGCGCTTCGCCGATGAGGCGCGGCAGCCGCTGCGTGCCGCCATAGCCCGGGATCAAGCCCAGCTTGATCTCCGGCAAGCCCATCCTCGCGTTGGCCGTGGCAAGCCGGAACGTGCAGGCGAGCGCAAGCTCCAGGCCGCCGCCGAACGCGTAGCCATTAATCATAGCGATCGACGGCATTGGCAGCCGCTCGATCCTGCCGAACACCTGTTGGCCGAGCTCGGCGCCGCGCTTCTGCGCCACGAGATCGCGGCCGCGCAGTTCCGGAATATCCGCGCCCGCGCAAAAGGCCTTCGTGCCGGCGCCGATGACGATCAGCGCCCGCGCCTTGCTGGCCGCAGCCTCGTCCAGCAATTCACCGAGCCGCTGCAGCACTGCGAAGGAGAGCGCGTTCAGCGCCTCCGGTCGGTCCAGCGTCAGCACGGCGACGTCCTCATGAGTAGCGAGACGCGGGCTCATGCGCTCTTCTCCCGCGGCTGCCAGCGGATCGGCGTCAGCGCGATCTCGCCGCGGCGCGCCATGGCGGCGAGCTCGCGCTTGAGGATCTTGCCGCTCGCGGTGAGCGGGAAGCTCTCGAAGCGTACGAAATATTCCGGCATGTCGAACTTCGACACGCCTTCGCGCGCGAGATGTGCCAGCAGCTCGTCCGGCTCCACGCGGCCCATCACGCCGATGCACATGCGCTCGCCCAGGCGCTCGTCCGGCACCGGAAAGCAGGCCACGCGATCCACCGCCGCATGGCGCACCGCCAGCGCCTCCACATGCGCCGGATAGATGTTGTGCCCGCCGCGGATGATGAGGTCCTTGAGCCGGCCTTCGATCTTCAGATTGCCGTGCCGGTCCATGATGCCGAGATCGCCCGACATGAACCAGCCGTCGCGGTTGAACGATGTCTCGGTCGCGGATTGGTTGTCGAAATAGCCGAGCATCAATGCGGCGCCGCGCCCGCCGATATGGCCGACCTCGCCGACACCGACCGGCCGGTCCGCATCCGCAGGATCGAACAGTCGCACCTCATAGGCGCGTCCGCCGCGCCCGCAGGTGCCGATGATCGTCTCGGTCTCGTCGGTCGGATACGTGTACTGGTGCGAGGAGTTCTCGGTCATGCCGTAGACGTTCTGCGGCTTGATGCCCTGCTTGACAAAGGCCTCGGCCACCGCGGGCGGGATCGGCGCGCCCGCCATATAGAACACGGCGACGCGCCCGAGCCGCGCAACGCCGCGCCGGCGCTGCTCGGCCAGCACGTCCATCGCATGCGTCGGCACGCCCAGCACATAGGTCGCGCCACTCTCGGTGATCCAGTCGAGACGGCTGACACCCGCGGGCGGATCGTCGGTCACCAGCAGCCCGCCCGCGAGCAGCCATTGCGCCACCGCAACCCAGGCGATGTGATGCGAGAGCGGCGAGAGCGTGAGGATCACGCTGTCCGGCCCGTGGCCCCAGTCACGCACCATGTCGCGCGCATTGGCGAGCAGCGTGTTCGCCGAATGCATCACGCATTTCGGCGTGCCGGTCGTGCCCGACGTGAAGGCGAGATACATCACGACGTCGGGATCCGTGCAGGGCGGCGTCGCGTTTGGCGCCGGCGCCGGGAAGGACTCCGGCGTGTACACGGTCTTCAGCGAGGGCACGCCCGCGAGCACCGCATCGAAATTGACGCTCGCCCGGTCCGCGCCCCAGCCGGCTTCCGTCACCAGCGCGCGCGCCGAAAGCTGACGCAGCAGCTGCGCGATCTCCTCGCAGGTGTAGGTGCGATGGAGCGACGGATTGCACGCAAATCCCTCGCGCGCGCAGGCGAGCAGCGTGACGACGGCTTCGGCGCGGTTCGACATCCAGATCGACACGCGATCGCCGCCCACGAGCCCGTAGACGCGTAGGTCCGCCGCGACGCCGTCCACCCGATCGAGGAGTTGCTGCCATGTGAGCGTGCGCTTGCCGTCGCGCAACGCCGGCGCGTTCGGTCGGCCGGTCGCATGCCGCGCCAGCAGCCCATAGAACGTGTCCTTCTGCCACAAGCCCTGCTCGTAGTAGCGCCGCGCCGCGGCCGGGTGATGCAGGGTGAGGAACGGCCGCATTCAGCCTCCGAACTTGCTCGGGTCGGGCTTGCGTTTCTCGGCGAAGCTCTTGGAGAGCTCCTTGCTCTCGTCGCTTTCCAGATAGGAGCGCAGCAGCAGGTCGTGCGCCATGCGCGAGAGGCCCGAGACGCCGCCATGCCGCGCATTGAACGCCGCCTTCACGGAGGCGAGCGCGAACGGTCCGCGATCTGCGATCTCCAGCGCGAAGGCTTCGGTCTCCTTCTTCAGGTCCGCGTCCGGCACGACCTTGTTGATTAGGCCCATCTGCAGTGCTTCCGCAGCGCTGATCTTCGGGTTGCGGAACCAGATCTCCTTCGCGCGCTTCTTGCCGACCAGGTCCTCGAGATACCAGGTGCCGTAGCCCGCATCGAACGAGCCCATCATCGGCCCGACCTGGCGGAACACCGCGCTCTCCTTCGCGATCGTGCAGTCGCAGACCATCTGCAGCACATTGCCGCCGCCGACCGCGAAGCCGTTCACCGAGGCGATCACCGGCTTCTGCAGCTTCTCGATGGCCTCGTACATTTCCAGCGTCGGCAGCGTGCCCGCATAGAGGATCGTGTCCTCCATGCCGTCTTTGCGTCCGCCGATGCAGAAGAACTTGTCGCCCGCGCCCGTGATCACGATCACCCGCGTGCGCGTCTCGCGCCGGATCTCGTTGATGCAGTCACGGATCTCGTGACACATCGTGGCATTGAACATGTTTCCGTCCTGCGGACGGTTGAGCGTGATGGTGCCGATCGGCCCCTGCTCGTCGTAGAGGATGGTCTCGTAGGCCATGGGCTTCCTTCACGTGATGCGGTCGGCCGCGAGGGCCTGGATGCGCTCGTCGCTGTAGCCGAGCACGGATTTGAGCACGGATTGCGTGTGCTCGCCGAGTCGTGGCGGCGCGCTGCGCGGCACATTGGCGGCGCCGTCGAGCCAGAAGCCGGTACCGATCTGCGGAACCTCGCGGCGGCCGTCGGCCAGCCGGTAAAAGAGGCCGCGCGCCGCGAGGTGCGGATCGCTCGCAACCTCGTCCACGCGGTTGATCGGCCCGGCCGGCACGCGCGCAGCGCCGAACAGCGCCAGCCACTCGGCGCGCGGCTTCTGCCGCAGCACCTCCTGGATACGCGTCACGATCGCGCCGCGCGCGGTGCGGCGCTTGGCGTTGCTGTCATAGCGCGGGTCGGCGCCGAACTCCGGATCGCCCACGGCCTGCCAGAAGCGCGTCCAGATCCCGTCATTGGCGAGGCCGAGGGTGATCGGCGCGTCAGCGGTCTCGAAGGTCTGGTAGATGGCGATCACGCTGTCCTTGGCGCCTGAGCGGCGCGGCACCTCGCCGGAGCCGAGATAGGGCACGATGCGGCAGGCGAGGAAGCGTGTCATGGACTCGGTCAGCGACACGTCGACCACGCGGCCGCGGCCCGATTTCATGCGCGCGAACAGCGCCGCCACTGTGGCGAGCGCCGCGTCCTCGCCCGCCAGCATGTCGGCGGCCGGCGCGCCGATCTTCTGCGGCTCGCTCTCGGCCGCGCCCGTCAGATCCATCACGCCCGAATAGCCCTCGGCGATCAGGTCGTAACAGGCGAGGTCGGCGCGCTCGCCCGCGAGGCCGAAGCCGGTGATAGACACGTAGATCAGATCGCTCTTCAGGGCCGTGAGCGTCGCGGCATCGAGCCCGAGCTTCTTGGCCGTGCGCGGGATCTGGTTGACGATCACGACATCGCAGGCGCGCACGAGATCGTGCAGCACGGCGCGTCCGGCGTCACTGGTGGTATCGAGTGTGATGCTCTGCTTGTTGCGGTTGACGCTCAGGAACCACAGCGACTCTGCGTCGAGGAAAGGCGGGCCCCAGGCGCGGGCGTCATCGCCGCCGCCGGGCCGCTCCACCTTGATCACCTCGGCGCCGAGATCGGCGAGCAGCAGGGTCGCGTAAGGCCCCGCGACCGAGGTCGTGAGATCCAGCACTCGCACACCGTCGAGCAGGTCGAAGCCATGGCCGGGCCGCACCGCGGGCAGGCGGCGGAACGGCGCATCGGCAGCATCGGATCGGGTCATCGACATGGTGGTGCTTCGGGTTGCACCGTTCTTGAGCAATGCACGTGCCAGTCTGTGCCGCGAACACGGAGGGGCGATTTTCGCAATCCCACGTGGCCGCAGGGGCGTTCCCTGTCGTTGCCTCGCACAGCATAATCCAATATGTGTCTTCGACAACGACACGAAGAAGAATTGCGTCTGAGTTCCGGGAGGACGCGGTGGAGCGTAACAAGCGCCTGGTCGGCGCGATCGTGGTCGATGGCGCGAACATCCTGTTCGCGAGCGGCCTGGGCACCGATTCCCGGCTGCAAAGTCTCGCCACCGATCCGGCCTGGATGCAGGAGGCGCGCGAGCACCGCCTGCGCGCCATCAAGCTCGAGCGGCGGCAGCTCCTGATCCTGACTTGCGCGTTGCCCGAGGCCGAGCTGCTGGTGATCGGCGAGCCTGGCGCCGAGCCTGTCTTCGAGTTCGTCGCCTCGGTCGATTTCGCCTACGACATCATCAATCACCTGGTGAGCGATCCCTTCGACGCCATGACGGTGGTCGATGACCAGGGCCGCGTCACTTACATCTCGCCCGTGCACGAGCGCTTCTTCGGTCTCGGCCCGGGCGACGCCAACGGCCGGCCCGTGCGCGATGTGATCGAGAACACCGGCCTCGACCGCGTGGTTCGCACCGGCAAAGCCGAGATCGGCCAGCTGCAGCGCATGAACGGTGCCGACCGCGTGGTCTCGCGTGTGCCGATCCAGCGGGAGGGCAAGACCGTCGGCGCCGTCGGCCGCGTCATGTTCAAGGGCCCCGATCAGGTTGATGCGCTCAGCCGCCGCGTGCGCACGCTTGAAAGCGAAGTCGAGTTCTACAAGCGCGAGGCCGCGGTGCTGCGCAGCCGCGGCTACGGCCTCGACCAGATCGTCGGCGAGAGCCCGGCGATGCGGCGGCTGCGCGCCGAGATCGTCAAAGTGGCACCGCTCGAGATCGCCGTCCTGATCCGCGGCGAGAGCGGCACCGGCAAGGAGCTGGTCGCCCACGCGCTGCACCGCCTGAGCCCGCGCCGCGATGCCTCGCTCGTCGCCGTGAACGCGGCGGCGCTGCCCGCGAGCCTCGTCGAGGCGGAGCTGTTCGGCTACGAGCCCGGCGCCTTCACGGGCGCGGATCGCAAGGGCCGCAAGGGCAAGTTCGAGCAGGCCGCGAACGGCACGATCTTCCTCGACGAGATCGGCGACATGCCGATGGAGGTACAGGTCAAGCTGCTGCGCGTGTTGCAGGACCGCATGGTCGAGCGCATCGGCGGCGAGAAGCCGCGCGAGGTCGACTTCCGGCTCGTCACCGCGACGCACACGGATCTGCAGAGCCAGGTCGAGAGCGGCAAATTCCGTCTCGACCTCTTCTACCGCATCTCGCCGATCGTCATTGAGGTGCCGCCGCTGCGCGAGCGGCTCGAGGATATCCCGCTGCTCGCAGCGCACTTCCTCGAGGAGATCGCGCATCGCCACGCGCGTCCCGCGCGCCCGATCGCGCCCGCCGCGCTCGACTGGATGATGGACCAGCGCTGGCCCGGCAACGTGCGCCAGCTGCGCCACGAGATCGAGCGCGCCTTCGTCTTTTCAGAGGGCGACAGCATCGAGCCGCAGGACTTCCAGCACGGGCGCAGCGACGCCGAGGCGGTCGCTGCGCCAGCGAAGAGCCAGGACGGCACATTAGGGGCGAGCGTCGCGCATCTCGAGCATCAGGTGATCCGCGCCGCCATGGAGCGGCACAAGGGCAACAAGAAGAAGGTCGCGCAGGAGCTCGGGATCTCGCGCTCGTATCTCTACAAGAAGCTCGGCGAGGCGACCGCGTGACGTTGGGTCGCGATGCTGCAGGGCACAATGTCTACGCGGCGGACACGCGCCAGCGTTGGGATGTCGTTCGGGCAAACATCTTCAACCATGCGCGCCGGCATGCTTCGATGCGGCCAGCGGTCGCTCGGCCGCGACAGTGCTTGCGGCGTCGCTCGGATTCGGCTGCACTGCCGCGCCGCGCGCCCGTGATGCAGTTTCGCGGTGAGAAACGGCACGCCCATCCGCAATGGCACATCCATTGCTAATGGGACGTCACGTGTCCGAGAGTCGCGACTTCGGCTCCGGTCAGAGAAAAATATGATCCAGGGAGGGCTACGACATGAGGATCCAGCATCAGTTCATGAAGCGTCTCGCGACGGCGACCGCGCTCGGCGGCGCCATCGCGCTGCTGCCCGGGCTCGCCGCCGCGCAGCAGCCGGCTGCCAGCGTGAAGCTCGGCATCGTCACATTCCTCACCGGCCCGGCCGCCGGCCCGTTCGGCATTCCGGCGCGCAATGCGGCCGAGATCCTCATCGAGGGCCTGAACGCCGGCAAGGTGCCGGCGCCTTACAATCAGGTCGGTCTCGCGGGTGCGAAGATCGAGCCCAGGATCATTGACGAGGCCGGCTCGACCGCCCAGCAGGTGACCGAATATCGCAACCTCGTGCAGCGCGACGGCGTCGAGGCGATCGTCGGCTACATCTCCTCGGGCAACTGCCTTGCCGTGACGCCCGTCGCCGAGGAGCTCAAGACCATCACGGTTCTGTTCGACTGCGGCACGCCGCGCATCTTCGAGGAAGCGCCGCGCAAATACGTGTTCCGCGCCACGCCGCATGCCACCATGGATGGCGTCGCGGCCGCGCGCTACATCGTCGAGAAGAAGAAGAACATCACGTCCTATTCGGGCATCAATCAGAACTACGCCTGGGGTCAGGACTCCTGGCGCGATTTCGTCGCGGCCATGAAGGCGCTGGCGCCGAAGGCGGCCGTCGACAAGGAGCTGTTCCCCAAGCTCTTCGCCGGCGAGTACGGCGCCGAGGTCTCCTCGCTGCTCACCTCGAAGAGCCAGGTGATCCACACCAGCTTCTGGAACGGCGACCTGGAGAGCTTCATCTTCCAGTCGAGCGCGCGCGGCCTCCCGCAGCGCATCCCGATGATCATGACGGCCGGCGAGACCGCGGTCGCGCGGCTCGGCAACAAGATGCCGGACGGCACGATCATCGGCGCGCGTGGCTCGCACGGCGTGTTCTTCTCGCCCGACAACGAGCTGAACAAGTGGTTCAAGCAGGCGTTCCAGGACCGCTTCGGTGTTGCGCCGACTTATCCGTCCTACCACATGGCGCAGTCGATCCTCGGCTTGAAGGCCGCATGGGAGAAGGCCGCCAAGGCGAAGAACGGCGCCAAGCCGTCGGTCGACGAGGTCATCGCCGCCTTCGAGGGCCTCGAATTCCAGGCGCCCAGCACGACCATCAAGATGGCGCTCGGCAAGGGCCATCAGGGCATCGGCGACATCTCCTACGGCACCTACAAGTTCAACAAGCAGAAGGGCCAGCCCGAGATCGTCGACGTCGTGAAGTACCCGGCCGAGTGCGTGAATCCGCCGGCCGACATGACCTCGACGGCCTGGCTCGAAGGCGGCATGCAGGGCGCCAAGTGCAAGTAAGGCCTTCCCAAGTAAGGCCGCTGGCCGCTTGATCGCATGAGGCCGCGCTTCGGCGCGGCCTCAGTTTGCAACGCCTCGCCTGGAATTCGATCGTGCTGACAGCCTTCGCAATCGTCACGGATGGGCTCGTCTACGCGGCCTATCTGTTCGTGGTCGCGATCGGCCTCACCCTGATCTTCGGGGTGATGAAGATCCTCAACGTCGCCCACGGCTCGTTCTACGCGTTCGGCGCTTATGGCGCAGCGACCGCGGTCGGCATCTATTTCGATCGCGGGCTGCCGGACGCGGGCGGCTTCCTGTTCATGGTGCTGGTCGCGATGGCGATCGGGCTCGTGATCGGCCTGATCCTCGAGCGCGGCATCCTGCGCCTCGCCTATGGCCGCGACGAGGTCGTCATCGTCCTCATCACCTATGCGGTGTTCCTCATCCTCGAAGACACCATCATTCTCATCTGGGGCCCGGGTTCGCTCGCCGCCTATCAGCCGCTGGTCGTTGCCGGCAATGTTGAGGTCGGGCCGCTGATCCTGTCGGGCTACGACATCGGCCTCGTGATCTTCGCGGCGCTGTTGGCGCTCGGTGGCGGCTATGCACTCAATCGCACGCGCCCGGGCCGCCTGCTTACGGTGGTCATCTTCGACCGCGAGGCCGCGGCAGCGCTCGGCATCAACGTCACGCTCGTCTATACGGTCACGTTCGCGCTCGGCGCAGTGCTCGGCGCGCTCGGCGGCGCCGTGATGGCGCCGAAGATCTCCGTGACGCTCGGCATCGGCGTCGAGGTCATCGTGCTCGCCTTCGCGGTGGTCGCGATCGGCGGCATGGGCTCCATGGAGGGCGCGCTGGTCGGCGCCCTCATCGTCGGCCTCTGCCGCGCCGCGGCCGTGCATCTCGCGCCGCAGATCGAGCTGTTCGTGATCTACGGCGTGATGGCGCTGGTGCTGATCGTCCGGCCGCACGGCCTGTTCTCGCGCGCGCAGCCGAGGAAGATCTAGCGCATGATCCCGAAAAGTGGACACCGGTTTTCGGAAAAGATCATGCGCAAACAAAGTATCGAGCCACGCATGAGATCCAATCCGAAGGGATGGCACCTCTGATGGCTACCCGTTCCACACTGGTCGGCGGTCTCGCCTTCCTGATTCTCGCCGCGGCCGCGCCGGCGCTGCCGCCATGGCTCGTCTCGCTCGCCACCATCGCTTTCGCGCACGCTCTCGTGGTGCTCGGCCTCATCGTGATGTGGCGCGCGGGTCTTGTCCCCTTCGGACAGGCGCTCTACTACGCGATCGGGGCTTACGCGGTCGCGCTGCTCGGCCGTTTCACGGGGACCACCGACGCATTGCTGATGATCGTGGTCGGCGGCATCGCGGCCAGCATTGTCGCATTCCTGGTCGGCTTCCTCCTCGCGCGCTATCGCGAGATCTTCTTCGCCATGCTCAGTCTGGCGATGTCGATGATCCTCTATGGCGTGCTGGTGAAGACGGAGGTGCTCGGCTCGACTGACGGCTTCAACGTTGCGCCCGCGACCTTCCTCGGCTGGGCGCCGCACGGCGCGACCCTCAACCTCGCGCTCTTCTGGCTCGTCCTCGCGATCTCGGCCGTCTCGGCGGTGCTGATTGCCCGCTACTTCAAGTCGGTCGCCGGCGCGATCGCAGTGCCGGTGCGCGACAACGAGATTCGCATCGAGTTCCTCGGCCTTTCGGTGAACCGGCTGATCCATCTCAAGCTCGTGATCTCGGGCTTCCTGGCCGGCGTCGCCGGTGCGCTCGCCGCCATGACGATCTCCCACGTCGATCCGCAAATGGCCTACTGGACCACGTCGGGCGGCTTCGTCTTCGTCACAATTCTCGCGGGTGCCGGCTCGATCGCGGCCGCCTTCGTCGGCTCCTTCATGTTCGAGATGCTGCGCTCGATCGCGGTCGCGCTGGTGCCAGGCGCTTGGCAGATCATCCTCGGCGGCGTGCTGCTGGTCACGATTCTGTTCGTGCCCGACGGCCTTGGTTCGCTCTTCATGCGCAAGGTGCGCGGAAAGGAGGGCGCATGAGCCCGATCCTCTCCGTCGCCGGGCTCGAGAAGACCTTTGGCAGCGTCGTCGCGGCGCGCGAGATCACGGTCGACGTTCCGGCCGAGCAGACCGTCGGCATCATCGGTGCCAACGGCGCCGGCAAGACTACCTTCGTCAACATGGTCACGGGGCACCTGCGGCCCACCAAGGGCACGATCCGCTTCGGCGAGCGCGACATCACCGGCATGGCTTCGCGCGACATCACGCGGCTCGGCATCTCACGCTCGTTCCAGGTCGCGCAGATCTTCCCGACGCTCACCGTGTTCGAGAACATGTGCGTCGCTGCCGCGATCGCGCGCGGCACCGGCGGCGTGCTCAGCCAGGCGCTCACGCCGCTGCGCTCCGAGCAGACCGTCGCGGAGGCCGAGGCCGCGATCACACTCTTCCAGATCGATCGCTACCGCGAATCGCGCGTCGCCACGCTGCCGCAGGGCATCCGCAAGCTGCTCGACATCGCCATGGCGGTGGCGGGTTGGCCCAAGATCCTGCTGCTCGACGAGCCGACCAGCGGCATCTCGGTCGAGGAGAAGTTCGGCCTGATGGACGTCGTGATGTCGGCGCTCAAGAGCCGCCGCGTCACCATCCTGTTCGTCGAGCACGACATGGAGATCATCGGCCGTTTCGCCGACCGCGTGCTCGCCTTCTACGACGGCACCATCATTGCGGATGGCCCGCCCGGCGAAGCGCTCGCCAACGAGCGCGTGCAGACGCTGATCAGCGGCACGCGGCTGCGGACCGGGGAGGGCGCCCATGCTTAAAGTGCACCATCTCACGGTCTCCATCGGCCCGGTGCCGATCGTGCGCGAAGCCTCGCTCGACCTGATGGAAGGCGAGATGTGCGGCCTGATCGGCCGCAACGGCGCCGGCAAGACAACGATGATGCGCGCGCTCATGGGCGCGCTCGTTGCGGGAGGCTCGGCCGAGCTCGAGCATGTCGATCTGTTGCGGCTGCCGGCGCACCGCCGTGTCGCGCACGGCGTCGGCTATATGCCGGAAGACCGCCGTCTCGTGCCGGAGTTCACGGTCGAGGAGAACATCCGCGTGCCGAGTTGGTCCACGAAGATGGACGGCGTCGAGCAGCGGCTCGAATGGATCTTCTCGATCATGCCGGAGGTCGCCAAGTTCCGCGAGCGCCGCGCGCTCGAACTCTCGGGCGGGCAGCAGAAAATGGTCGCGCTCGCCCGCGCGCTGCTCGCCGGCCGCCGCCTGCTGTTGCTCGACGAGCCCTTCGAAGGGCTCGCGCCCGCGCTCGCGCGCCGTCTCGGTGAGGTGCTCGCCAACCTGAAGAGCGAAGGCGTCTCGGTGCTGATCGCGGAATCGAACGAGGTGCACGTCTCCGACTTGCTCTCGCGCGCCTACCGCATCGAGCGCGGCGCCGTGCAGGCGATCTGAGTCACTCCTTCCCGAACTTCGCCGCCCGCCGCTCGAAGAACGCCGTAATGCCCTCGCGGAAATCCGCCATGCGCGCCGCCGCCACGAAGGCGTCGCGCTCGCTTTCGAGCTGCACGTCGAGCGGCACTGTCGGCGCCTGATGCACGAGCCGCTTCACCGACGCGAAGGCGAAGGCTGGACCAGCCGCAATGCGCGCCGCGACGGCATCGACCTCGGCGCCGAGCTTGTCGCTGTCGACGACGCGATTGATCAGCCCGATCGCGCGCGCCTCCTCGGCGCTCATCGGCTCGCCCAGCATGATCCATTCCAGCGCGCGGCGCTGACCGATCAGCCGCGTGATCGACCAGGTGGTGCCGCCGTCCGGGCTGGTGCCGATGCGCGTATAGGCCGGCACGAACGTCGCATCGCGCGCCGCCACCACGAGATCGCAGGCGAGCGCCAGCCCGAGCCCGCCGCCCGCGACCGCGCCCTGCACGCCCGCAACCACCGGCGCGTTCATGCGCCGAATGCAGCGGATGATCTGGTGGAAGAGGCCGATCAGCCGGCTCGCCTCCTGGTCGGCGTGATCGGGTGCCGCATGGAACAGTGCGAGATCGCCGCCCGCCATGAAGGCGCGGCCTTCGCCGGTCAACTGCACGGCCTTCACGCTGCGGTCGCGCTCGGCGCGCGACAGCGCATCGAGCAATTCGACGCCCACGGCGAAGTCGAGGGCGTTCAGGCGGTCGGGCCGGTCGAGCCGGATCCTGGCGATGTCGCCGTCCACGCTGAAGCGCACGCATGCGTCCGCCATTCCGTCCTCCCGGTCTTGTCGGCGTTGTCTTGCCGGCTCTGCTTGGCTAGTCTCATGGAAAAATGAATCCAACTCAATATGGGAGGACGTCATGCAGGAGGTGCGCCGCGAGCGCCGGGAAGCGGCCCTCTGGCTGACCATCGACCGCGAGGAACGCCGCAACGCGCTGAACGAGGCCGTGCTCACGGGCCTGCTCGACGGCGTGCGTGAGGCCGACCGCGATAGCACGATCCGCGCCGTGGTGATGACCGGCGCCGGCAAGGTGTTCTGCGCCGGCGGCGACCTCAAGCCGAGCGCCGAGGGCGATCCCTTCCGCATCGATCCGGCCGAAGTGGACAACCCTGTCGTCTCGCTCTTCCGTGCCATGAGCGGCTGCGCGGTGCCCGTGATCGCCCGCGTCAACGGCCACGCGCTCGCGGGCGGCTTCGGCCTCGTCTGCGCCTGCGACTTCGCCGTGGTGGTCGAGAGCGCGAAGCTCGGCACGCCCGAGGCGCGCATCGGCATCTTCCCGATGATGATCCTGCCCTGGATGCTGCGCACCATTCCGCGCCGCAAGCTGCTCGAGCTCTGCGTCACGGGCGAGCCGATCAGCGCCGCCGAGGCGCTCACCCATGGCATCGTCAATCATGTGGTCGCGGCCGACAAGCTGGACGAAAAGGTCGACGCGCTCGTCGCCTCGATCGCGGCGAGCTCCCCGACCGCCATCCGCATGGGCCGCCGCGCGCTCACGACGCTCGATTCGCTCTCCGTGGACGAGGGCCTCGAATACGCCCAGCGCGTGCTGCCGCAGATGGCCCGCACCGAGGACGCCCGCGAGGGCTTCCGCGCCTTCAACGAGAAGCGCGCGCCGGTCTGGACAGGGCGCTGACATGAAGACCGTGCGCATCGGCGGCGCCTCCGGCTTCTGGGGCGACAGCATCGACAACGCGGCGCAGCTCGTGCAGCGCGGCGACATCGACATTCTGGTCTTCGACTATCTGGCCGAGATCACGATGTCGCTGCTGGCGCGCATCCGCGCGCGTAAGCCCGAGCTCGGCTATGTGCCGGACTTCATCGAGGCGATCGTGCCCTTGCTGCCCGAGATCAAGCGGCGCGGCATCCGCGTCGTCTCGAACGGCGGCGGCGTCAACC
>JAEYAU010000199.1 GCA_023404705.1 Pseudomonadota bacterium
GCTCGCGGCCGTGCAGCTCGCCAAAGCGTTCGGCGCTGGCGTTGTCATCGGCGTGACGCGCGGACCCGAGAAGGCCGCGCGCGTGCGCGACCTCGGCGCCGATCGCGTGATCGAGACGACGCGGCCGGACCTGCGCGATGCGCTGCGCGACGAGGTGCGCGAAGCCACCGACGGCCGCGGCGTCGATATCGTGGTCGATCCGATCGGCGGCGCGGCAACCGATGCGGCGCTGCGGGCCCTCGCCTGGCGCGGACGCCTCGTCGTGATCGGTTTCGCGGGCGGCGACATTCCGACCTTCAAGGCCAACTACCTACTCGTCAAGAACATCGCAGTGTCGGGCCTGCAGTGGTCAGACTATCGCGACCGCACGCCGGATCTCGTCGCCCGCGCGCAGGCCGAGATCTTCGATCTCGCGGCGCAGGGCAAGATCATGCCCGCGATCGATGCGGTGCTGCCGCTGGCGGACGCCATGAAGGGGCTGCAGCGCATCCGCGAGGACAAGGCGAGCGGGCGCGTGCTGCTGAAGGTCTCGGCCTGAGCCTTCTGTGCCGCAACGGGGCAGAGCATCACGGCTCTGCCCCGAGATTTGCTCAGCACGGCTCGCGGTCAGCTCGGCAGCAGCACCGTGTCGATGACGTGGATCACGCCGTTCGATTGGGTGACGTTGGCGATCGTGACGACCGCGACATTGCCCTTCCCATCCACGATGGTGATCTTGTCGCCCTTCAGGCGGGCCGTGAAGGTGCAGCCGCCGACGGTCTTCACTGGATGGGCGCCGCCGTCGTCCGCGATCATGCGCTTGATGGCATCGGACATCGCATTCGCGGCGACCACATGACAGGTCAGGATCTTCGTGAGCTTGTCCTTGTTCTCGGGCTTGAGCAGGCTGTCGACCGTGCCCTTCGGCAACTTGGCGAAGGCCGAGTTGGTCGGCGCGAACACCGTGAAGGGGCCCGGCCCCTGCAGCGTGTCGACGAGCCCCGCGACTTTGACCGCGGCGACGAGGGTCGTGTGGTCTTTCGAATTGACCGCATTCTGGATGATGTTCTTCGAGGGATACATCGGCGCGCCGCCGACGCTGACGGTCTTCTCCTTCGACTGAGCGGGCGTGAGGGCAACAGCGCCGAAGCTCAGCGCAATCGCGGCAGCGCCGAGGGCAGCCGCTTTGGTGAAGCGGGTCATGATGGCTCCGTTCTCGGGTTGGCCCCGTCTGCGGGGATGCGAGGAGTTACGGAGCGGTCGGGCGCCGGATGCAGGCGCCGCGAAGAAAAAGATCTGAGCCGCGAGATCTGCGTCACATCTCCCTCGCGTCGAGTCGCCGGTAGAGCGGCAGGACGAAGGGCGCGAACCTGCGCACGAGGCTGCGGAAGGGCTGCGGCTTCGGTTCGGAGAGCGGCAGGCCGAGCGTGTCGAGAGCAGCGCCCTGCGTCGCGCGGGCGAGCTCGCGGCCGAGCGAGACAGAGAGTGCGACCGCGCGTCCGTTGCAGCCGACCCAGGCGAAGGCGTTCGGGCCGAGACTGTGAATGCGCGGGAAACCGGGCACTTCGGGATGCAGCAGGCTGTCCGGCGTCATGCCGATATAGCCGTTCCAGACGAAATCGAAACCAACGTCACCGAGCTGCGGCCAGAGCCGCTTCAGGCGCGCCGAGACGAGACGGCGCAGATTGGCGCCGTCGCGGCCCGGCAATACGGCCGCGCCGCCGGACACCACACGGTTTCCGCTCCAGCGCGCGAAATGGAGATCGCGATGCGTGTCGGACATGGCCTGGCGAGCCGGGATGATCGTCTTGGCGATGTTGTCGCTGATGTGTGTGGTCGCCATCTGCCAGGAGAACACCGGGATCACCTCGCGCGCGATCTGCGGCGCGAGGTCGGGCGCGAAGACATCCGTGTAGGCGTTGGTGGCGAGGACCAGCGCGCGGGCCGTGACCGAGCCGTCGGCGGATCGGACGGTCCAGCGATCGTTGCTGCGCGCGATCTCGCGTGCGGGCGAGCGCGCGTAGATCACGGCGCCGCGCTTCACGGCGACGTCGGCGAGGCCGCGCGCGAGCGCGAGCGGATTGATGTGGCCGCCGGTGCGGTTCCAGAAGCCGCCGAACCAGGCGTCGGAGCCGAGCATCTGCGAGACCGCGGCACGGTCGAGGAGCTCGACGGGCGCGCCGAGGGCGGACCATTCGCGCACGCGTTTTTCGGCAAGCTTGAAGCGCCCGGGCGAATGCACGGGCTGCACCCAGCCGGTCTGCTCGGCGTCCGCCGCGATGTCATAGCGGCGGACGAGATCGAACAGATAGGCGGCGCTGTCGCGCAGCAGCGCGTTGAAGCGCTCGCCGGCTTCGCCGTGGCGCGCCACCATGGCGGACGGATCGTGACCCGCGAGCGTCGGGATCACCTGTCCGTTGTTGCGGCCGGAAGCGCCCCAGCCGGGCTCCGCGGCTTCGATGACGGTCGCGGCGACGCCCATCTCGCGCAAGTGGATCGCCGTCGACAGGCCGGTGTAACCGGCGCCTATGATGACGACCTCGGAGGTCTGGTCGCCTTCGAGCGCGGGAAGCGCCGGACCGGGCGCACTGACATGCGCCCAGAGCGAGGGCGGCCACGTGACCTCTGTCGGCATCTCGCCCATGCGCCTCGTTGCGAGTCTCGGTTTGCGCCGCTATCCAAGTGCGACAGAACCGCGGTGCGCGCAACCCTCGAGGAGCCGGAATGACGCTCAAGCACATCCTGGGAGCCGACCATGTGGTGATCGCGGTGCGCGATCTCGACGCGGCGGCGGCGCAATGGCGAGGCCTCGGCTTCACGCTGTCGCCGCGCGGCACGCATTCGCCGCTGCTCGGCACCGGCAATTACACCATCATGTTCGAGGAGGATTATCTCGAGCTGCTCGGCGTACTGACCGAGACCGAGCACAACAAGCCGACGCGGGACTTCCTGGCGCGTCACGAAGGTCTCGAGCGGACGGCCTTCACGACCGACGATGCCGCCGCGGGCGTGGCCGAGCTGGTGACGCGCGGGCTCGGCGCCGTCGGGCCGATCGATTTCGGGCGGCCGGTCGAGCTGCCGGACGGGCGCAAGGGCGAGGCGCGGTTCCGGGTGTTTCTCTGGCCCTTGAGCGAGACGCCCGGCGGCATGCGCATCTTCGCGTGCCAGCATCTCACGCGCGACACGGTGTGGATTCCGGAGCTGCAGCGGCACGCCAATGGCGCGCGGCGCATCGCGCGGATCGAGCTGCTGGCTGCGGTGCCGCGCGAGGCGGCCGCGCATCTTGCGCGCCTGCTCGATCAGCAGCCTGCGGCGGACGGCGACAGCTGGCGCGTGCGCTCGGGCCGCGGGCGCGCGGATTTTGTGTTCTACGATCAGGCTGAATTCACGCGGCGCTATCCGGACACTGTGCGCAAGGGCGCCGCAAGTGAAGGAGCGGTCGCGCTCGCGATCGAGACGCGCGATCACGCGGCCGCCGCGCAGGCGCTCGGAGCGCTCGGCGTGGCGCATGACGGCATGATCAGCGTGCCGGCCGAAGCCGCGAATGGCGTCATCGTCAGCTTCACGCCAGCGAGCTAGCTCGCGAGGCTGCGCATTTCCTTGATCAGGTCGGACTTGCCTTCGAAGCCGATGCCGGGAAGGTCCGGCATGGTGATGTGGCCGTTCTCGACGCGCACGCCGTCCGGGAAGCCGCCATAGGGCTGGAAGAGATCCGGATAGGACTCGTTGCCGCCGAGACCGAGGCCGGCCGCGATGTTGAGCGACATCTGGTGGCCGCCATGCGGGATGCAGCGGCGCCAGGACCAGCCGTAGGATTTGAGCATGTCGAGGGTGCGCAGATATTCGACCAGGCCGTAGCTGAGCGCGCAGTCGAACTGCAGCCAGTCGCGGTCCTTCCGCATGCCGCCATAACGGATGAGGTTGCGCGCGTCCTGCATGGAGAACAGGTTCTCGCCGGTCGCCATCGGGAGCGCCTTGGCGTAAGCGACCGCGGTGTCGAGATCGAAGCGGCCATTGGCGTCGACCGCGAGCTTGCATCCCGCGGGCAGCATCTTCAGCACAGCCTCGATACGCTTGATATCGTCCGCGAGCGGCGCGCCCCCGATCTTCATCTTCACGACCGTGTAGCCGCGATCGAGATAACCCTGCATCTCGGAGACCAAGCCTTCGAGACCCTTGCCCGGATAGTAGTAGCCGCCCGCCGCATAGACGAAGACGCGCGGATCGGCCGTCACCCCGTAACGCTCGGCGAGCAGGCGAAACAGCGGCTTGCCAGCGATCTTGGCGACCGCGTCCCAGACCGCCATGTCGATGGTGCCGATGGCGACCGAGCGCTCGCCATGGCCGCCGGGCTTCTCGTTGGTGAACATGGTGGCCCAGATCTTGTGCGGATCGAGGTTGTCGCCGCCCTCACTGACGAGGGACTTCGGATCGGCTTCCAGGATGCGCGGCGCGAAGCGCTCGCGGATCAGGCCGCCCTGCCCGTAGCGACCGTTGGAGTTGAAGCCGTAGCCGATCACCGGCTTGCCGTCGCGGATCACGTCGGTGACCACCGCGACGAGACTCAGCGTCATCTTGGAAAAGTCGATGAACGCGTTGGCGATGGGCGACGCGATCGGAGCCGTGCGCTCCCGGATGTCGACGATGCGCATGAAACCGAGATCCTCTGACTAGTCTTGCGTGTCGCGCGCGGCGAAACGATCCGTCGCTCTGATCAGCTGATCGAGGATTCCGGGCTCCGAGGCCGCATGCCCGGCTCCTTCGATGAGATGGAATTCGGCCTCGGGCCAAGCCTTGTGAAGCGCATAGGCATATCTCGCGGGACACGGCATGTCATAGCGGCCATGAACGATGACGCCGGGAATTCCGCGCAGCCGGTGCGCGTCGCGAAGAAGCTGCCCATCCTCCAGCCAACAGCCGTGAACGAAGTAGTGATTCTCCAGGCGCGCGAATGCCAAGGCAAAATGCGCATCGTCGTGGCGCGACGCCACGGCGGCGTCGGGCAGCAGCGTGATGGTCTCGCCTTCCCACAGGCTCCAGGCCCTGGCGGCTTCGATGCGGACGGCCGGATCAGCGCTGGTGAGGCGCTTGCGATAGGCCGCGATCATGTCGCCGCGCTCATCGGGCGGAATCGGCGCCAGAAATTTTTCCCACTTGTCGGGGAAGATCTCGGAGACACCGCGTTGGTAATACCAATCCAGCTCGGCCTTGCTGACCGTGTACACGCCGCGCACGATCAGCTCGGTGACGCGCCGGGGATGGGTCTCGGCATATGCAAGCCCGAGCGTCGATCCCCAAGAGCCGCCCAGCACCAGCCATTTCTCGACTCCGGCCAACGTGCGCAAGCGCTCGATATCGGCAACGAGGTGCCACGTGGTGTTTGCCTCGAGCTCCGCATGCGGCGTGGAGCGTCCGCATCCGCGCTGGTCGAACAGCATGACGTCATAGCGCGCTGGGTCGAACAGCCGCCGGTGGTCCGCCGAACAGCCGCCGCCGGGACCGCCATGCAGAAAGACCGCAGGCTTGGCGCCCGGCGTCCCGACCCTCTCGTAGTAGATCGTGTGGCCGTCGCCCACGTCGAGCATGCCGGTTTCGTAGGGCTCGATCGGTGGATAGTAGGCGCGGAGGGAAGACATCCGAACTCCTCTCGGAATGCTGCGGCGCCCAGCGGCGCGCGTCACTCCGGAGATTCCAGGAAAGGCGCCGGCCGAGCAACCGGCTGCAAGAAGCCGGCAGCCCGGATGGCTGCCGATCAGGCCGCGCTCCGACTACACGTCGACGCTGGCGGCGAGCGCGTTCTCCTGGATGAAGTCGCGGCGCGGCTCGACCAGCTCGCCCATCAGCTTGGTGAAGATGTCGTCGGCGTCGTCGAGCTCCTTCACCTTCACCTGCAGGAGCGAGCGCGCATTGGTGTCGAGCGTGGTCTCCCAGAGCTGGCCCGGGTTCATCTCGCCGAGGCCCTTGTAGCGCTGCAGGGTGAGACCCTTGCGGCCGAAGGCCGTGACGGCTTCGAACAGGCCGATCGGGCCGTGGATCGCGGTCTCGTCGGCCTTGCGGCGCAGGATGCCGGGACGCGTGTAGATCTCCTGCAGCGAGGCGGCGTGCTCGTCGAGCTTGCGCGCCTCGGCCGAGCCGAGCAGCGCGTGGTCGATGATGGCGACCTCGTTGACGCCGCGCACGGTGCGCTCGAAGGTGAAGCCCTCGCCCTCGACGAAGCGGCCGGTCCAGCCGCGCTCGGTCTCGTCCGAGAGGATGTCGAGGCGGCGCGCGATGTAGGCGGCGGCCGCGGTCGCCTTGGCGACGTCGCCCGCGACGGCGGGCGTCAGCACGCCCGCAATCGCGGCCTGCTCAATGACCTTGCGATTGTAGCGGCTGTGCAGGCCCGCGAGGATGTTGCGGATCGCCCGCGCTTCCTCGACCAGGCGCTTGAAGTCGGGGCCGGCGCGGTCGTCGCCGGAGGCGGGACGGAAGACGGCGTCCTCGATGCCGGTGTCGATCAGATAGTCCTCGAGCGCGCGCTCGTCCTTGAGATACTGCTCGGACTTGCCGCGCGAGACCTTATAGAGCGGCGGCTGCGCGATATAGAGGTGGCCGCGCTCGATGATCTCGCGCATATGGCGGAAGAAGAAGGTGAGCAGCAGCGTGCGGATATGGGCGCCGTCGACGTCGGCGTCCGTCATGACGATGATCTTGTGGTAGCGCAGCTTGTCGGGATTGAACTCGTCGGCGCCGATGCCGGTGCCGAGCGCGGTGATCAGCGTGCCGATCTCCTGGCTCGAGAGCATCTTGTCGAAGCGCGCGCGCTCCACGTTGAGGATCTTGCCGCGCAGCGGCAGCACGGCCTGGAATTCGCGGTTGCGGCCCTGCTTGGCGGAGCCGCCGGCGCTGTCGCCCTCGACGATGAACAGCTCGGACTTCGCGGGATCGCGCTCCTGGCAGTCGGCGAGCTTGCCGGGCAGCGAGGCGACGTCGAGCGCGCCCTTGCGGCGCGTCAGCTCGCGCGCCTTGCGGGCGGCCTCGCGCGCCATCGCGGCTTCGACGACCTTGCCGACGATGGTGCGTGCCTCGGCCGGATGCTCTTCGAACCAGGCCTGCAGCGCTTCGTTGACGACGCCCTCGACGACCGGGCGCACCTCGGAGGAGACGAGCTTGTCCTTGGTCTGCGACGAGAACTTCGGATCCGGCACCTGCACGGAGAGCACCGCGGTGAGCCCCTCGCGGCAGTCGTCGCCGGTGAGCGCCACCTTGTCCTTGCGGCCGCCGCTCGAGCGCTCCGCATAGGACGTGACCTGGCGCGTGAGCGCGCCGCGGAAGCCGGCGAGATGGGTGCCGCCGTCGCGCTGCGGGATGTTGTTGGTGAAGCAGAGCACATTGTCGTGGTAGCTGTCGTTCCACCACATGGCGCAGTCGACGCGGATTCCGTCGCGCTCGGCCCTGATCACAACCGGCTTCGGCACCAGCGGCGTCTTGTTGCGATCGAGATACGCAACGAAGGCCTCGATGCCGCCCTCGTAGCGCATCTCCTCGCGCTTCTCGACCGCATGGCGCTTGTCGGAAAGCACGATCCGCACGCCGGAATTGAGGAAGGCGAGCTCGCGCAGGCGATGCTCCAGCGTCGCCCAGTCGTACTCGGTCATCGTGAAGGTGGCGGGAGAGGCCAGGAAGCTGACTTCGGTGCCGCGCTTGCCACGGGCTGCGCCCACGACCGCGAGCGGCGCGACGGCATCGCCGTCGCGGAATTCCATGAAGTGTTCCTTGTCGTCGCGCCAGATGGTCAGCCGCAGCCAGCTCGAGAGCGCGTTGACGACGGAGACGCCGACGCCGTGCAGGCCGCCCGAGACCTTGTAGGAGTTCTGATCGAACTTTCCGCCCGCGTGCAGCTGGGTCATGATGACCTCGGCCGCCGAGACGCCCTCTTCCTTGTGGATGTCGGTCGGGATGCCGCGGCCGTCGTCGCGCACCGTGACGGAGCCGTCGGGATTGAGCGTGACGCTCACCTCGGTCGCGTGGCCCGCGAGCGCCTCGTCGATCGCATTGTCGACGACCTCATAGACCATGTGGTGCAGGCCGGAGCCGTCGTCGGTGTCGCCGATATACATGCCGGGCCGCTTGCGCACGGCGTCGAGGCCCTTGAGGACCTTGATCGACTCGGCGTCGTAGGCGGCCGGCTCAGCGCCGGAAGAGGCAGGAGTCTGACGTGCGGCTTCAGCCATGCGGGAACGATCGAATCATGTGTGAAAACAAGGTCTTTAGATGGGGGTGATGTGACACGAAAACAAGGCGGCGTACAGCGCAAAGTCACCCCTGGTAAGTGCCTGGAAATACGTAGCTATTTTGCTCCAAAATGACGCTTCGAAAGGGGCCGATTCGACAGCGATTCCGAGGCGCGCCGAGGGGTGTTTTTCGAGGTCGCCGAGCGGTGGAATCCAGGTCGATGCGTGAGGTGTGCTCGGCGCGCCGAGGCGCCGAGGTGGAGCATTGAGTTTGACCGCGCCGGGCGCACGCGTGCGGCGACTCAGCACGCGTGCGCTCGTAGGGATCGATCTCTGAGCACACGACGAACGCATCGGCCGCACGCGCACACCCTACGAAGCAAGCACTTTCATCCTCGCGACGCTCGGCGTCCGAAGGTTTGCGGCAGCTTCCTCCCGTGAGGGGGAGTGGAGCACCGAGAGTCGCGGCCCGCTGGTGAAGCGGACCTATGCCCGATGGACTCGGGCGTGACCGGACTTTCTCCGATCAGGGCTGCGCTATATCCGGCGCCGCCCGGGGCTCTACTGCCGGAGCCCCTGCGCCTCTCGGCGCTCCACTGCGGCATTTGTCGGTCGGGCCGCTCTTCAGGGTTCAGCCTTGCGGCTGAACCCCTAGCCAAGCTGACTGGCAGGTCGGTCGTAGTGCCGCCGGTCGTTGGTTCCCGTATCCGCCCGGGAGCCCGGTTGACAGCCGGCGCCCGCAGGGACCGCGCCCCGGCTCCATCAAACGCGTCACCGGTTGACGCCCCTCGCGAGCCAGGATGCGGGCAGTATGCATGAGCGCGGCGGACGCGCAATAGCGATTTCTGGAAAACAGAAGTAAAATTTGCGCAGAGCGCCGCGTCTCGGCG
>JAEYAU010000248.1 GCA_023404705.1 Pseudomonadota bacterium
GGCCGACTGCGGAGTCGCCGGTCGGCGCGCGGCCGTCTCGCAGCTCACGGCGCGACATGCCTTCGCCCTGGCGAAGCTCGCGACTGCCGCTGCCGCGGAATTCGCGCGTCTCGCTTCGCTGGAAGTCGCGACTTTCGCCGCGGCGGAAGTCACGGCCGCGACGGAAGTCGCCGTGGTGTCCGCGATCCCAGCCGTGCCATCCCATCGGTCCGCCCCAGCCGAAGCCGTGCCGACGGTGGAAGCCGCATCGGTACCAGCCCGGCCCACGCCAGCCGTCGATATACCAGCAGTATCGCCGGCCGCGCCAAACGTACTGCGCCTGGACAATGGTATCGGCCTCGAGTTGCTCGAGCGCCGGCCGAAGGCCGTCCGGCATGCGTGCAAAAGCGCTCGTCGGAGCGAACAGCGCGGTGCTCGCACCGAGCACGACCGTCGCAGCGATCACTAAGTTCGACTTGGGCATCTGTCGCTCCTTGTCTGTGACAGGAGACAACGTCAGCCCGCTTGGTTTGTTTCTGAGTCGGATGGAAGACGCGAGACGCGAAGGGCGATCGCCGCGAAGGGAACTTCGGCTTGTGGACCTGCTCCGCAGCCGTGGCGCCGCGCTCACGGATCGAGCTCGGTGTCCCAATAGAGATAGTCGAGCCAGCTGTCGTGCAGATAGTTCGGCGGGAACATGCGGCCGTTGCGGTGCAGGTGCTGCACGGTCGGCTGGAACGGCATCTGCGAGGGCCACATGCCGGCTTCGTTCGGCGTCATGTTGCCCTTGCGCAGGTTGCAGCAGGAGCAGGCCGCGACGACGTTGATCCAGGTGGTGTGGCCGCCGCGCGAGCGTGGAATGAGATGATCGAATGTGAGGTCGTCGCGCACGCCGCAATACTGGCAGGCGAATTTGTCGCGCAGGAAGACGTTGAAACGAGTGAAGGCCGGATGGGTGGAAGGCTTTACGTAGGCTTTGAGCGAGACGACGCTCGGCAACTGCATTTCCAAGCTCGGACTTCGCACCGCCTTGTCGTAGCTCGCGACGATGTTCACGCGATCGAGGAAGACGGCCTTGATTGCATCCTGCCATGACCACAGGGAGAGCGGATAATAGCTCAGCGGACGGAAGTCGGCGTTCAGGACCAGCGCCGGCCATCCGCCGGATGATACATGGACGTTCAAGTCAACGGCTCCTCGACTCGGGTCTCCTGCCGCGGGTGCCCGCATAGTCTACAAGGAGCGTGACCGGATTGTGAAGCAGGCCGAGATGGTTAGCCCCCGGATCCGCGGATCAGGGTGCGGCACGCAGCGCGCGGGCCAGGAACTCGCCGCCGTGGCGCAGGCCTTCCTCGTCGATTCCGTGGCCGACGCCGTGGGAGAGATGCCATTCGGCGGGGATTCCCATGGCGGCAAGGCTCTCGGCCGCATGGAAAAGAGCCTCGGGCGGGATCAGGTCGTCCTGGTCGCCGTGGATCAAAAGGATCGGGGGGCGCGAGCGGATCGCGGCCGCATAGGTCTCGATCTTGCCGTCGGTCGGCAGCACCAGCATGCCCGAATAGCCGAGGATCGCGGCCGGTGCGATGCCGAGGCGCAGCCCGACATGCAGCGCCAGCATGCAGCCCTGGCTGAAGCCGACGAGCGCGAGCGAAGCAGGCGTGAGCTGCCGGCGCGTCAGCTCTTCCGTGAGAAAGCGTTCGAAGATCGGGCCGGCGGCGTTCACGCCAGTCCAGCGCTCGTTGAGATCGCGGAAGGTGAGCGCAAACCATTGCCGGCCGACGGGTTGCTGTCCGCACGGCTCGGGCGCATGCGGCGCGACGAAGGCAGCATGCGGCAGCAGCGGCTGCCACACGCGGCCGAGCTCGATGAGGTCGTTGCCGTCCGCGCCGTAGCCGTGGATCAGCACCACGAGCTGGCGCGCTTGGCCCGAGCGCGGCTCGATGCGCGGACCGTCGAGACCGGCCATCAGGGGCTCCCGCTCAGAATGGGCGTCGGGACCGGCGTCACGTCGCGGCCCTTGGCGACGCGATAGTAGGCCCAGAGCAGCCGTGCCGCGATGGCGCGCCACGGGCGCCACGGCTCGGCGAGCGGTCCCATCTGCCTGGTGGTCGGCCGCTCACGCAGGCCGAAGGCTGCGCGCGCCGATTCTTGCAAGGCGAGATCACCAGCAGGCCAGGCATCGGCGTGGCCGAGGCAGACCAGCAGGTAGATGTCGGCCGTCCAGGGACCGATGCCGTGCAGTGCGGTCAGGACCGCATGCGCCTCGTCGGCCGGAAGATCGATGAGACGGTCGGGGTCGAGCGCGCCGGCATCGATCGCTTTCGCGATCGCGCGCAGTGTAGCGATCTTCGCGCCCGAGAGACCGATGCGCACGAGCTTGTCGCGCCGCGCGCGCAGCAGCGTGGTGTGGTCGAGCGGATCGAGGCGCTGCGACAGCCGTCCCCAGATCGCGGCGGCGCTCGCGGTCGAGACCTGCTGCGAGACCACGATCGAAGCGAGGCCGGCGAAGCCGCCGGGCCGGCGGCGCAGCGGCGGCGTGCCGGTCTCGGCCCAGATCTCGCCAAATCGGGGCACAGCCTTGGCAAGGGCTGTGAGGCCCATTTGCAGATCGGCGTCGCTGTCGATGCGGACGGTCATGCTAGGTAGTGAACTCGAAGTCGGCACAAGGCCGACACGATGACGCAATCCGGCGTCTGGCCGCAACCCGAATTCCCGCATGGACGTGTTCCGCTTCGCGCCGAGTCCCAACGGTCATCTCCACCTGGGTCATGCGCTTTCGGCGCTGCTCAATCACGACATCGCGCGCGCGAGCGGCGGGCGGCTGCTGCTGCGCATCGAGGACATCGATCAGACGCGCTGCCGGCCCGAATTCGAATTGGCGATCCTGGAGGATCTCGCCTGGCTCGGGCTCACCTGGGAAGAGCCCGTGCGGCGGCAGTCGGAGCATTTCGAGGCCTATCGTGCAGCGCTGACGCGGCTCACCGAAATGGGCCTCATCTATCCGGCCTTCGAGAGCCGCAGTGAGATCGCGCGTCTCGTCGCGGAGCGCGGAGCCGGGTGGCCGCGCGATCCGGACGGTGCGCCACTCTATCCGGGCGCCGCGCGGAATCTGTCAGCAGCGGAGCGCGAGCAGCGGATGGCGAATGAGCCTTACGCGCTGCGTCTCGACATGACAGCGGCGCTGGCGCGCGTCGGGCCGCTCGGCTGGGAAGAGACGGGCCCTCAGCACAGCGGCCGCGTCGCCGCGGCGCCGCAAGCGTGGGGCGATGTGGTGATCGCGCGCAAGGAAGTGCCGACGAGCTATCATCTCTCGGTCGTAGTGGACGATGCGCTGCAGGGCGTGACGCATGTGGTGCGCGGCGAGGATCTGCTCTGGTCGACCAGCGTGCATCGCGTGCTGCAGGAGCTGCTCGGCTTGCCGGCGCCGACGTATCACCATCATCGGCTGATCCTCGATGCGGATGGCCGCAAGCTGTCGAAGTCGACCAAGGCGACGGCGCTACGCGAGCTGCGCGCGCAGGGCGTTACGCCGAACGAGATCAGGCGGATGGTCGGATTGAATTGATGTGTTGACGCATGATCTTTTCCGAAAACCGGTTGCCACTTTTCGGGATCATGCATTTCAACCGACGCCGAGCACCCAGAGCCAGAAGGCGGAGCTGACCACGCCGATCGCGGTGGTCACGGCGATCGCGCCGGACGCGAGGCCGATGCCCGACTCATAGCGCATCGCGAACAGATAGACATTGATGCCGACCGGCATGGCGGCGAACAGCACGGCGACGCCGGCAAAGGCGGGCGGCAGCGCGAAGACCTGCCGCGCCAGCACGTAGACGATGAGCGGCGCGAGCAGCAGCTTGATGACCGAGAGTGCGCCCAGCAGGGGCAGGCGGCCACCGAGTCCGTATTGGCGCATCGCCATGCCGAGAGCGAAGAGCGCGCCAGGCGGGCCAGCGCGGCCCAGCATCTCGACCATGCCGTCGATCGGGCCGGGCAAGGTGAGGCCGATGACATTGCCGGCGAGGCCGAGCAGGATCGCGAGCACGATCGGATTGGTCGCGATGCTGCGGCCGAAGCTGACGAGGGCGGCGCGGCCGCTGCTGCCGGAGCTTCCTTCCAGCAGAAGCGTCGCGAGCGTCATCAGTACAGGCGAATTGACGCCGACGATGAGCGCGATCGGGATCGCGGCCGCGTCGCCGAACGCCTTGATGGCGAGCGGAATACCGATCAGCACGATGTTGCCGTACACGGACGTGAAGCCCGCGAGCACGGCATCGCGCGGCGGCTCGCCGGCGAGACGCATCGCGATCTGCATGGCGGCCCACATCAGGCCGAGCCCGCCGAAATAGGCGGCCCAGTAGTCCCACGGCAGCGTTGCGGGCAGCTGGCTGTTGAGCAGCGTGCGGAACAGGTAGGCGGGAATCGCGATCGTGAACACGAAGGCCGACAGGCCTTCGGCTGCGCGCTCCGGAATGATGCCGCGCCACGTGGTCAGATAGCCGAGTGCGATGATCCCGAACACCGGAAGGACGATGGTCGCGATCCCGCGCATCGGCGCGATCAGGCCGCCACGGCTTCGGCGTGCGTCACGGCGGCGACGTCGAAGACAGGGATCATGACGCGCAGGCGGTCGGCGAGGCGACGGGCGAGGTCGGTCTCCGCCGTGAACCAGATGTGGACGATGAGCTCGCTCGGACCGCGCACGGATTCGAGGCGCTCGGGCAGCACATCATGGATGACGAAGGGCTCGACCAGACGAGCGAGCGCGTTGGGGGCGGATTCGAGGCGAACGGTGAACTGGTGCCGCAATGCGGCGTCGGGGACGGACATGGTTCTGCTCCGGACGAATTCGGGACAAGGGAAAGCTCCCGGCCGATTCACTCGGCCGGGCTTGTAATTCGCCCGATGGTCCCGGGCCGGCGCAGGCCGGCGAGAGCAGTGTCCATGGCCGCAACCTAGAGGGCTGATGCGGCCGAATCAAGCCGGTGCGGCGCAGTGCTGGGCTGGGCCGTAGGTCGAAGCGCTGTCCACATTCGCGCGGGCCGGCGATTGGCCGGGGTCGGGGCCCGTGCCATTCTGGGCCCGAAGGGTGAGGGATGCGTCGAGCGAAGTCCAAGGCGAGCGTAAAGCGGCGACGCAAGACCGTGGCGACGCGGCGGAAGTCATCGATTCGGTCCGGCACCGAGATCGCGCTCGCGGCGCTGGCGCATGAGATCCGCACGCCGCTGACCGGCATCCTGGCGCTGAGCGAGCTTCTCGCCACGGCCGAGCTGCCGGAGCGCGAGCGGCGCTGGGCCAATGCGGTGAAGAGCGCGGCCGAGCACCTGGCGCAACTCACGACACTGGTGGTCGACGGCGTACGCGCGGAGGCGCGCGGGCTCACGTTGCGCCACGGGGCGTTCCGGTCGCAGGCGCTCGCCGAGGAGGTCGCGACCACGCTGGCGGCGCGCGCCGAGGCGAAGGGGCTCGACGTCGAGACCGCAATTGCGGACGACCTGCCGCTCGTGCTCGGCGACCATGTGCGGCTGCGGGCGGCGCTCGAGAACCTGATCGACAATGCCGTGAAGTTCACCGAGCGCGGCAGCGTCGGCTTCACGGTGTCGGCGCGGCGCTCGCGCGGCGCGCGCGTCCGCCTGCTGTTCGAGGTGCGCGACAGCGGCGTCGGGCTGAAGCCCGCCGAGATCAAGCAGCTGTTCAAGCCCTTCAGCCAGGCGAACGAGCAGATCGCGGTGCGCTATGGCGGCTCGGGGCTCGGGCTCGTCTTCGTCAAGCGCGTCGCGGCCGCGATGGGCGGCGACCTGAAGATCACGAGCCGGCCCGGGCGCGGCAGCACGTTCCGGCTCGAGGTCGTGGTCGCGGAAGACCGCGCGCTCCACGACGGCGGCGATGCGCAAGCGCGGCCAGCTCGTGCGCGGCGGCTGCGCATCCTGTGCGCCGAGGACAATCCGTATGCGCGAGTCGTGCTCAACACGATCCTGGGCGAGCTCGGGCACGAGGTGGATTTCGTCGGCAGCGGCGCCGCCGCGATCGAGGCGGTGAGCCGCGGCTACGACGCGGTGCTGATGGACGTGGCGCTGCCGGACATCGACGGGCTCGAGGCGACGCGGCGGATCCGGGCGCTGCCGGGGCCGGAGAGCAAGGTGGCGGTCATCGGGCTCTCGGGACACACCGAGCAGGGGCGCGAGGCGGCGGCCCGCGCGGCGGGCATGAACGGGTATCTGGCCAAGCCCGTAAGTCCGATGGCGTTGGCGAGCCTGCTGGCGACGCTCGCGGCGGCGGAGGGTGGTTGATTTCCTCGGGCATCTGCGCCCCGCCGTTTTGAGGAAATTTGAGGAGTGAACCTCTGATATTGCTCGAGATTTCGCATGCATCTTGATGAATTTTGATGATCTCCTCAAAATTCATCATTTCGCGCCGGGGGCGCGGCGGCGACCCTCAGCGGTTGAGAGGGCTGCCGGCTAATTTACGATGTAATCCGGCTGTTCTTCATGTTTGAACTTGATTTGCCGGAAAACCGACAATACCCTTAAGTCAGGCGCTGGGGGCGCTGGCATGAGTCGGGTCGATCCGCCCGGCTTCGGCCGCGGATGGAAAGTGCTTCGACGAGACCGCGCCCTTTGGCGCCAGCGCGAGCACAGACACGTCCGCATGACCCAGCGCATCCGCTTCTCGACCGACGATCTCCCGCCGCACCAGCGCTTCCAGGTCTGGCGCGAAGGCTTCGTCCATCGCCGCATGGAGATGGACTTCATCGACCGCTCGCCCACGGGGCTGCGCTTCACGGTCGAGTTCATGGCGCTCGGCGGCGTCGCGGCCGGCATCGTGCGCGGCACGCCCTCGGTGTTCATCCGCAGGCCCGAGCGCGACGCGAACGACTCGCTCTACATGGTGATCAACCGCACGGGCTGCTTCCGCGTGGTGCAGCAGGACCGCGCGTTCGAGCTCGCGGCCGGCGATGCGGCGGTGTTCGACAATCGCCGCAGCAGCGAATTCCACTGCCTGGACGAGGGCGAGACCTGGTCCATCAGCCTGCCGCGCGATGCGCTGCGCCACCTGGTGCGCGACGTCGAGCGCACCATCGAGCTGCACATCCCGGCCGACGGCCCGGCGCTGCGGCTGCTCACCGGCTATCTCGAGACGCTGTTCGGCCTAGACTGCATCGCGCAGCCGGAGCTCGCCGGCGTGCATGTGGCGGACCTGGTGGCGAGCGCGCTCTCGGCGCAGGACGCTCCATCGGAGGCTGACGACAAGCGGCCGGCGCGGCTGCGCGCCGTGCTGGACGCGATCGCGCAGCGCGCCTCCGAGCCGGCACTCGATCCGCGGCGGGTCGCGGAGCGGCTCGACATCTCGATCCGCTACCTGCATCGCCTGCTGGAGGAGAGCGGCAAGACGTTCTCGGAGCATTTGCTGGAGCGGCGGCTCGAGCGCGCGCACCGGTTCCTGCGCGATCCGCGCCTCGCGCGGCTCAAGATCAGCGAGATCGCCATGGAAGCCGGCTTCTCGGATCTCTCGCACTTCAACCGCAGCATGCGCCGCACGTTCGGCGTCACGCCATCCGCGATCCGCGCGGCCGCGATGCGCAAGGAGAACGAGGAGTAGGAGTCACGGCAAACTGGGCGTCATCCCGGACGCCGCGCAGCGGCGATCCGGGATCCATATCCCCTGTGGTCACGATGCGGACAGACCGGGGATATGGATCCCGGCTCGCGCTCGCTGTGCTCGCTTGGCCGGGATGACGAGCTGAGGAGATGCGGCGGCCGCCTAGCGCGCGTCGTCGGCGGGACATGCCGCCGACGATCATGGGCACGTCGTCGAGCCCAGCCACATCGATTAAATCCTTCAGCGCTTTCCGATCTACCCGAACGATTATCGCGATATCCCTCTGGATAATTCATCGCTCAAAGGGTCGCGTCTACCTTTCGCGGGTTGCGGACTCGTATCCGTCAAGCCTCCTGGCATGTGAGCAAGGGCTCCACAATGCTCTGCTGCGGCGTGAACCGCGAAGAGCGCATCGCTTCGAGCGATATTTCCGATGCGATGATCCGAATCCCTGGCGGAACGTTCCGCATGGGGTCCGACAAGCACTATCCGGAAGAAGCGCCGGTC
Organism: Pseudomonadota bacterium; assembly: GCA_023404705.1. Taxonomy (GTDB): domain Bacteria; phylum Pseudomonadota; class Alphaproteobacteria; order Rhizobiales; family Xanthobacteraceae; genus FEB-22. The sequence goes on from JAEYAU010000248.1 coordinate 8,086, forward strand.
CATCGCGTGACCGTCGATCCGTTCTTTATCGACCGCACGCCGGTGACGAACCGCGAGTTCCGCAAATTCGTCGACGCGACCGGTTATGTGACCTTCGCGGAGGTGAGACCAAGGGCGGAGGATTACCCCGGCGCAATACCGCACATGCTGCGGGCCGGATCGCTCGTGTTCACGCCCCCCGATCATCCGGTCGATACGCGCGACTGGTCGCAATGGTGGAATTTCAAGTTCGGCGCCAATTGGCGCCGCCCTTACGGACCGCGCTCCTCGAACCGAGACCTCGACGATCATCCCGTCGTGCACGTCGCATATCGCGATGCCGAGGCCTACGCGCGCTGGGCCGGCAAGGAATTGCCGACCGAAGCCGAATGGGAATTTGCTGCGCGCGGCGGGTTGGATGAAGCCGAATTCGCCTGGGGCGACGAACTCACGCCCGGCGGCCGCCACATGGCGAACACCTGGCAAGGCGCGTTCCCGTACGAGAATCTGGAGACGGACGGCTATGCGCGCACCTCGCCGGTGACGGCATTTCCGCCGAACCGCTACGGCGTCTACGACATGATCGGGAATGTCTGGGAATGGACCATGGACTGGTGGTCGGCCCGGCATGAAGGGGATGTGCCGAAGGCGTGCTGCGTTCCGCAAAATCCACGCGGAGGGCCGGAGTCGGCGAGCTACGACCCGCGCCAGCCGCAGATCCGCATTCCGCGCAAGGTGCTGAAGGGCGGCTCGCATCTATGCGCGCCAAGCTACTGCCGCCGCTATCGCCCCGCCGCGCGGCACGCCGAGCCGATCGACACATCGACCAGTCACGTTGGATTCCGATGCGTCGTGCGACCGAAGTGACCTTCATGAACCGACAACCGAGGGAGAAGAACGCGATGGACGCCTCCGACAACTCGATGACGGGCAAGCACACGGACAAGCGTCGAGGCAATTTGAATCGCCGCAACCTCTTGCTCGGCGGAAGCGCCATTGCGGCGGTCTCGACCTTGGCGGCGACATCGACGACCCGCACGGCGCAGGCGCAACAGCAGCCAGCTCCTGCCGGCCGGTTGCCCAATATCCTCGCGATCATGGCCGACGACGTCGGCTGGTTCGACGTCGGCGCCTATCACCGCGGCATGATGGGAACCGCGACACCCAACATCGATCGCATCGCCAGGGAGGGTGCGCTGCTGACCGATGCCTATGGGCAGGCGAGCTGCACCGCGGGGCGCGCCGCCTTCATCACGGGACAGCTCCCGATGCGGACGGGCCTCACGACCGTCGGATTGCCGGGAGCGGCGCAGGGGCTACAGCCTGATGACCCCACGATTGCCGAACTGCTCAAGCCGCTCGGCTACATGACGGCCCAGATCGGCAAGAACCATCTGGGCGATCGCAACGAATTCCTGCCGACGGCGCACGGCTTCGACGAATTCTATGGAAACCTTTATCACCTCAATGCCGAGGAGGAGCCGGAGCAGGTCGACTATCCCAAGGACAATCAGGCCTTCCTGCGGAATTTCGCGCCCCGCGGTGTGCTCGAAACCAAGGCGACGCAAACCGACGACCCGACCATCGATCCACGTTTCGGCCGCGTCGGCAAGCAAACCATTCGCGACACAGGTCCGCTGACGCGCGAGCGGATGGGCACGGTCGAAGACGATCTGCTGCGACGCTCCCTCGACTTCATGACCCGGGCGCGGTCCGCCAATCGGCCCTTCTTCCTCTGGCACAACACCACGCGCATGCACGTGTGGACCCGTCTGGGCGAGCGCTGGAAGGACAAGACCAAATATGGCGTCTACGCCGACGGCATGCAGGAGCTCGATTACGTGGTCGGCGAGCTCCTGAAGAAACTCGACGAGCTCGGCATTGCGGACAACACCATCGTCATCTTCACCAGCGACAATGGCGCCGAGAAATTCAGCTGGCCCGACGGCGGCACATCGCCGTTCCGCGGTGAAAAGGGCCTCGGCTGGGAGGGCGGGTTCCGCGTGCCGTTTGCGGTTCGCTGGCCGGGCCGGATTCCGCCAGGACAGATCCTCAACGGGATGTTCGCGCACGAGGACGTCATGCCCACGGTGCTGGCGGCCGCCGGCGTGGCCGACATCAAGGAGAAGCTGCAGCAGGGCCATCAGGCCGGAGAGCGGACCTACAGGGTCCATCTCGACGGCTACAACCAGCTCCCTTACCTGACCGGGCAAAACAAAGAGTCTGCCCGGCGGGAGTTCTTCTATTACGGGGAATCCGACCTCTTTGCTCTGCGTATCAACGACTGGAAGGTCCATTTCAAGGTCAAGGACAACTGGTTCGCGGGGCAAGCGATGACGCCGACCGTCCCGCGTCCGGTCAACCTGCGGGTGGACCCGTTCGAGCAACACATGGATGCGCCGTATTACCCGCTGTACGCGGGTGAAAAGCTTTGGACCGTGATGCCGGCGTCTGCGGTCGTGCAGCAGCACCTGAAATCGTTCAAGGCATTCCCGCAACGCCAGAACCCCGCCGAATTCAACGTCGGCGATGCGCTGTCAACGGCGTTGCGTGTCACGGCGGGCCTTGCGCGTTGATCGCCACGGCAGCGCGTGAGCCGGCGGAGTGCCGGCAGCGACATCACGGGTGCGCGCCGGCTGACGTCTCCATGCGTGCCGGCCGGCGGCTGCACGATCCGGGACACGTCCAATGGGGTGTGACAATGAAGAGTCGCGTTGTGAGCAGGATCCCGAGATCGATCGTCTCCGGAGCCATTGCGGGTCTCCTTGTGCTCGCGAGTGTCTGGCCGTCACGGGCGCAGACCGACCCTCTGCCCTCCTGGAACGAGGGTGCGGCCAAGACATCCATCACCGACTTCGTCGCGCGCGTGACCGCGCAAGGCTCCTCCGACTTCGTGCCGGTGGAGCAACGCATCGCGACGTTCGACAATGACGGCACACTGTGGGCAGAGCAGCCGATCTATTTCCAGCTCCAGTTCGCGGTCGATCGAGTGAAGGCGATGGCCCCCAAGAACCCGGAGTGGGAGCAGCAAGAGCCGTTCAAGTCCCTCCTCGCAGGAGACGACCGCGCGCTCGCGGCGCAGGGGCAGAAGGGCATCGTCGCACTTGTGACCGTCGCTCACAGCGGAATGACGACGGATGAGTTCGCCAAGAGCGTTGCGGACTGGCTCGCCACGGCGAAGCATCCGCGCTTCAACCGCCCCTATAACGAGCTGGTCTATCAGCCGATGATCGAGCTGCTCGCCTATCTGCGCGCGAACGGCTTCAAGACATTCATCGTCTCGGGCGGCGGTGTCGAATTCATGCGCGTCTGGGCTCAGGCGGTCTATGGGATTCCGCCCGAACAGGTGGTCGGCTCCTCCGGCGTCACCGAATTCAAATCCGGTGCGGATGGCAAGCCCGCGCTGATGAAAACGCCCAAGGTCGAATTCATCGACGACGGGCCCGGCAAGCCATCCGGGATCAACCGCTTTATCGGCCGCCGCCCGATTCTCGCTTTCGGCAACTCGGACGGCGATCACCAGATGCTGCAATGGACTGTGTCCGGCTCGGGTGCGCGCTTCGTCGGGATCGTGCACCACACCGATCCGGAGCGCGAATACGCCTACGACCGGGCCTCGCACATCGGCAAGCTCGACAAGGCGCTCGACGAGGGCACCGAGAAAGGCTGGACCATCGTCGACATGAAACGCGACTGGAAACGCGTGTTTCCGTTCGAGCCGTAGGCCGACCGGCGAAGATTGTCCGGCGTCTGGTTCAGGATCCCGGCTCTTCCGCTGACCCGCGCTCGCGCGGCTCAAGATCGGCGAGATCGCGAAGGAGGCCGGCTTCTCGGAGCTCTCGCACTTCAACCGCAGCATGCGCCGCACCTTCGGCGCGACGCCGTCCGCGATCCGCGCGGCCGCGATGTGCAGGGAGAATGAGGCGGGGTGAGCTTCCCGGCATGCTGGGCGTCATCCCGGAAGCCGCGCAGCGGCTGTCCGGGATCCATAACCCCGGTCTGTCCGCATCGCGACTACTGGGGATATGGATCCCGGCTCGCGCTCGCTTTGCTCGCTTGGCCGGGATGACGGCGGAGTGTGCGGGTTGAACCGAGGCTACGCGGCCTGCGTCTCCGGGTCCACGATGCGGACGATGTCGGCCATGATGCGGTTGAGCTCGAAATCCTTCGGCGTGTAGACGGCGGCGACGCCGGCGGCGCGCAGCGTGCGGGCGTCCTCGGGCGGGATGATGCCGCCGACGATCACGGGGACGTCGTCGAGGCCGGCCTCGCGCATGCGCGCGACCACGTCCTTCACGAGCGGCACATGCGAGCCCGAGAGGATCGAGAGGCCGACCACGTGCACGCCTTCCTCGAGCGCCGCGTTGACGATCTCGGCTGGCGTGAGGCGGATGCCCTCGTAGACGACTTCCATGCCGGCGTCGCGGGCGCGTACCGCGATCTGCTCGGCGCCGTTGGAGTGGCCGTCGAGGCCGGGCTTGCCGACCAGGAACTTGATGCGGCGGCCGAGCCGCTTGGAGACGCGCTCCACATCGGCGCGCACGTCGTCGAGGCCGGTACTGTCGTTGCGCGCCGCGCGGCCGACCCCGGTCGGCGCGCGGTATTCGCCGAAGGCCTCGCGCAGCACGGCGCCCCATTCGCCGGTGGTGACGCCCGCCTTCGCGGCCGTGATCGAGGCCGGCATGATGTTGCGGCCTTCGCTGGCGGCGAGCTTGAGCTCGCGCAGCGCGGCCGCGACGGCTTTTTGATCGCGCGCGGCACGCCACGCCTTGAGCCGCTCGATCTGTCCGGCCTCGACGTCCTCGGGCACCGTGAGGATGGCGTTCTCAGCCGTCGCGAGCGGCGAGAGCTCGGTCTCGGTGAAGCGGTTGACGCCGACCACGGTGTGCTCGCCGCGCTCGATCGCCTCCAGCCGGCGCGTGTTGGACTCGACCAGCCGGCTCTTCATGTAGCTGGTGTCGATGGCCGCGACCGCGCCGCCCATCTCGTCGATGCGGGCAAGCTCTTCCTTCGCCTCGCGCTTGAGCTCGGCCACCTTGGCCTCGATCTCGGTCGAGCCGTCGAAGATGTCGCCGAACTCTAAGAGGTCGGTCTCGTAGGCGAGGATCTGCTGCATGCGCAGCGACCACTGCTGGTCCCACGGCCGCGGCAGGCCGAGCGCCTCGTTCCAGGCCGGCAGCTGCACGGCGCGCGCTCGCGCTCGCTTGGAGAGCGTGACCGCGAGCATCTCGATCAGGATGCGGTAGACGTTGTTCTCGGGCTGCGGCTCGGTCAGGCCGAGCGAGTTCACCTGCACGCCGTAGCGGAACAGGCGCTGCTTGGCGTCGGTGACGCCGTAGCGCTCGGCCGTGATCTCGTCCCACAGCTCCGCGAACGCGCGCATCTTGCAGAGCTCGGTGACGAAGCGCAGGCCCGCATTGACGAAGAACGAGATCCGCCCGACCACCTCGCCGAAATCCTCGACCTCGCCGGACGCCTTCACGGTATCGAGCACCGCGATGGCGGTGGCGAGCGCGAAGGCGAGCTCCTGCACAGGCGTCGCGCCGGCTTCCTGCAGGTGATAGGAGCAGACATTCATCGGATTCCATTTCGGCATCTCGCGGCACGTGAACAGGATCACGTCCTTGGTGAGCCGCATGGAGGGCGCGGGCGGAAATACGTAGGTGCCGCGCGAGAGATATTCCTTGATGATGTCGTTCTGGGTCGTGCCCTGGAGCTGCGAGCGCGGCGCGTCCTGCTCGTCGGCGACCGCGACATAGAGCGCGAGCAGCCAGGCGGCGGTCGCGTTGATGGTCATCGAGGTGTTCATGCCGCCGAGGGGAATGCCCTCGAACAGCGCGCGCATGTCGCCGATATGCGAGATCGGCACGCCGACCTTGCCGACCTCGCCGCGCGCCAGCGGATGGTCGCTGTCGTAGCCGGTCTGGGTGGGCAGGTCGAAGGCGACCGAGAGGCCGGTCTGCCCCTTGGCGAGGTTGCGCCGATAGAGCGCGTTCGACTCCGCGGCGGTCGAATGCCCCGCATAGGTGCGAAAAATCCAGGGCTTGTCGCGGCCGGCCATCTCTCGTCCTCGTTGCGGCCCCATATGAGCGCCGAGGATGCCGCAGCGCAACATGAATTTGGACGTGGCGCGGCGGGGCACCCTTGATGGGGGTCAAGCCCCAACTCGGTGAGGGCCTACAGGTTCGCGAGCTGATTGCTCGACGCGATCGAACCACACTCCGTTCGCGCCCGCGAAAGCGGGCGTCCAGGGCAACAAGCTCTTGTGCGCCGCCCTGGGTCCCCGCTTTCGCGGGGACGAACGGAGGTCAATCCAGGCTGACCTGAGATGCCGCTAGCGTTTGAACAGGCCGATCACGACGAGCAGGATCACGGCGCCGATCGTCGCGTTGATGATCGCGGCGATGAAGCCGGGGCCGATGAGGATGCCGAGGCGCGTGAGCAGGAAGACGCCGATGAGCGCGCCGATGATGCCGACCACGATGTTGCCGAGCAGTCCGAATCCGTAGCCCTGCACGATCTTGCCCGCGAGCCAGCCCGCGATGGCACCGACGATCAATAGGGCGATGACACTTTCGACTCCGAGTCCCGGCATGTGCTCCTCCCCAATGTGCTGCTGCGACGCAGCCCGCATGATCGTACCGCAACCATGTTCGGGTGTCAGCGTTCTGACCCTCGCGGCCGGGCGGCGTGCGATGCCCGGGAACGCCAGGCCCCGACGAGAGTTCATATTGCGCTGCAATATCGGGTGGGGCAGACTTTACGGAAAGCGGCGGGAGCCGCCGGGGAGGGTGGAATGTCGGCCGTTGCCAAACTGAAGTCGCCGGGTCCGAAGAATCTTTACGAGCTCGGCGAGATTCCGCCGCTCGGGCATGTCCCCGAGAAGATGTATGCCTGGGCGATCCGCAAGGAGCGCCACGGGCCGCCCGAATCCTCGATGCAGATCGAGGTGGTGCCGACCTGGGCGATCGGCGACGACGAGGTGCTCGTCTTCGTGATGGCGGGCGGCGTCAATTACAACGGCATCTGGGCTGGGCTCGGCCAGCCGATCTCGCCCATCGACGTGCACAAGAACGCCTATCACATCGCGGGCTCGGACGCGTCCGGCATCGTCTGGGCGGTCGGCGCGAAGGTGAAGCGCTGGAAGGTCGGCGACGAGGTCATCGTCCACTGCAATCAGGACGACGGCGACGACGAGGAGTGCAACGGCGGCGACCCGATGTTCTCGACCTCGCAGCGCATCTGGGGCTACGAGACGCCGGACGGATCCTTCGCGCAGTTCTGCCGCATCCAGTCGCGCCAGCTGATGCCGAAGCCGGCGCACCTCACCTGGGAAGAGGCGGCCTGCTACACGCTCACGCTCGCGACCGCCTATCGCATGCTGTTCGGGCATGCGCCGCATACGCTGAAACCCGGCGACAACGTGCTGGTGTGGGGCGCCTCGGGCGGCCTCGGCGTGTTCGGCGTGCAGCTCTGCGCGGCCTCGGGCGCGAACGCGATCGGCGTCATCTCGGACGAGAGCAAGCGCGACTACGTGATGCAGCTCGGCGCCAAGGGCGCGATCAATCGCAAGGACTTCAAGTGCTGGGGCCAGATGCCCACCGTGAACACGCCCGAATATGCGGAGTGGACCAAGGAGGCGCGCAAGTTCGGCAAGGCAATCTGGGACATCACGGGCAAGCGCGACGTCGACATCGTGTTCGAGCATCCGGGCGAGCAGACCTTCCCGGTCTCGTGCCTGGTGGTGAAGCGCGGCGGCATGGTCGTGTTCTGCGCCGGCACCACGGGCTACAATATCACCTTCGATGCGCGCTATGTGTGGATGCGCCAGAAGCGCATCCAGGGCTCGCATTTCGCGCACCTGAAGCAGGCGAGCGCCGCCAACCAGTTCGTGCTCGACCGCCGCATCGATCCCTGCATGAGCGAGGTGCTGCCCTGGGAGAAGATCCCGGAGGCGCATCAGAAGATGTGGAAGAACCTGCACGCCCCCGGCAACATGGCGGTGCTGGTCAACGCCCCGCGCACCGGCCTGCGCTCCCTCGACGACGTGCTCGAGGTCACGGGGCAGGGGTGAAGCCGGTCGCCTCGTGGGGTGCGCTCAGCGCGCCGAGGAGTTTCCTGTTGGGCAATGAGTCCGATCGCGCTGAGCGCACGCGTGCGCTCGGCGGATCGGCGGCTGTGCGCTTAGCCGCAGCTCTCCGGCCGCCGAGCACACCCTACGGAGCGCGCCCCGCGGACGCGCCAGTTGTTGCCGGCGGAATCCCATGACACCATTAAGTAACGAGTCGCTATGACTTTCGAGGCCCTATGGCACGACGGAAATATGCTTGGGAAAAGCTGTCGGACGAGCAGCTCCTCAAGCGCCGCCTCAGCAGCCTGAGGGTCACGTACGAAAACACCTGGCTCGAGGATTGTCTCGGAGCGCTGCATGCAGAGCTCGAAGAGCGGGGCATCCGGCTGCGGCCCCACGCCTGGATCTCGAGCGAGTGGTTCAGCCCGGCCAATACGCCCGGCATCGCCATCCCGTTCTATCTCACCCATCCCCGCCTGATGAAGCTCGAGAAAAAGATGATGCTCGACGTCGAGGGCGGCAGCTGGTCCGAGTGCATGGCCATTCTGCGCCATGAGGCCGGGCATACGGTGCAGCACGCCTACCAGCTGCAGCGCCGCCGCCGCTGGCAGCAGCTGTTCGGTCCCTCCTCGCGGCGCTATCCGCGCTACTATCGGCCCAATCCGGCGAGCCGGCGCTACGTCCAGCATCTGCGGCTCTGGTACGCGCAGAGCCATCCGGACGAGGATTTCGCCGAGACCTTCGCGGTGTGGCTGCGGCCGCGCTCGAACTGGCGCACGCGCTATGCGGGCTGGCCGGCGCTGAAGAAGCTCGAATATGTCGACGAGCTGATGGGCGAGATCGCGGGCAAGAAGCCGCTGATCACGACGCGCGAGCGCGTCGATCCGCTCAACGAGCTCAGCGAAACGCTGGGCGAACATTACCGGAAGAAGAAGGAGTTCTACGCCTTCAAGCCGCCGAAGACCTACGACCGCGACCTCTACCGGCTGTTCTCGGCCGATCCAGGGCGTCGCCGCTCGCAGCCGGCCTCGGCCTTCATCCGCCGCCACCGCGCCGAGATCCGGCAGCTGGTGTCGCGCTGGACCGGCGAGAACCAGCTCACGCTTGACGCCGTGCTCGACGACATGATCGCGCGCTGCCGCGAGCATAATCTGCGCGCGGTCGGCTCCGAGCGCGAGCTGGTGACCAACTTCACGGTGCTGCTGACCGCCAAGACCATGCACGCCCTGTTCGGTCCCTCGCGCCGCAAATGGATCGCGCTATGAGAAAGCTGCGTGTCCTCGTGCTCATGCGTCCGGACCTGGTGCCGCCGGATTCGACCGACGGCTACACCGCGCGGCAAATCAACGAGTGGAAGACCGAATACGACGTCGTCAGCACCTTGCGCGCGGCCGGCCACGAGGTGCGCCCGCTCGGCGTGCAGGAGGAGATCAAGCCGATCCGCGACGCGATCGACGAGTTCAAGCCGCATGTGGTCTTCACGCTGCTCGAGCAGTTCCACTACGAGCCCGCCTACGACCAGCATGTCGCCAGCTATCTGGAGCTGTCCAAGATCCCGTATACGGGCTGCGGCCCGCGCGGCCTGATCCTGGCGCGCGGCAAGGACCTGTCGAAAACGCTGGTGCATCATCGCCGCGTCGCGGTGCCGGCCTTCGCGGTGTTCCCGATGGGCCGCAAGGTCAAGAGGCCGGCGCGTCTGGCGCTGCCGCTGATCGTCAAGAGCCTGAACGAGGACGGGTCCGTGGGCATCTCGCAGGCCTCGGTCGTCGACACGGACGAGAAGCTCGTCGAGCGTGTCGCGTTCATCCACGAGCGCGTCGGCACGGCGGCCATCGCGGAGCAATATATCGAGGGGCGCGAGCTCTATGTGGGCGTGCTCGGCAACAACCGGCTGCGCGTGCTGCCGGTGTGGGAATTGAAGTTCGGCACCATGGTGGACCAGGGCTCACGGCTGATCGCGACCGAGAAGGTCAAGCACGATCCGGATTATCAGGAGCGCGTCGGGATCGTGGACGGGCCCGCCAAGAACCTGACCGCGGAGCAGAAGGCTCGCATTCAGCGCGAGGCGAAGCGCATCTACCGGGCGCTGGGGCTCGACGGCTACGCGCGCATCGACTTCCGTCTCGCGGCCGACGGCACGCCCTACTTCATCGAGGCGAATCCGAATCCCGAAATCGCCCGGAGCCAGGAGTTCGCGACGGCGGCAAAGCATGACGGCCTCGATTATCCGGCGCTGCTCAATCGCATCCTCGCGCTCGGGATCAGCCGGGCAAAGGCGGGCATGTCCGTAGGCTGACGCTATGCCGTTCGAGACCGCGACCACCATCGTCGAATGGCTGGGGATTATCGCCTTCGTGATCTCGGGCGCGCTCGAGGCGTCGCGCAAGCGCATGGACATCTTCGGCTTCGTGCTGCTCGGCACCGTCACGGGCATCGGCGGCGGCACGCTGCGCGACTTGCTGCTGCAGCTGCCGGTGTTCTGGGTGCAGTCGCCGAGCTATCTGGTGGTCTGCGTGCTGGTCTCGGCCGCGGTGTTCTTCCTCGCCCATCTGCCGCAGTCGCGCTTCCGCGTGCTGCTCTGGTGCGACGCGCTGGGGCTCGCGCTGTTCGCCGCGATCGGCGCCGAGAAGGCGTTGCTCGCCGGCACGGGGCCGGTGGTGGCGGTCGCCATGGGCGTGATCACGGGCACTTTCGGCGGCATCCTGCGCGACGTGCTCGGCGCCGAGAGCCCGGTCGTGCTCAGCCGCGAGATCTACGTCACGGCGGCGCTGCTCGGCGCGACCGTGTTCGTCGCGCTGATCGGGCTCGGTCTGCCGCGGGACGTCGCCGTGGCGGTGAGCTTCGCGGCCGCGCTGGCACTGCGTGGCGCCGCGCTGCACTGGGGCTGGACGCTGCCGCGCTACAAGGCGCGCGATCCGCGGCCGCGCGAATAGATTATTGGCTGGTCGCATTTTCTATCGCCGAGCCGGTGTCCACTTCGGCGGAAAATGCTCCAGGATTACACGGCGTCGGGCGGCGCCTTCGATCCGGGCGCGGCCTCGGCGTCGGCCATCGCGGCGTTGAGCTCGCCGCCATAGATGAAGATCGCGGCCGTGAGATAGAGGAACACCAGCACGATCATCACGGAGGCGAGGCCCGCGTAATAGCGCGCATACGTGAAGGCGAACTCCGCCAGATAGGCGCCGAAGGTCACGCCGCCGGCGAGCCACATCAGCAGCGTGACAATGATGCCGGGCGCGACCTTGATCAGGCGGCGGCGACCTGCCGGCAGCCACATATGGGCGATCACCAGGGCGACGATCAGCAGCGTCGAGGCGATCCCGAAGCGCAGGAAGGTGATGATATCGCTGAAGCGGTCGATCGCCGGCGCGTACCTGACGGCTGTGCGCCAGATCAGCGGCGCCAGCAGGACCAGGAAGGAGAGCGAGAGCAGCGCTGCCGCGCCGATCAGCACATAGCCGATGGATTCGAGGCGCAGCAGCCACCACGGCCGTTGCTCGGTGACCGCATAGGCGCGGTTGAGCGCGATGCGCAGCCCTTCGACGCCGCTGGACGCGAAGTAGACCGCCAGGACGATGCCGACCGTGAGCGTGCCGCTGTGGGCGCTCGCCAGCACGCCCCTGACCTCGAGGGTGAGCGCGGCCGCCACCTCCTCGGGCCAGGTCTCCAGGATGATATTGGCGGCTTCGTCGGCAAGATTGCCCGATCCGAGAATGCCGGCGATCGCGGTCAGCACCAGCAGAAACGGGAAAAGCGACATCAGCGCCGAGAGTGCGAGATGGCTCGCGATCGCCCAGCCGTCGTCCGCGTTGAAGCGCAGGAATGCATCATAGGCGATGTAGAGACATCGTCGCAGGAACTTCACGGGCTGATGCTTCCGCGGCAGAGAGGACGTCGTTCAGGGATTCTGGGTGGCCAGAGGCGGCATTGCAAGGGTGGCGGGTGCGGCCGCTCGCATGCTGCTCGGAGGTTTTGATCCACACTCCGTTCGTGCCCGCGCAAGCGGGCATCCAGGGCCACGGCGACTGCCGTGCTGGGTCCCCGCTTTCGCGGGGACGAGCGGAGAGTGATCCTCTCGCGTGGAGTTCCGCGCTTACGCCGCGCGCACTTCGGCGAGGAAGCGGCGGACCTCGCCGTCGAGGTTCTCGGCCTCGGCCGAGAGCGCGCCCGAGAGGGCCTTGACGTCGTCCGCGGTGGTGCGGGCGTCCGTGGAGGCGCCGGCGACGCGGGTCATGGCTTCGGCGCCGGTGCGAGCTTCGCTCGAGGCGCGGTTGACGCCCTCGGCGATGGCCGAGACCGCGGCGTTCTGCTGCTCGACCGCCGCCGCGACGCTCGCCGCGATCTTCGACATCTCCTCGATGATCGAATTGACCTGCTCGATGGCGTCGGCCGCATCGCCGGCCGCCGACTGGATCGCGCCGATCTGGGCCGCGACCTCCTCGGTCGCCTTGGCGGTCTGGCCCGCGAGGTTCTTCACTTCCGAGGCGACGACCGCGAAGCCGCGGCCGGCTTCGCCCGCACGCGCGGCTTCGATGGTGGCGTTGAGCGCGAGCAAATTGGTCTGGCCCGCGATCGCCTGAATGAGACCGATCACCTCGCCGATGCGCGAGGCCGCATTGCCGAGCTCCGACATGGTGCTGACGGTGCGCTGCGCTTCCTGGACGGCGCGGCCCGCGACCTGCGTCGAGGTCGCGGCCTGGCCCGCGATCTCGCCGATCGAGGCAGCGAGCTCCTCGGCCGAGCTCGCGGCCGAGGTGACGTTGCTCGAGGCGGCGCCGACGCGCTCCTCGGCGGACTTGGCTTCCGAGGAGACCGCATCGGCCGCGCTGTTGAGCGCGCCGGCCGCGGTCTCCAGGCGCTCGGCGGCGCCGCGCACCTGGGTCAGCGTCTGGCTCACGCTCTGCTCGAAGGACGCGATGGTCTTGGCGATCACCTCGGCGCGCTTCTCGCGCTCGCGCGTGCCCTTCTCCTGGGTGACGGCGAGCTGCTCGCGCTCCACGGCGTTGTCGCGGAACACGATGACGGTGCGCGCCATGCCGCCGATCTCGTCCTTCGCTTCGGTGGCCGGGATCTCGACACTGGTGTCGCCGGCGGCGAGGCGCTCCATGGCGCTCGAGAGGCCCTTGAGCGGCCCCGTGATGCTGCGGCCGATCATCAGCGCGAGCGCGATGCCGAGCAGCACCGCCATGGCGCCGACCGCGATGATGAAGCCCTTGGTCTGCGCCTGCGAAACCTCGAAGGAGGCGGTCGCCTCCGCGTGGCGCTGGGCCGCCGCCGTGACGATGTCATCGGTGACCGGCCCGAGTTCGCCGAGCGAGTTGGTGATCATGTTGAGGAAGAGCTGCAGCGGGGCGGCCGAGTCGCCGTACTTCTTGGCGGCCACCGAATAGACCTCGGAGATCTTGACCAGCTTCTTCTTGTCGTCGTCGGGCAGGAACATGGTCTGCACCTGCTCGACGAAGCGCTTCTGCTCCTCCTGCAGCTTCGAGAGCGACTCGCGCGTGCGCGCCAGCATCAGCTCCTTCTCGTGCACCTTCATGCTGAGCACGGCGCTGCGCAGGCCGGCGAACTGCTCGCCCGTGAGCATGCCGCTCGCGTCCTCGAGCGCCTTGTCGAATTCGCGGCCCGCATTGTAGAGATCGCCGCGCGCGCCGCTGACGATGTTGACGCCGGTCGCCTCCTGGGCCGTCGCGAGACGCCCGAACAGCTCCTTGACGTTGGCGAGATCCTGGTTGATGCGGTCGAGCCGCTCCTTGGCGGCGGCCGACTTGTCGCGCTCGGCAAGCTCCTTGGCGCGCTCGAGCGCGGCCTTGTGCGCGTTCTCGAATTGCATCTGCGCGGTCGAGCCGGGCGACATCACGAAGTCCTTGGCGGACTCGCGCATGGTGACGACCGCCGATTTGAGCGCGGCCGAGATGTTGCTGAGATCGAGGCCGGCCTTGGTCTCGCCGAAGGCGGTCTGCACGGCCTGCTCGCCCGACATGTAGGCGGCGCCGATGGCGCCGAAGCCAATCAGCGGCACCACCGCCAGCGCGATCACGCGTCCGCGCACCGAGAGCTGCGGCACGAAGCGGCGGAAGAATCCCAGGAAGCCGAACACGCGGGCGAAGGGAGAGAAGAGACGGCGCAGAGACATGGGCTGACCCGTGGCAAGGCGCGCCGGCGGGCGCGCAAGATCCCTAGGATCAAAATGCACGCGAATTCTTAAGGTGCGGATAATGTTGGTAGTAGGGTAGCCGGATTTCTCAGGTTCCCTCAGGGCCGCGTACGGGCCGATCAGGCGGCGCGGACCTCGGCGAGGAAGCGGCGCACCTCGGTATCGAGGCTCTCGGCCTCGTTCGAGAGCTGGCTCGCCAGCGCCTTGACGTCGTCGGCGGTGGCGCGTGCGTCTGTGGAGGCGCCGGCGACGCGCGCCATGGCCTCGGCGCCCGCGCGGGCCTCCGAGGAGGCGCGGTTGACGCCCGCCGCGATGCTGCCGACGGCGGCGGTCTGCTCCTCGATGGCGGCCGCGACGCTGGCGGCGATCCCGGACATTTCGGTGATGATGGCGTTGACCTGCTCGATCGCCTCGGCGGCATCGCCGGCGGCGGCCTGGATGGAGCCGATTTGCGCCGCGACCTCCTCGGTTGCCTTGGCGGTCTGGCCCGCGAGGTTCTTCACCTCCGAGGCGACCACCGCGAAGCCGCGGCCGGCCTCGCCCGCGCGGGCGGCCTCGATGGTGGCGTTGAGGGCGAGCAGGTTGGTCTGGCCCGCAATCGCCTGGATGAGGCCGATCACCTCGCCGATGCGCGAGGCCGCGCTGCCGAGCTCGGACATGGTCTTGACGGTGCGCTGCGCCTCCTGGACGGCGCGGGTGGCGACCTCGGTCGAGGTGTCGGCCTGGGTCGCGATCTCCTTGATGGTGGCGGCGAGCTCCTCGGCCGAGCTCGCGGCCGAGGTGACGTTCTCGGAGGCAACGCCGACGCGCTGCTCGGCGGAGCCGGCTTCCGCCGACACGGCATCGGCCGCGCCGTTGACGGCGCTCGCCGCGCTCTCGAGGCGCTGGGCGGCGCC
The DNA here is from genome assembly GCA_023404705.1 of Pseudomonadota bacterium. Lineage (GTDB taxonomy): Bacteria > Pseudomonadota > Alphaproteobacteria > Rhizobiales > Xanthobacteraceae > FEB-22. The sequence goes on from JAEYAU010000248.1 coordinate 23,189, forward strand.
GCGCACCTGGTCGAGCGCCTGCTCGACCGTCATCTCGAAGGCCGAGATCGTCTTGGCGATCACCTCGGCGCGGCGCTCGCGCTCGCGGCTGGTGTCGTTCTGGCTGGCGGCGAGGCGCTCGCGCTCGAGCGCATTGTCGCGGAACACGATGACGGTGCGCGCCATGCCGCCGATCTCGTCCTTCTTCTCGGTGGCCGGGATCTCGGTCGCGGTGTCGCCTTCGGCGAGGCGCTGCATGGCGGCCGAGAGCCCTTTGAGCGGACGCGTGATGCTGCGGCCGATCAGCCAGCTCAGGATCAGGCCGATCATCACGACCACGATGCCGATGCCGCCGAGCGAGAGGCGGGTCTGCGCCTGCGAGGCCGCGAGCGCGCTGGTCGCCTCGCTCTCGGTGCGCTTCGCGGCATCGATGATCTTGTCGGCGAGCGGCGTCATCTCCTTGGTGTCGTGATCGATCAGCGTGAGCTGGCTGTCGATGTCGTTGGTCTGCGAGACATAACGATTGAACGTGTCCGCATACATCTTCACGGCGTCGGTGAGCGATGCCTTCATGACGTCGGCCGCGATCACCTTGTCGAAGATCTTCTTGAACGCGTCGAGCTCGGCGAGGAAGGTCTTGCGCGCCGCGTTCTCGTGGCGAAGCTTGTACTCGGCCTCGTGGCGGCGCATGGACTGCAGCGAGATCAGGAGCTTCTGCGACTCCTTCTCCTCCATCCAGCTGAGATCCTGGATCGCGTTCTCGACATTGGCGGCGGCCGAATGGAGCTGGCCGAGCAGGCCGTCCTTCTCGTCCGCGCCCATGTCCTTCTGCGACTTGATCAGATCGTCGAAGTTCTGCTTCAGGCTCGAGATGGTGCTGCGCAGATGGGGGATCAGCCGCGCGCCCTCGGCGCCGGCGAGCTTCTGGATCTGGTCGAGACTCTTGAGCGCGACCTGCAGATTGTCGTTGAAGAACTTCACGGCGGCCGGGCCAGGCTGCGCCGCCATGTCCTTCGCGGCATAGCGGATGGCGCCGAGCGCGCCCTTGAACTCGCGGCTCGCATCCGTGAGCGCGCCGGAGCGCTTCACGCTGCCGAAGGCCGCCTCGACCTGCTGCTCGCCCGCCAGATAGCTGGCACCGTTCGCGAGCAGCGCAACCACAGGGATCAGCGCCAGCGCCGCGATGCGGGCGCGCACGGAGAGCGAGATCTTCAGGCGCGAGAAGACCTTGGGAAGGCGCGGGCGGACCGGAAGGAGGCGCATGGAATCGGAACCTGGCTTGGGGGGCGCAGGGAGCCATGCAACGCCCGATAGGTTAAGAAAGGGGGCAATTGTGCACCCGCGCCATGGAAATTGACTTCGGTGTGCGGCAAGCCCTTTGACGAAGCGTAGAATCCACGCCATTCATTCTTGTGCACTGCAGCGTGCCCACCCGGAGAGCCAAGATGCCGCTTGCCGCCGAGGCCCATGTCGAGCCCGAGCTCACCCTGAAGGCGCGGGAGGCGGCGGCTGCCGCCGAGGCGCTGCTCGACGATGCGACCCGGGCCGTGCGCAAGCGCGTTGTGCTGGAAGGCCGCATCTCGGCGGCCCTCCTCGACCGCGAGCAGCGTGCGACGCACGGGCTCGCCTGGTTCGCGACCTATGTGGAGGCCGTCCGCCAGCTCGCGTCTTACGCGGCGCGCCTGCAGGAGGCCGGCAAGCTCGGCGCGATCGAGAAGCTGATCGTGCGCATTGGGCTCGGGGAGTATCTGGCGCAGATGCTGGGCGGCATCCCGATCAGCCAGGGCGAGATCGTGCGGCCGGGCGATTTCGGCCTCGGCCTCGAGGAGATCGCGGGGCGCGTGACGCCGGCGGTCGAGGACCTGATTGCGACCGGCAACACGGCCGAGAACCGCGCACGCTTGATCGAGCTGATGCGCAAGCATCATGGCGGCACGGTCGGCGACTGCGGGCTCGACGAGACCTTCGAGGCGATGCGCGAAGAGATGCGCAAGTTCGCCGAGAGCGAAGTGACGCCGCATGCGCACGAGTGGCATCTCGGCAACCGTTACATCCCGCTCGAGATCATCCAGCACATGGCCGAGCTCGGCGTTTTCGGGCTCACGATCCCGGAAGAGTTCGGCGGCATGGGCCTCGGCAAGGAGTCCATGTGCGTGGTCTCGGAGGAGCTCTCGCGCGGCTATATCGGCGTCGGCTCGCTCGGCACGCGCTCGGAGATCGCGGCGGAGCTGATCCTCGGCGGCGGCACCGAGGAGCAGAAGCGGCACTGGCTGCCGAGAATCGCCTCCGGCGAGGTGCTGCCGACCGCGGTGTTCACCGAGCCGAACACCGGCTCGGACCTCGCCTCGCTGAAGACGCGCGCGACGCGGCATGGCGACGTCTATCGGGTCCACGGCAACAAGACCTGGATCACGCATCCGGTGCGCGCCGACCTGATGACGCTGCTGGTGCGCACGGATCCGAAGGAGCCCGGCTATCGCGGGCTCTCGATGCTGCTCGCCGAGAAGCCGCGCGGCACCGACAAGGATCCGTTCCCGGCGCCCGGCATGAGCGGCAGCGAGATCGAGGTGCTCGGCTATCGCGGCATGAAGGAATACGAGATCGGCTTCGACGGCTTCGAGGTGAAGGCCGAGGGCCTCCTCGGCGGCATCGAGGGCCAGGGCTTCAAGCAGCTGATGCAGACCTTCGAGTCGGCGCGCATCCAGACGGCCGCGCGCGCGATCGGCGTCGCGCAGTCGGCGATGGATCTCGCGATGCGCTATGCCGAGGAACGCGTCCAGTTCGGCGGGCCGCTGATCCAGTTCCCGCGTGTGTCCGACAAGATCGTCATGATGGCGGTCGAGGTCATGATCGCGCGGCAGATCACTTACTTTGCGGCACGCGAGAAGGATTCGGGCCGGCGCTGCGACCTCGAGGCCGGGATGGCGAAGCTGCTCGCCGCGCGGGTCGCCTGGTCGGCGGCCGACAACGCCGTGCAGATCCACGGCGGCAACGGCTTCGCGCTGGAATATCCGGTGTCGCGCGTGCTGTGCGATGCGCGCATCCTCAACATCTTCGAAGGCGCCGCCGAGATCCAGGCGCAAGTGATCGCGCGCCGGTTGCTCGACGGGTCCAACTGAGGCGGTAACGGGCCGCGCGCGTCCCGAAGCAACCGATTGGCTCCATGAACGTTTGACCTAGAACAAGGAACCCGCGCGGGGCGCGCGCAAGGGTTGGGTCGACGTTCAGGAGAAAATCATGGGCATGAAGATCGAGCCGGGCGAGTGGATCGTGGTCTGCGACGGCGCGAAGGCGCTGGTGCTGGAGAATGTCGGCGATCAGGTGTTCCCGAACCTGAAGACGCGGGAGGTCTACGAGCACGACAAGTCGCGCACGCGCGAACTGGGTTCTGACAGGCCCGGGCGGTCACATTCCTCGGTCGGCAACGGCCGCAGCGCCGTCGAGCAGACCGACTGGCAGACCGAATCCGAGCGCGCCTTTCTCACCGATCTCGCGGGCCGGCTCGACGCGGCCGTGAGCGCGGGTGAGACCAAATGCATGGTGATCGTCGCGCCGCCGAAGGCGCTCGGCATGCTGCGCCAGGTCTATTCGCCGACGCTGAAGAACGCCCTGCGCGGCGAGCTCGACAAGGACTACGTCAAGATGCCGGTGCACGAGATCGAGAAGCACCTGACGGCGGCGTGACGCTGCTTTGCCACATCCTCAGCGTCATCCCGGAAGCCGCGCAGCGGCTGTCCGGGATCCATAGCCCCAGTGGTCAAGTTACGGAAATACAGGGGTTATGGATCCCGGCTCTCGCTTCGCTCGGCCGGGATGACGCCGAGTGCTGATACGCCTGCTCAGTCATTCGCGCCGCGCAGCGCGCGGTCGAGATCCGCAAACAGATCGTCCGCGTCCTCCAGCCCGACCGAGAGGCGCAGCAGGTCGGGCGGGCAGGGCGTGTTCGGCCCTTCCACGGAGGCGCGATGCTCGAGCAGGCTCTCGACGCCGCCGAGCGAGGTGGCGCGCTTCCACAATTCGACGCGGGCGGCCGTGGAGATCGCGGCCGGCTCGCCGCCCTTCACGCGGATCGACAGCATGCCGCCGAAGCCGCCGGTCATCTGCCGCGCCGCCACCGCGTGACCCGGGTGATCCTTCAGCCCCGGATAGAGCACCTCTGCGATGAGCGGATGCTCGGCGAAGCGCGCCGCGAGGGCAGCGGCGGTCTGCACCTGGGCGCGCACGCGCACGTCGAGGGTGCGCAGGCCGCGCATCAGCAGCCACGCCTCGAACGGGCCGACGATCGCGCCCTGGTGCGAGCGCACGGACTTGATCGCATCCCAGAGCTCGTCGCGCCGTGCGGTCGCGAGCGCGCCGGCGAGCACGTCGGAATGGCCATTGAGATACTTGGTCGCCGAATGCATCACGATGTCGGCGCCGAGCGCGATCGGCTGCGTGAGCATCGGCGTCGCCGCCGTGGAATCGATCGCGAGGCGCGCGCCGGCCGCATGCGCGATCTCGGCCGTGGCCGCGATGTCCGTGATGGTCCAGAGCGGATTGCCGGGCGTCTCGATCCAGACCAGCTTGGTCTCGCCCGGACGCCCCGCTGCGCGCACCGCCGCCAGATCCGACATGTCGACCAGATCGACGCGATAGCCATAGCGCGGCGCATCGTCGATCAGCCAGTGACGCAGGCCCCAATACATCACCTGCGGCGCCACGATATGCGCGCCCTGCGGCAAGGCCATCACCACGGCGGTCGCGGCCGCCATGCCGGAGCCGAACAGCATCGCCTCGGGTGCGCCCTCGAGCGCCGCGATCACGGCCTCGGTCTGGCGCACCGTGGCATTGTCGGGCCGGCCATAGGCGAAGCCGGTGCGATACTGATTGTCAGGATCGCGGATGAAGGTGGTGGCGACATGCACGGGCGGCGCCACGCCCATGGTGATCGGCTCGATGAAGCCCAGCGCCTGCGCGGCCAGCGTGCGGGGCTTGAGATCCGGACGTTCGGTCATCAGTGAACTCTCGGGAGAAATTTGCATGAGGGGAGCGGCAGTGCCGCCATCCGCTTGCTATATGACGGGGAACGCCGTTCCGGAAGGGAGCGGCCCGCAACCTGCCGCCGCGATGTGGCGCGGAACCGTGAGGCTCGATGGCCGCTGTCCTCTCCACCTATATCGTGCCGATCGCGATCGGCGCCGTCGCCGTAGTGCTGTTCCTCGGCCTCGGCAACATGCTGCGCGGCGGCTCGCCCAATACTTCGCAAAAGCTGATGCGCTGGCGCGTGGTGCTGCAGTTCGTCGCCATCGTGATCATCATGATCACGATCTGGGCCATGGGGCGGTGAGAGACGCACGGCGTAGGGTGCGCTAAGGGCGGCCCGTACCCTGAAGGGTGTCGCCGCGCTTCGTCCGCCCGTGCGCACGCGTTCTGAACCGTCGACG
>JAEYAU010000265.1 GCA_023404705.1 Pseudomonadota bacterium
CTTAGGGGATCGTCACAGAAGCGCTGCTTCGATGCCGTTACAGCCTCGTCGCTCCGGCGTCAGGGGATATGGGAACCGCAGTGGAGCGCCGAGAGGCGCGCGGGGACCTGATCGCAAAGGACCCCGCGGGCAACGCCTCGCAAGCATTGCCCCGGGTCGGGCTCGCACCCCGGCCTTGGTCCGCCTCGCAAGCGGACCGCGCCGTCTCGGCGCTCCGCTCCCTCATGCCTCCGGACGCGAGGGCGTCGCGGAGATGAAAGCGCTTTCTTCCTAGGGTGTGCTCGTCCGGCCGATGAATTGGCGGTGTCCCTCATGGCATGATCCGCACGAGCGCACGCGTTCCGAGCCGCAGCACGCGTGCGCTCGACGCGATCGGATTCAATGAGCTGATCTCGACGCCCGGGCGCGTCGAGCACACCCTACGCAGATGCGCTACGACTCGCTCGGCTGCTTCTTCAGCAAGCGGAAGCGCTCCGGATCGAGGGCGAGCGGCGCAAGCTCCGGCGACGGCGTCTCGGCCGCGCCGGCGCTCATGCCGCGCCAGCGGTCGAGCACGGAGGCGACGAAGGCTTCGTCGATGGCGCCGCCGGGCTGCGTGTCCTCGCGCAGGCTCTCGTTGCGCGGCAGCAGCGCGGCCGGCAGCAGCTCGAAGCGCAGGCGCATCGGCAGCGCGACGCCTTCGCCGAAGGCGAGCGCCTCGCCGGTGCCGAGCGAGGGCAGGAAGTCGAGCAGGTCGGCGGCCGCGTCCGAGATCGCGGAGCGCAGGATCGCCTGGTCGCGGTCGTTGGTGAGGCGCATGGCGAACAGGGTGGAGCACTGCGAGAGGATGGTCGGGTCGAGCTCGGCCGGGCGCTGCGTCACGAGGCCGAGGAACACGCCGTATTTGCGGCCTTCCTTGGCGATGCGCGAGATCGCGCGCCGCGTCGGGCCGAAGCCGACATTGCGGTCGGCGGCCGCATAGCGATGCGCCTCCTCGCAGATGAACAGCAGCGGCGAAGCGCCATTACTCCAGAGCGCGAAGTCGAAGGCGAGGCGGCAGAGGATCGATACCACCGCGTCGACGACCTCGGCCGGGAAGCCCGCGAGCTGCATCACGGTCATCGGCACGCCGCGCGTCGGCAGCCGGAAGATCTGCGAGAACACCTCGGCCATCGTGTCGCCGCCCACATTGGCGTTCTCGAACATGAAGGCGTAGCGCGGATCGTCGACCACGGTCTTGATGCGCGTGAGCAGGCGGTTGTGGATCAGCCGCGACGAGCGGTTCTCGAGCTTGCCCATGCGCGCGTCGATCAGGTTGAGCAGATCGGCGATGCGATAGGGGATCGGGTTGTCGACGCTGTAGGTGGTCGCGCGCATCTCGGTGCGCTTGAGCTGCGGGCGGTCGCTGGGCGCGCCGGCGCGATACTGCGAATAGGAGGCCTTCGCCTGCGGGATCAGCTCGGCGAGGATCTCGACCTCCTCGTCGGAGGAGGGCTTGCCGCCGAACAGGATGTCGACGATCTCCTCGAAGTTGAACATCCAGAACGGCAGCTTGAGCGTCTTCGGGCTCAGCACCTGGGCGCGATCGCCGAAGCAGCGGCCGTATTCGTTGTGCACGTCGAGCACGAAGATGCGCAGGTCCTTGTGCACGTCGAGGGTCTTGCGCAGCAGCAGCGCGACCGCGCTCGACTTGCCGACGCCGGTGGTGCCGAGCACCGCGAAGTGCTTGCTCAGCATGTCGAGGGAATCGACATAGGCGTCGGTCGCCTCGTCCTGCTGCAGCTTGCCGATGCGGATCGCGGACGTGTCGGTCTGCCGGAAGATCACGGCGAGCTCGCGTGCGCCCGCCAGCGTCGCGGCATCGCCGATCGCCGGATAGCATTTGACGCCGCGGCCGAAGCGCGCGGTGGAGAGATCGGCGTTCTCGATCTCGCCGACGATGTCGAGGCGCGCGACCGCGGTGTCTGGCTTCTCGCCGCCCTGCAGCGAGATATCCGTGATGACGCCGATCAGCTGCGCACGGCCGGTGCGGATGGTGACGAAGTTGCCGACCGTGACATGGAGCTGGTCGATACCCGAGCCGCCGAGCGGCATTCCGAGATTCGCCTGCGAGCCGCGGACCGAGATCACGCGGCCGATCGGGGCTTGGGGCGTACGCAAGTCTGCAGAGCGGGGAGCAATGTCCGGCATGATCAATCGTGCTTTTGGCGCGAGCATGCGCTGGGGAGTCGAGGGAGCCTAACCGGGCGCGCTGTAGATTGGGTTAAATGCGGACAACCGATTGCAGCGAGGCGCTGCCGCACGCGGGCGCTGAACCCTGATTTTGCGCGGAGACTTGGCGCGCCGCGCAGGCGATCGTAGGGTTTCGTTAACCACGCCATCACGTGCGCGAAAGGGATGCGCCATGCCGGTCACGTTGCACCGCCCGAGTTCCGATCTCACGCCGTCCGACATCGATCGCTGGCGCGCCGTGCCGGTGGCGGTCGCGGTCGATCAGGCCGGCGGCCAGATCGATCCCGCGATCCGGCCGCTGATGCCGGCCGGGCAGCAGCCGCGGCTGTTCGGCCGCGCCGTCACGGCGCTGTGCGAGCCGCCGGATTTCGGCGCGGTGCTGCACGCGATGGATATGATCGGCGCCGGCGACGTGCTGGTGATCGCGGCCGCGGGCCACAGCGAGACCGCGATGATCGGCGAGATCGTCAGCGGCCACATCCGCCGGCGCGGCGCCGTCGGCGTCGTCTGCGACGGCGCCATCCGCGACGTCGCGACGCTCGCGACCTGGCGCGACTTTTCGGTGTTCACCCGCTCGGTCACGCCGCGCGGCCCGCTGTCCGCCGCGCGCGGCGCAGTCAACGCCCCCGTCGTGATCGGCGGCCGCGTCGTCTCCGCCGGCGACCTCATCATCGGCGACGACGACGGCCTTGTCGCTCTCACGCCGACCCTGGTGCGCGCGCGCATCAAGGAGGCGGAAGCCAAGATGGCGCTCGAAGTCGAGTGGGAGACGAAGCTGACAAGCGGGCTGAGTGCGCGAGAGATCTTTGGGTTGGATGCGCCTGTGTAAGCCTACTTCTTCCGCAATCCCGCCTTGTCGACGACCTTGGTCCAGCGCGCCTCTTCGTCGCGCAACACCTGGGCGAACTCGTCGGGCGTGTTGCCGACGGGCTCGAACATCATCTTCTTCATCTGCTCCTGCATCTCGGGCGTCGCGAGCGCGGCCTTCACTTCGGCGCCGATCCTGTCGACGATCGGCTTCGGCGTCTTGCCGGGCGCGATCAGCGCCATCCAGGCTTCGGCCTGCACGTCGGGGAGGCCGGCCTCGGTGAAGGTCGGCACGTCGGGGAGCAGCGACCAGCGCTTGGCCATGGTGACGGCGAGCATGCGCAGCTTGCCGGCGCGCGCCTGCTCGACGACGCTGATCGGCGCGAGCGCGGCCATGTGCGCCTCGCCCTGGATGATGGCGGTGGCGGCCTCGGGCGAGCTCTTGTAGGGCAGGTGCACGATCTGCGTGCCGCTCGCGAGCGCGATCATCTCCATCGAGAGATGCGAGATCGAGCCGACGCCGATGGAGGAATAGTTGTACTTGCCGGGGTTCTCCTTGAGCTTGGCGATCAGCTCGGGAAGCGTGCTCGCGCCGAGCGAGGGCGCCACCACCAGCACGCTCGGCTGCGTGCCGACGATGGAGATCGGCGCGATGTCGGTCTTCGGATCGTAGGGGAGCTGCGACGTCATCGGATTGACGATCAGCGGGCCCGGGATCGTGATGCCGAGCGTCGCGCCGTCGGGCGCGGCGCGCGCCACCTCGGCGGCGCCGAGATTGCCGCCGGCGCCGGCCTTGTTCTCGACCACGAAGGTCTTGCCGGTGCGCTTGCCCAGATTCTCGGCAAGGGTGCGCGCGACGAGGTCGGGCGTCGAGCCGGGGCCGAAGCCGACCACGATGCGCACGGTCTGCGCGCTCCAGTCCTGCGCGAGCGCGGGCGTCGCGAGCATCGCCCCGACCGCGAGCGCGGTCCACTTGATGGTGTTCAGCATCTGGTTCCCCCTGTGTTCCTTCTTATACGCCGGCCGGCAGCGCCTCACCGGGCGTTGCCAGAAAAACACCCGCCTTGGCAAGTCGCGCCTGCACGACTCGGGCCTCCACGGCCCGCACATTCCCATCCGTTGCGAGCGCCGCCAGCGCACCGGCCGCCTCGCCCATGACGAAGCAGCCGCCGGAGACGCGCGCCGCGGCCTGCGCCAGATGGGTCATGGACCCGCAGCGGCCGACTGCGAGCAGGTTGTCGACGCCACGCGCGCGCAGCATGCGCAGCGGCAGATGATTGAATCCGCGCGAGCCTTCGGGCGGATAGCGCCACTCGACGCTGCCCTGCGCATGTATTTCGAGCGGCCAGGCGTTCACGCCGATCGTATCATCGAAGTCGGCGCAGCCGAGCACGTCCTCCTCGGTGAGGACATGATCGCCCATCACGCGCCGCGTCTCGCGGATGCCGATCTGCGGCGGGATGTCGAGAAGGTAGGCGCTCTCGAAGCCGGGCACGCGGCTCTTGAGGAAGCCGAGGAAGTCGCGCATCTGCCGGCGGCCCTCGGTCTCGCCGGCGCTGAGCGCCTGCGCATCGGTGCCGTCGATCGCATGGCCGTCGGCGTCGCGGATCTGGGTGACGTTCACCCGCCACTCGAACGGGTTCTTCTGCGGCCGCACGATGGCGCCCTTGCGCGGGAATTCGGCGCCGGCGCGCTCGGCCTCCTCCATCAGCTGCGGGATGGTGCGCCAGGCCTCGCCCGCGCGCGCCGGATCGACGCCGCCGACACGGAACATGGAGGTCGGATACAGCAGGTGCGCGGCCTTCTCGGTGGGCGCGCCGGTCCAGAGCGCGAGATCGCCGTCGCCGGAGCCGTCGATGAACACGCGCGCTCTGAGTGCGGCGCGGCCCGACTTGGTCTCGACCAGCAGCGCCGCGATGCGTCGCTCGTCCATGACGCAGCCGACCGCGAGCGCGTGATAGAGCAGGGCGACGCCATGCGCGGCCATCAGATCGTCCGCCGCGCATTTGAACGCGGCGGTGTCGTAAGCCTGCGCCATCACCTTGCCGCCGACGATGTGCGGCGCGTTGAGCGCGCCGAGCGCCGCGATGCGGTCGGTGAGCTCGCGCGAGAGGCCGTGCACGACGCGGCGGAACTCGCCGTGCACATTGCCGTGCAGCCCGCAGAAATTGGTGACGCCCGCGGCCGTGCCCATGCCGCCGAGAAAGCCATACCGCTCGACCAGCAGCGTGCTGGCGCCGTCGCGCGCCGCAGCCGCGGCGGCGGCGAGCCCGGCCGGTCCGCCGCCCAGCACCACCACGTCGTACTCGCCCAGCACCGGCGTCGTGCGCTGCGGCTCGAGAATGGATGCGGCCATCTCTTCCCTCGTGTTGCGGGCACTTTAGAGCATGTTCCGTCGGGGCGAGCGACACCCTCTTTCACCAGGTCGAAGACAGCGCGCTTTCAAGCCTCGCCTGAATCTGGTGCAATAACGCTACGACAGCGGGCGCAAGATCCGCATGTCATGTCGGAGGAACAATGATGTCGATGATCAAGGCCGTCGTGACCGCGGCCGCGCTCGCGGGTGCATTCGCTATCGCGCCGCAGGCGAGCGCGCAGTCGAGTGCGCACTCTTGGCCTTCACAGACCGTGCGCTTCGTCACCGCGCAGTCGGCGGGCAGCATCTCGGACGCGATCGCGCGGCTGCTGGCCGACAAGCTGCAGCCGATGTGGAAGCAGACCGTGCTGGTGGAAAACCGGCCCGGCATCGCGGGCACCGCGAGCGTCGCGCAGGCGTCGCCGGACGGCTACACGCTGCTGCTCGCCTCCAACGGCCACACGATCTCGAAGATCATCAACAAGAACGTCGCGTTCGATCCGGTCGCGGATTTCGCCGCGGTGATGCAAGTGGTCGATGCGCCGCTGGTGATGATGCTGCATCCGGACTCGCCGGCGAAGACGCTTACCGAATGGATCGAGCTCGCCAAGCGCGAGCCCGGCAAGCTGAACTTCGGCTCGGCGGGGCTCGCGAGCTCGTCCTATCTGGCGGCCGAGACGCTGCGGCAGAACGCCAAGATCAACATCGTGCACGTGCCGTTCCGCGGCCCGAACGAGGCCGTCACCGCAGTGCTGCGCGGCGACATCGCGATGTATTTCGGACCGGTGCCGCTCGCGCAGGAGCTCGGCGCCGCCGGCAAGGTGCGCGTGATCGCGATCTCGTCGGCCGAGCGCAATCCGCGCATTCCGGACGTGCCGACCGTCGCCGAGGCGGGACTGCCGGGCTACAAGAGCGATACCTGGTTCGGCATCGCGGCACCGAAGGGCACACCGCAAGAGGTGATCACGCGCGTGCACAAGGACGTCACGGCCGTGCTGGCGCTGCCCGACGTGGGCGAGGCGCTGCGCCGGCAAGGCCTCACGGTGCGCCCGACCTCGCCCGAGGCGCTGGCCGCGCTGATGAAGAGCGACAACGAGCGCTACGCCGAATATTTGAAGAACACCGGCGCGGGCTCGAACTGAGTGGAGCGTGAGGCGTGGGTCCTCTCCCCCGCTTGCGGGGGAGAGTTAGAGAGGGGGCTCTTGCCACAAATGCATGAGCAAGCGGCGCCCCCTCCCCAACCCTCCCCCGCAAGCGGGGGAGGGAGCGCGCTGAGTTCGCTGCGGCCGGTTCACGATGTTTCGAGAACAGAACATGAATCGCGACGTCGCGTGGGTGCGCCTGCTTGACTCAACGGAATCTCTCCTCAGATTCGACTCTCCCCGAGTTCTGTCTGCGTAGGAGTATCCCGTGGCGCCGCGTCCGTATTGGAAGGGCTATCTCAAGCTCTCGCTGGTCTCCTGTCCGATTGCCCTGCACACCGCGACCAGCGGAGGCGAGCGCGTCGCGTTCCGCCAGATCAACAAGCAGACCGGCAACCGGCTGCGCCAGCAGCTCGTCGACGAGGTCACGCGCGAACCGGTGGACGCCGCCGACAAGGGCCGCGGCTACGAATACGCGAAGGGCACCTTCATCCAGGTCGAGGACGAGGAGCTCGAGGCGATCGCGATCGAGAGCAACCACACGATCGAGATCGACAAGTTCGTGCCGCACGCGCAGATCGACGAGCGGTACTTCGACGGCACCTATTACATGACGCCGACCGACCAGGTCGGGCAGGAAGCCTTCGCGGTGATCCGCGACGCCATGCGCGGCAAGGAGATGGTCGCGTTGGGCCGCGTCGTGCTGGCCAAGCGCGAGCGCGTGATCATGCTGCAGCCCTGGGACAAGGGCATCATGGGCACGACGCTGCGCTATGCCTACGAGGTGCGGCCGGCGAGCGAATATTTCGACGAGATCCCGGATCTCAAGACCAAGGGCGAGATGCTCAAGCTCGCCGAGCACATCCTCGAGACCAAGAGCGCCGAGTTCGATCCGACCACTTTCGTCGATCACTACGAGGAAGCGGTCGTGAAGATGCTGCAGGAGAAGCAGGCCGGCCTGCCGGTGCCGAAGCAGCGCAGCGAGGCGCCGGCGCCGAACGTGATCAACCTGATGGATGCGCTCCGCCGCAGCATCGCGTCCGCGAAGGGCGGCGACTCCAAGGGGAGTAGAACCGAGAAGGTCGTCGAAAAGCCGAAGACGAAGCTCGCGCCGAAGAAAGGCAAGAAGCGCGTCGAGGGCCAGCGCGAAATGCTGCTGCCGATCGCCGGCAAGGGCAAAGGCAAGGAAGCCGCCGCGAAGGACGTGGCGCGCGAGACGCGCTCCGGCGCGCGACGCAAGGCGGGGTGACGTGACTTCCGTTCGTCCCCGCGGAAGCGGGGACCCAGGTTAGGCACTCACGCGCTGCCCCTGGATGCCCGCTTTCGCGGGCACGAGCGGAGTGTGGGGCAGTCTCATCAACAAGCGGAAGTCAACTCACGCTTTCTCCAAGGCGCCCTTCAGCGCGGCGAGGAAGCGCGCGGCTTCGCCGCCGGTCACCACGCGATGGTCGAAGGTGAGCGACAGCGGCATCGTCCGGCGCACCGCGGGGGCGCCCTGGTGGGCGACGACGCGCGGGGTCACGCGGCCGGCGCCGATGATGGCGACTTGTGGCGGCACCACGACGAGATTGGCGAAACGGCCGCCCATCATGCCGAAGTTTGACAGCGTGATGGTGGCACCGCGCAGCTCGTCGGGCGGAATGGACCGCTTGGCGGCGGCCTCGCGCATGCGGTCGAGGCCATTGCGGAGATTGTCGGGTGTGCGCGCGCCGATATTGCGCAGCACCGGCACGAGCAGGCCGCCTTCGAGGTCCACCGCGATGCCGAGATCGATGTGCCGGTGCAGGCGCCGCTCGCCCGCGCTCGCATTGTACCAGGCGTTGAGTGCGCCCTCGGCCTGACACGCCGCCGCGATTGCCTGCACCAGCCGGATGGTCGTGTCGGTGCCCTTCGGCCATGCCTCGATGTCGGCTTCATCGGTGACCATCGCGGGCACCACTTCACTGTGCGCCGTCACCATGCGCTGCGCCATGGCGCGGCGCATGCCCTTGAGTGGCTCGGCGGGCTCGAGCTCGGTGAAGCTGCCCGCGGCGCGCTCCACGTCGCTGCGTGTGATCGCACCGCCCGGTCCGGTGCCTTGCACGAGATTGAGATCCACATCGAGCTTGCGGGCGAGGGCGCGGATCGCGGGCAGGACTTGTCCGGACGGACGCGCAGGCGCTGCGGCGGATCCGTCGGCCGGCTCGCCCGCCGCGCGTCCGATCTCGCCGACGATGGCGCCGGCATCCTCCTGCGCGCCGTCGCTGTACTCGATCAGCGGCGCGCCGACCTTGATGAGGTCGCCCTTCTGGCCGAACAGCTTGGCGATGGTGCCGGTGCGCGGCGAGGGCACCTCGACCACGGCCTTGTCGGTCTCGACCGAGAGGACCGGCTGGTCGGTGACGACGTGATCGCCCTCGTTGACGAACCAGGCGACGATCTCGGCTTCTTCGAGACCTTCGCCGAGATCGGGAAGCAGGAACTGGCGCATATGGACCTTCAGTGGAAGGCGCAGACCTTGCGCGCCGCTTCGGTGATGCGAGCGACCGACGGGATGTAGTGGTTCTCGAGGCGAGGCAGTGGAATGATGGTGTCGTAACCGGTGACGCGCGCGATCGGAGCGAACAGCGACATCAGCCCGCGCTCGGCGATCTGCGCCGCAAGCTCCGCCGCGAAGCCGGCGGTGCGCGCGGCCTCGTGGATGATGGCGCAGCGTCCGGTCTTGGCGACCGAGGCTAGGATGGTCTCCTCGTCATAGGGCTTGAGCGTCGCGAGGTCGATCACCTCGGCCTCGATGCCCTCGGCCGAGAGCTCTTCGGCCGCCGCGAGCGTGTCCTTCACCATGGCGCCCCAACTGATCAGCGTCACGTCGCGGCCCTCGCGCAGCACGAAGGCGACGTCGAGCGGCAGCGCCTCGCCGTTGTCCTCCACGGGCCCTTTCGCGGCGCGATAGATGCGCGTCGGCTCGAGGAAGACGACAGGGTCCGGATCGCGGATGGCGGCCAGCAGCAGGCCATAGGCGCGCTCGGGCGACGACGGGATCACGACGCGCAGACCCGGCACATGGGCGAGCATCACCTCGGTGGCCTCCGAGTGATGCTCGGGTGCGCGGATGCCGCCGCCGTGTGGCGTGCGCAGCACCATCGGGCAGCTCAGCCGCCCTTGCGTGCGGTTGCGCAGGCGCGAGGCGTGGTTCACGAGCTGGTCGAGGCACGGATAGATGAAGCCCATGAACTGGATCTCGCCGACGGGCTTCAGACCTTGCGCCGCCATGCCGACGCAGAGGCCGCTGATCAGCAGCTCGGCGAGCGGCGTGTCGAACACGCGCTCGGCGCCGAAGCGCTGCTGCAGGCCCGCGGTGGCGCGGAACACGCCGCCGTTGACGCCGACGTCCTCGCCGAACACGACGACATCGGGATCGTCGCTGAGCGCGCGGGCGAGCGCCAGGTTGATGGCATCGACCAGCGTGGTCTCAGGCATGGGAGCGTTCCGCGAGCTCGCGGCGCTGGCGCGCATAGACGCGAGGCAGCTCGGCGTAGAGATGATCGAACATGGTCTCGGGCGCGCGCGGGCCGGTCTCGAGATATTTCGCGATCGCGCTCTCGATCTCGGCTTCGCACTCGCGCACGACCTGCTCCTCGTCGGATTTGCTCCAGCCCATCCGGGCGACCAGGTAATTGCGCAGCCGCGCGATCGGCTCCTGCGCCCACCACTTCTGCGCCTCCTCGGGCGCGCGATAGCGCGAAGGATCGTCGGCCGTAGTGTGATCACCCAGTCGGTAGGTGACGGCCTCGATCAGGCGCGGCCCTTCGCCGGCGCGCGCCGCCTCGATCGCCTCGGAGGTGGCGGCGTGCACCGCGATCACGTCGTTGCCGTCCACTTGCTCGCCCGGGAAGCCGGCCGCGATGGCGCGCTGCGCCAGCGTCTCGGCGCCCGACTGCTTGGACAGCGGCACCGAGATGGCCCACTGATTGTTGTTCACCACGAAGACCACGGGGAGCTTCTGCACGCCCGCGAAGTTCATCGCCTCCCAGACGTCGCCCTTCGACGTGGCGCCGTCGCCGAATACGCAGACCGCGACGCGCGGCTGCTTGCGCAGCTTGAACGCATAGGCGACGCCCGCCGCATGCGGCGGATGCGAGCCGACCGGGATGCAGAACGGAAAATCGTGCGCCGGACCGGACCAGTCGCCGCCGCGCTCGTCGCCGCCCCAGAACAGAAGGATGTCGGTCATGGTGACGCCGCGCCAGAGCAGTGCGCCATTGTCGCGATAGGAGGGCAGCAGCACGTCCTCGTCGCGCATGGCGCTCGCCATGCCGACCGCGACCGCCTCCTGACCGAGCGAGACCGCATAGGTGCCGAGCCGGCCCGTGCGCTGCAGCGCCACGGCCTTGAGGTCGAAGGTGCGGGCCAGCACCATGGCGCGATAGAAGGAGACTAGCCGATCGCGGTCGAACGCCACCTCGGGCAGATCGTTGATGGCCGTGCCATCCGGTGCCACATAAGCGCGGCGGCGCACTTCGAAGCTCGCGATCACAGGAAGATCTGCATGAGCCATTGCGGCCCTTCCTTGCGCCCGGCCTGCAAGGCACGGCGGTGTCCCGCGGAGGACCGGGCAGGGAACAATGCGCAGCGCGCCCGCCGAGTTCCATGGGTACTCTTGTGCGGCGCGGCGGCGGCCTCTTGGCCGCAGCCGCTGCTTCACGTCAACGTATGGATGAGATCTGTCATGTTGCGAACGTTGCTCGTCTCGCTCGCGATTCTCCTGGCCGCAGAGCCGGCGCTCGCCTGCTCGTGCGCGCGCAATCCGACCGCCGCCGGCATCCTGCAGCGCGCCGCCGCCGTCTTCACGGGCAGCGTCGAGCAGAGCACGCCGCTGCCGGGCGAGCATGCGGCGACGACGTTTCGTGTGCAGGAATCCTTCAAAGGGCCGCGCGCGGGCGGCACGGTGCGCGTCGTGCATCCGAGCGGCTCGTCCGCGTCGTGCGGCGTGAAGTTCTCGGCCGGCCAGAGCTACACGATCGCGGCGCAACGCGACGGCGCCGACTATGCGACGTCGTTGTGCTCGGTCTGGATGCTCGGCAACGAGAGCGGCGATGCGTTGATCCGCGAGATGCGCGCGTTGGGGAAGAGGTGAGGGTGCACCGCCAGGAATGGGTTAGATGTCCGACGCGTACCGATGCGTTGGTGTCGCGGCAAGAAACCGGCAAAATAGCCGCGTCCATCAATCCCCATTACGGCCGGTTGTCACCCGGCGGTGCAGGGGATAACGCGCGAGCGACGCGTTGGGTTCTCATGCTTACCGGCGCATTCGGACGTCATCCCGGCCGAGCGTAAGCGAGAGCCGGGATCCATATCCCCTGTGGTCGTGATGCGGACAGACAGGGGGTATGGATCCCGGATCGCCGCTACGCGGCGTCCGGGATGACCCTTCGGGTCACTTCGGCCCCACCTTCGGATAGAGCGTGACCACCGCACCTGCATCGAGCTCGCTGTGTCCACCGGCGACGAGCAGTCGGTAGAGGGTGAGCGCCTGTGCGGCCATGGGCATCGCGAGGTGATGCACATGGGCGGCGTCGTTGAGCATCTCCAGGTCCTTGAGCACCTGGCGTGCATAGCCGCGCGGCGCGAAATCATTGTCGATCATGCGCGGCAGCGCGACCGGCAGCAGGTTCGATCCCGCGAAACCGGCGCCGAGTGCGTCCGGGATCTTGCGAGCATCCACGCCGTGCGCTTCCGCGAGACGCAGCGCCTCCGCGATCACGCAATAGTTGGTGAGCACCAGGGTCTGGTTGACGAGCTTGGTGGCCTGGCCGGTGCCGGAAGCGCCCATATGGGTCATCTTGCCGAGATGCTGCATCACAGGCGCGATGCGGGCAATCGCATCATCGGCGCCGCCAGCCATGATGGCGAGCGTGCCGGCGCGCGCCGCGTCGGGGCCGCCCGAGATCGGCGCATCGACGAAGCTCGCGCCGCGCTTCGCGAGCGTCTCGGCAATCTTCATGGTGCTGGCGAGCTCGGTGGTGGAGTGATCCACCACGACCTTGCCGGAAATGTTCGCCACAGCCGCGACGCCCTTTGGCCCGATGGTCGCATCTTCGACGGCGGCGGTGTTGATCACGCAGACCTGGATGATGTCGCACGCCTCGGCCACGGCGGCGGCGCTCGTGGCGGGCTTGACGCCATGCTTGGCGGCGAGCTCGATCTGAGATGAGTCGATGTCGAAGCCGTGCACCGTATGGCCGGTCTCGATGAGGCGGCGCGTGAAGCCCTGGCCCATCAATCCGAGGCCGACGAAACCGATCGTGCTCAAGTCTTCTTCTCCTGTGAAAGCGGTGCGAGCGTGACGGGATGGATGCCGAGGGAATCAGCGAGGCGCAACCAGGAATCCTGCAGATGCCGCTGCAGCACGGCGCCCGCGGCCTTGCCGTCGCGGCGCGCGATCGCGGCCATGAAGGCCTCGTGATCGGCGACGGCAGCGGCCCAGTTGCCCGGGATGTCGTTGCCACGGAAACGGATGCGCTTCATGCGCGCGTGCAGGCGCGCATGCATGGCGGCGAGCACGTCGTTGCGCGCGAGGCGGACGATCTCGAGATGGATGTCCTGGTTGAGATGAAAATATTCGAGCCGCTCGCGTGCCGCGTAGTGCGCCATCATGCGGTCGTGCAGCGCCTGCAGGCCGGCGATCTCGGCATCGGTCGCCTGCAGGCAGCAGAGCTCACCTGCGAGCGCCTCGAGCCGCGCGATCACGGCCAGCATCTCGCGCGCCTCGCGCGGGCCGAGCCGCGCCACCACGGCGCCGCGGTTCGGCAGGATCTCGACCAGGCCCTCCACGGCAAGCACCTTGAAGGCCTCGCGCAGCGGCGTACGCGAGACGCCGAGCTGCTCGCAGAGCTCACGCTCGACGATGCGGCTGCCTTCGGGAAGCTGGCCCTCGACGATCAGGTCGCGCAGCCGCGCCGTTACGGCCTCGTGCAGCGAGCGCCAGGCGATCCGGCCGCCGGCGTCGAGGGTACGGGAGGGCAGAAGGTTGCTCATCGCATCATCATCGGGATCCACAGCACCAGGGCCGGGAACAATGTGAGAATCGCCAGCGTCACGAGCAGCGGAGGATAGAACGGCAGCATGGCCTTGAGCAGCTTCACCATCGGCACGCCGGTCATGCTGGAGAGCAGGAACAGCGAGAGGCCGAAGGGCGGCGTCACGGTGCCGATCATCAGGTTGAACACCACCACGATGCCGAGATGGATCGGGTCGACGCCGGCCGCTACCACGGGCGGCGCGACGATCGGGACCAGCAGCAGGGTCGCGGTGGTCGAATCCACGAACATGCCGGCGATGAAGAAGATGACGTTGACGATCAGCAGCATGAGCAGCGGATCGCGCGCCACATCCTTGAACCAGGCCGCGAAGTGCTGCGGCACCTGCTCGACCGCGAGGATCCAGCCGAACATGGCAGCGGCGCCGACGATAACCAGCACGGCCGCCGAGGTGCGCACGGTCGCGACCGCTGCCTCGAGCACGAAGGCCCAGGTCATCTCGCGATAGAAGGCGACCCCGATCAGCAGGATATAGGCGACGCAGACGGCCGAGGCCTCGGTCGGCGTGAACGAGCCCGAGAGCATGCCGCCGACCAGCAGCACGGGTGTGAGCAGCGCGGGAAATGCGGGCCAGAACGAGGTCCACAGCTCCGCGAAGGTCGGCCAGCGCGGCGCGCGCGGGAATTTGTGCCGATAGGCCTCGATCGCGGTCGCGATCATCAGCATCACGACGCAGATCAGCGCCGGGACGATGCCGGCGACGAGGAGCTGCAGCGCCGAGATCGAGGTGGCGGCTGCGTAGATGATGATCGGGATCGAGGGCGGGAAGATCGGCCCGACGATGGCGGACGCTCCGGTCAGCGCGGCCGCGAAGGGGACCGGGAAGCCCTCGTCCTTCATGGCCTTGATCTCGATGCGGCCGATGCCGCCGACATCGGCGAGCGCGGCGCCCGAGGTGCCCGAGAAGATCAGGCTGCCGATGATGTTCACTTGCGCGAGGCCGCCGGGCAGACGGCCGGCCAGCACATTGGAGAAGTGATAGATGCGCGTCGTGATGCCGGCGGAGTTCATCAGGTTGCCGACGAAGATGAACACCGGCACGGCTACCAGCGGGAAGGAGTCGAGCGCGTAGAGCACGCGCTGGCCGACGGTGGCGAGCGGGACGCCTTCCCAGGCGATATAGAGCACGGACGGGATCAGGATCGCGAACACGACCGGGAAGCCGAGCACGAACAGCACGAAGAAGACGAGGAGAACCGCGAGACCGAGATCCATGCGTCACCCGATCTGCGGACCGCTGCCGGCGGGCGGATCCTCGCGCCGCAGCGCGAACCAGAGATAGCCGAGCGCGGCCGCCGCGAAGCCGACCAGCATGGGCGCGGCGAACAGCCAGAACGGAATATCGAGAGTCGGCGTGCGCGTGCCGAAATTGCGGATGATCGAGAGCACGCCGGACCAGACGATCACGGCGAGCACCAAGCCGCTCGCGAGCAGGATCAAGCGCTCGAGCGCGCGGCGCAGGCCGCGCGGGAGATTGTCGACGAACTCGGTGAGCCGGATCTGCTCGTTGGTGGCGATCAGGAGCGGCGTGCCGAAGAAGACCAGGATGATCAGGCCCCAGCGGGTCGACTCCTCGAGGCCGATGATCGGGCTGTCGAACAGATCGCGCAGGAAGACCTGCACGGCCGGAAACAGCACCAGCGAGGCCAGCGCGAGCAGCGCGACGGCCCCGAGGATGCGTTCGATGAGGCGCCAGAGATGGGACATGGATGTGCCGCGAGCGATGAGTTGAGACCGTCACCCTGAGGTGCTCGCGCGAAGCGCGAGCCTCGAAGGGCGACGGCCGCTGAGCTGCCGCGAGTTCGCTGCAGCGCCCGGGCCGTTCATCCTTCGAGGCTCGCGACCTGCGGCCGCTCGCACCTCAGGATGACGGGATCGAGCTTTGTTACCCCTGGATCTCGTTGAGCTTCTGCAGATAGGGCGCCCAGTGCGGGTAGTCGGTGAGGATCTGCTTGCCGACCGCCTCGCGGAAGGCCTTCAGATCGAGGCCGTTCGACTCGTCGATGATGGTGACGCCGTTCTTCTTCAGCGTGGCGACCTCGTCGGCCTCGGCGTCCTTCGCCCACTGCAGCGAGCGCTTGCCGACCTCGAGGAAGCACTCCTCCATGATCTTGCGATCGGCGGCCGGAATCGCGGTCCAGGCCTTCTCGTTGACGAAGACGGCGAGCACCGACTCCATGTGGCTCGTCATCATCACGAACTTGTTCGCTTCCCACATCTTGCGGGCGATGATGTTGTTGAGCGGGTTCTCCTGGCCCTCGACCAGGCCGGTCATCAGCGCCGGCATGATCTCGGAGATCTCGACCGGCGTCGGGATCGCGCCCATGCCCTTGATCATCGAGTTCCATAGCGGCACCGGCACCGCGCGGAATTTCTTGCCCTGCATGTCCTTCGGCGACTTCACGGCATAGCGCGCCGTGAGCTGACGCGCGCCGCGATAGAAGTTGCCGACGATGCGCACGCCGCCCTTCTCGACCAGCTTCTTGTTGATGTCCTGCATCACGGGCGAGGTCGCCTCGGCGGTCGCCTTCATGGCGTGCTCGGGGCCGCGGAACGCATAGGGCGCGTTGAACACCGCGACATCCTTCTCGATGCGATCGAGAGAAGAGAAGTCGTGATGCGCCATCTGGATCGAGCCGATGCGCACGGCGTCGATCATCTCGCTCAGGTTGCCGAGCTGCGAGCCCGGGAACACGCGGATCTCGACGCGCCCCTGGGTGCGCTCGTTGACCAGCTTGGCGAGCTCGGTCGCGTAGCGGGTCTGCGACTCGCCCTCGGCGCCGACGTGGGCGTAGCGCAGGGTGGTCTTCTGCTGGGCGAGGGCGGGCGCGGCCGTGAGCACGGTCGCGGCCCCGAGTGCGGCGGCCGCGAGTGCGGCAACGCGCAGAATGGCTGTCATGATTTCCTCCCGGAATCGAGGCTTGAGTTCCCTCGGGCGAGGGTTGACCCCTCTGCCGAAAGACTGTTCCAATCCCGGATTGAATGCAATATGCAATTGACGGCGCGTCAGCCATCCTGGAGATCACTCTCATGACCACCCCCCGCATCGGCCTCGCCATGGGCGATCCCGCCGGCATCAGCCCCGAGCTGCTGGCGAAGCTGCTCGCGCGGGCGGACCTGATGGGGCTCGCCGCGGTCACGGTGATCGGTGATCGCCGCGTGCTGGCGCTCGGGGAGACGACCGCGAAGACCAGGGTGGAGATCCCGGTGGTCGCGCTCGCCGACGCGCATCGCGCCGCGCCCGGCAAGCCCCTGTTCGTCGATCTCGGCCATCTCGATCCCGCGAGCATCCCGATGGGCGAAGCCTCGGCCGAGGGCGGCGGCTTTGCGATGCGCAACTTCCGCGAGGCGCTCGGCCTCGCCAAGCAGGGCCGCATCGACGGCGTGATGTTCACGCCGTTCAACAAGCTGGCCCTGAAGAAGGCCGGCAATCCCTATCCGGACGAGATCCGCTGGGCCGCCGACGTGCTCGGCTGGACCGGCGGCGCGAGCGAGTACAACAAGCTCGACCATCTCTGGAATGCGCGCGTCACGTCGCACGAGCCGCTGCGCGCGGTCGCCGACATGCTGACGCGCGAGCGCATCGTCGCGTCGATCGAAGCGACGAATGCGACGCTGAAGGGTGCGGGCGTGGCGCGGCCGCGCATCGCGGTCGCGGGGCTCAATCCGCATGCGGGCGAGGGCGGCGTGTTCGGGCGCGAGGAGATCGACGTGATCGCGCCGGCCGTCGCGGACGCGGCGAAGCGCGGCATCGCGGTGGAAGGGCCGTTCCCGTCGGACACGATCTGGCTGCGCGCGCGCCGCGGCGACTACGACGTGGTGGTCAGCATGTATCACGACCAGGGGCAGATCGCGCTCAAGCTGCTCGGCTTCGAGCGCGGCGTGACGATCCTGGGCGGCCTGCCGGTGCCGATTGCGACGCCCGCGCATGGCACCGCCTACGATATCGCGGGGCGCGGCATCGCGGATCCCTCCGCCACCATCGAGGCGTTCCGCACGCTGGTGATGCTGAGCCAGGCGAAGGCCGCGCGCGCGGCTTAGATTGGATCGATACGTCCGCCCATGCGTTTCCCCGAGAGGGGCGCATGTGACGGAGTTCAATCATGCCGGAGAAGAAGACCCTCGAACGCGCCCGCCGCGACAAGCGGGAGGGCAAGTCGGCGAGCACGCAGGCCGGCGAATTCGTCAAGGAACAGATCGACAAGATCCGCCGCGGCAAGCACGGCGCACGCAACACCAAGCAGGCGATCGCCATCGGCCTGTCGGAAGCGCGCCGCGCCGGCGTCGACCTGCCGCCGCCGCGCAAGGGCAAGAAGAGCACGCGCAAGAGCGCGCGCTACGCCTATGAGGTGGGTCAGGGCAAGCGCAAGGCGAAGCGACGTCCGAAAGTGTCGCGCGCGGTCGAGAACGTGCTGAAGAAGGAGCCGCGCAAGGCCGCTTCGCGCAAGGCGCTCTCGCGGCAGGCGAAGAGCGCCGCCCGGCGCCGAAGCGCCAGCGACCGCTCGGCGGCCGCACGGAAGGCGGCGCGCACCAAGGGCGCCGCGAAGCGCTCTGCCGCCGCCAAGAAGGCGGCGCGGACAAGGGCGAGGAAGCGGGCTTAGGCGCCGCGGCACGCTCAGTCGTCATCCCGGAAGCCGCGTCAGCGGCTGTCCGGGATCCATATCCCCCTGTGATCGCGATGCGGACAGACCGGGGTTATGGATCCCGGCTCTCGCTTCGCTCGGCCGGGATGACGCTGGCTGAATCAACACGAATCGTCTTCTCGGCGATGCGCAGCATGTGATGCGGCAGCAGCGCCGCGAAGCCGTCGTCGTGCGTGATGAAGATCACGCCGTGTCCGAGCGCACACAGACGCGCGAGCGCGCCGGCGAGCGCCTGCTGCGTCGCGCGGTCCTGGCCGACGCTGGGCTCGTCGAGCATCAGCCAGGGCATCAGGCCCGTGAAGGGCCAGAGCCAGCTCGCGCGCTTGCGCGCCGCGAGCGGCAGCTCGTAGAGGTGCTGGTCGGGATGGCGCACGCCGAGATGGGCGGCGAGCGCCGCGAGGCGCGCATCGTCGGGGAGCGGCGGAAGATCGAGCCGATGCAGCGCGGCGCGGCGGCGCGAAAGATCCTCGGCAAGCGTCGCGCCGCACCACTGATGATCGGGGTTCTGGGTTGCGAGTGCGAACAGGCGATTGCCGTCGCGCCAGGGCGCGCAGGGCGTGCCATCGCGGGTCATGCGTCCCGCATCGGGCGCGAGCACGCCGGCGAGCAGGCGGAACAAAGTGGACTTGCCGGCGCCGTTCGGGCCGAGCAGGCGATAGGCACGGCCGGGCGCGAGCGTAAGGTTCACATGCGCGAAGATCTCCTTGTCGGCGCGATAGCGGAACGAGAGGTCTTCGAGCGCGATCGTCGGCGCGGCGCACGAACCGAGCTCGGCGATTGCGGCAAGCGGATCGCAGGCGAAGTCCTCCGAGCGGCGGGGGGGGGGGGGGCGCGGCCCCCC
>JAEYAU010000271.1 GCA_023404705.1 Pseudomonadota bacterium
CCCCCCCCCCGCCCCCCCCCCCCCCCCCCCCCACGGCCATTTTTCGGTCGGGCCGCTCTTCGGGGTCGCGCCCTGACGGGCGAGACCTCTACAGCCAGCCTCACTGGCAGGCGGTCGTAATGCCGCCGGTCGTTGTTTCCCGACTCCGCCCGGGAGCCCGGTTTGCAAATCCGGTGCCCGCAGGGGCCGCCTCCTGCTCCGCCGCGGCTGCACGGTTGACGTCCCACGTGAGCAGGAATGACGCGATCATGCCTTTGCGGATTTCGGAAAGCAAGGAAAATAATTCCTGGTTTTCAGAAATCGCGATCGCAGGGGGGCATTTTGTGATGGTCGTCACATCGCGACGAGAGCGTTGATGCCAATGTGGCCGCATCGGCGTCGGATGACAGCGCCGACCAATTCGAGGATAGATGTAATGACTGGACATGCAGTCAATGCAAAGAGGGAAGCTCTGGAGCTGCACGAGTTGTCCTCCAAGGAGCTCGATGCGGTGTCTGGCGGCGCCCCCCGCCAGGCGGAAAACCAAGAGCAGCTCAAGGCGCTCGAAACATTTGGCAAGGCACTTCAGAAAGCGGGCCAAATCTAAATCTAAGGAGAAACGCTTCCGCGAGGACCAGTGTACCTGTCTGGTAGCCGCGGAGCGGTGCCGCCCATGCCACAAGATCGCGGCGCGTCGATCACTGCCCGCGCTTGGCCGCGGAGGCGAAGCGGCGGGCTTCCTCGGCGGCGCGGAACAGGGCTTTGGCCTTGTTGACGCATTCCTGCTGCTCGAACTCGGGCGTCGAGTCCGCGACGATGCCGGCGCCGGCCTGGACGTACATCTTGCCGTCCTTGATCAGGGCGGTGCGCAGCGCGATGCAGGTGTCCATCTCGCCGGCGGCCGAGAAGTAGCCGACCGAGCCCGCATAAAGACCGCGCTTCTCCTTCTCGAGCTCGTCGATGATCTCCATGGCGCGCACCTTGGGCGCGCCCGAGACGGTGCCGGCCGGGAAGCCGGCCGCGAGCGCGTCGAGCACGTCGTATTTCGGGTCGATGCGGCCCTCGACGTTCGACACGATGTGCATCACCTGGCTGTAGCGCTCGATGAAGAACTGGTCCGTCACCTTGACGGTGCCGATCGAGGCGACGCGGCCGACATCGTTGCGCCCGAGGTCGAGCAGCATCAGGTGTTCGGCGCGCTCCTTCGGATCGGCGAGCAGCTCCTCTTCGAGCGCCTTGTCCTCGTGCGGCGTCTCTCCGCGGCGCCGCGTGCCGGCGATCGGGCGCACCGTGACGACGTCGTCGCGCACGCGCACGAGGATCTCGGGGCTCGAGCCCGCGATCGCGTAGGCGCCATAGTCGAGATAGAACAGGAAGGGCGCGGGGTTCACGCGGCGCAGCGCGCGGTAGAACGAGAAGGACGGCAGCGCGAAGGGCGACTCGAAACGCTGCGCGAGCACCACCTGGAAGATGTCGCCGGCCGCGATGTATTCCTTCGCCCGCAGCACCATGTCGCCGAACTCTTCGGGGCTGGTGTTGGAGCTCGGCGCGACATTGAGCGGCCCGCTCTCGCTATTGGCGGCTTCCTTGTCGAGCGGGCGGTCGAGCGCATCGACCACCGACGACAGCCGCTCGACCGCGCGGCTCAGCGCGGCCTGCGCCGAGACGCCGCTCTCCGGCCGCACCGGCGTCACCACCGTCATGGTGTCCTTCACGGCGTCGAACACGATCACCAGCGTCGGGCGCATCAGCACCGCGTCCGGAATGCCGATCGGATCCGGATTGGGCGCCGGCAGCTCCTCCATGAGCCGCACCATGTCGTAGCCGAGATAGCCGAAGATGCCGGCCGCCATGGGCGGCAGCTCGTCGGGCAGCGCGATGCGGCTCTCGGCGATCAGTGCATGCAGCGCCTGGAGCGGCGGCTCGGGGCAGGGCGCGAAGCGGTCGGGCGCGGTGCGGGCCGCGCGGTTGACCTCGGCACGCGCGCCTTGCGTGCGCCAGATCAGATCGGGGTCGAGGCCGATGATCGAGTAGCGCCCGCGCACGGCGCCGCCTTCGACCGACTCGAGCAGGATGCTCATCGGCCGCCCGCCCGCGACCTTCAGGAAGGTTGAGACCGGCGTTTCGAGATCCGCGACCAGTGTGGTCCAGACGACCTGGGCCGAGCCTTCCGCATAGCGCTTGGCGAAGGCGTCGGCTGCGGGCTCGACATGCATGGGTCTATTGCTCGGTGATGCCCAATGCGCGCGAGAGCGCCTGCTGGTTGACCCGGGTGCCGAGCTCCGACTGCAGGCGCAGCACGTATTGGCCGAGCAGGTCGCCCGTCATGGCGCGGCGGATCTGCATCTCGATCTGGCGTCCCTCGTCCGAGGCGAGATCGAGCGTCGGCGTCGTGACGTCTGTGACCCGGAACAGCAGCCATTCGGTGGGGCTGCGGCCCTCCGCGATGGCGAAGCCATCCTTCGGCGTGTTGAACACGGCCTCGATCACCTTGGGCGAAAGATTGCCCTGGACCGCGCCGCCGCGCTTGAGCCCGAAGCTGGTGCCGACCTGCAGGCCGTTGGCGGCCGCGAGATCAGCGAGCGACGTGCCGCTCTTGGCCTTCTCGAGCAGCTCGTTGACCTTCGCCTTGAGACGCTCGGCGATCTGCTCGTCGCGCCAGCGCTGGGCGAGCTGATCCTTCACCTCGTCGAAGGTACGCTCGCGCGACTGCTTGATGCCGGTGACCTCGAACCAGACATAGCCGCCGCCCTGAAGCTGCAGCGGATCATTGTCGACGCCGACGTCGGATGCGAAGGCGCTCTGCACCAGCGTTGCGGCATTGGGGATGCCCTCGACCGGCTTGAGCTCCGCATCGCGGCCGGAGCGATCGACGGCCGGTATGCTGATCAGCTTCAGGTTCAGCTTGGGCGCGATCTCGGCGAGCTTCAGGCCGGCGCCGCGCTCGTCCTCGATCTTGTCGTGCAGCGAGCCGATCTGGCTGCGGGCGCGATCGACCGCGATGTTCTGCTTGATCTCGGCAACCACGTCCTTGAACGGCTTGATGGTCTCGGCCTGGATCTTGTTGACGCGCAGGAGGGCGACGCCGAAGCGGCCCTGCACGGGCGCGCTGATCTCGCCTTCCTTCAGCGCGAAGGCCGCATCCGCGACCGCGGTGTCGATGATGGCCGACTTCGGCACCATGCCGAGATCGATGTCCTTCTCGGACAGCTTCCGTTCGCTGGCGATCGCCTCGAAGGTCTGTCCCTGATCGATCTTCTCCCTGGCGGCGCGCGCTTCCTCCATGGTCGGGAAGACGATCTGCTGCACTTGGCGCTGCTCCACGGTGCCGAAGCGGCTCCGGTTCGCTTCGTAGAAGCTCTGCGCATCCGCGTCGGACACGTCCTCGGCACGCGCGACGTCGGCGGGCGCGACCTGCAGGATGTCGATGGCGCGATATTCGGGCGCGCGGAACAGCGTCTTGCGCTCCTCGAAATAGCTGGTGAGCACCTCGGGGGTCGGCGTCGGGATCTCGCCGGCCTTGGAGGCGTCGAGGATCACGAAGTCGATGGCGCGCTGCTCGTTCTGATAGCGGGCGAGCGCGTCGATCAGGGCGCGCGGCGGCGTGACCTCGGAAGAGATCGCTTCGGTCAGCTCCTGGCGCAGCAGCATGCGGCGCCGCTCGAACGCGTAGCGCGCCTCGTTGTAGCCGGCGTCGCGAATGCCTTGCTGGAAGCGGCGTTGGTCGAACTGCCCGTTGGGACCCTTGAAGCTCGGGTCCTCCATGATGTTACGGGCGATCTCGGCGTCGGTCAGATTGAGGCGGAGCTGACGCACGCGCTCGTCGAGCGCGGCCTCGGAGATGATCTGCTGGACGACCTGCGCCTCGATGTTCCACTGCCGCGCCTGCTGCGGCGAGATCGGGCGGCCGATCTGGCGGCTGAGCTGAGCAAGCCGATCGTTGTAGAGAACGCGGAATTGCTCAATCGAAAGTTCGGTCGAGCCGACGCTGGCGACCGTCGACTGGCCGAAGCCTCTGAAGACGTCACCGACTCCCCAGACCGCGAAGGCGAGCGCGATGAGGCCGAGCACGACCGCCATCACGATGCGGCCGAGCCAGGTTTCGGAGGCGGTGCGAATCCCTCGGAGCATGACAAATCATTGATTGAATGGATGAACGCGGCCCGGACGCAGGCCCGGGCCGCAGGGGCCGGCATCATAGGGAGGGGCGCCCCGCGCCGCAACACGAACGGGTGCGACCCGTTGCGCAGTCCCGAAAAAGCCCCGCCGTGGTGAGATGCCGATGCGGAACCGGACGGCCGCGCGCCCGTTGAGCGTCGCGGCGCGTCGGATTTTGCCGTGGACCCGCAAGGGGCTAGCGGCTTTGAAGGGGCTCTGGTAACGGCACGGCCCTGCGAGAGGAACAACGATCATGGCAAGACCCCGCCCGCTGGTGGCCGGCAACTGGAAGATGAACGGGCTGAAGGCCTCCGCCGCGGAGCTCGGCAAGATCATCCAGGGCGCGGGCGAGGTCGCGGACAAGGTCGATCTCATGATCTGCCCGCCGGCGCCGCTGGTGCTGGCCTTTGCGGCGGCCGCGCCGGACTCGCCCGTGAAGATCGGCGCGCAGGACTGCCACGCCGAAGCCTCGGGCGCCTTCACGGGGGATGTCTCGGCCGAGATGTTCGCCGATGCCGGCGCCGTGGCCGTGATCGTCGGCCATTCGGAGCGGCGCACCCTTCACAAGGAAACCGATGCCGACGTGCGCGCCAAGGCGCTCGCGGCGTGGCGCGCGGGACTCACCGCGATCGTCTGTGTGGGCGAGACCCATGCGGAGCGCGAGGCGCACAAGACGCTCGACGTGGTGGCGCTGCAGCTCGACGGATCGCTGCCCGACGGCGCCACGGCGGCCAAGCTCGTGGTCGCCTACGAGCCGGTCTGGGCGATCGGCACCGGGCTCACGCCGACGCCCGCCGATGTCGCCGACGTGCACGGCTTCATCCGCCGCCGCCTTACCGAGCGGTTCGGCCAGGAGGGCGAGGGGATCCGCATTCTCTACGGCGGCTCGGTGAAGCCCGCGAACGCGAAGGAGCTGATGGCGGTCGCCGAGGTGGACGGCGCGCTGGTCGGCGGCGCGAGCCTCAAGGCCGAGGACTTCCTCGGCATCGCGGCGGCCTACAAGAACTGACGCTCCGGCCAGCCGCCTACGGCTTCAGCGTCGTGAGCGCCTCTGCATTCGGGCAGTAGCCCTGCCAGGCCGTCCCGTTCGGATCGCGCATCAGATCATTGGTGCAGCGACCCTTGGACTCGCAAAGGGTGCACAGCCGCTGCATCTCGCGCATGGCCACGGGCGCTTGCTGCGCGACGGCCTCCGCATCGAGGTGAAGGGCCGCCAAGCGCTCGCGCAGCAGATCGGCGTCGTGCCGGTCGTGGGCCGCGAGCGCGCGCAGCTCGGCGGCCGGAATGCCGATGTCGGCCGCCATATGGGCGACCTCGGCGTCGCCGCAGGCCGAGAGGTCTGCGAGCGTGCGGTTGCGTTCGCGCCAGCTGCGCCAGCGCTCGATCAGGGCGGCCACATAGGGCTCGGCGCCGAACCAGCGATTGTCACGGGCGGTGAGAGTTTGCATGGGGGTTCCTCCTGGCGAACCTGGAGGAATTCCACCAAAAAGCACGGAATTCCGCCTTGATGGAGATCAAAAGGCGCCATCGGCCTGGCCCAGGAGGGGTGGAATTGTCGCGGCCACTCGTGTAGAGAGCCGGCCAATTCCCATATCACCGGCATCGGCGTGGCTCCTCGCGCCGCCTTGCCTCGACCGGGACGCCCATGCAGACCGTTCTCATCGTGATCCATCTCATGGTTGTGGCCGCCATGATCGGTGCCGTGCTGTTGCAGCGCTCCGAGGGCGGCGGCCTCGGCGTCGGAGGCGGCGGCGGCTTCATGACCAGCCGCGGCACCGCCAACGTGCTGACGCGCGCGACCGCGGGCCTCGCCATCGTCTTCTTCATCACCAGCCTCGGGCTCTCGATCCTCGCGGGCCTCGACCGCAAGCCGCGCTCGATCCTGCAGGGCGGCGGCACGCCATCGGCGCCTGGCGCTCCGGCGCAGCCCGGCCAGGGTGGTGGCGGCGTGCTCGATCAGCTCGGCGGACCTCAGCAG
>JAEYAU010000285.1 GCA_023404705.1 Pseudomonadota bacterium
GCCGCGCTGAGGGCCAGCGCGGCCGAGCCTTTCAGGACTCTGCGTCGCGTCAGACGCATCAACTCACACCCGGAAGATCTTGGTGTAGCGCGACTTGATCTCCTCGCTGGTCTTCTCGACCGCGGCCGGATCGTCTTTCATGGTCTTGATCTGAGCGAAGGGCGTGCGGCCAGGCTTCTCCTTCGCGGCGGGATGCATCGAGCGCAGGCCGCCCACATCGATGATCAGCTGCTGCGCCTCGGGCGTGAAGCAGTAGCACTGGAAGAGGCGCGCGGCGTTCGGGTTCGGCGCGTTGGCGAAGATGCCGTTCGGACCGACGATCATGGGCGAGCCCTCGGTCGGATAGACGATCTCGACCGGCTTCCCCTGCTCCTTGAGCTGGAACAGGTTGTACTCGTTGCCGTCCGCCATGATGGCGCGTTCGCCGAGCGCGAGCTTCTTCGGCGGGTCGGCCGAGGACTGCACCTGCATGATGCGCTGCTTGGCGAGCTTCTCGAAATAGTCCCAGCCGAGATCGCGCGCCATCTGGTAGGTCGCCGTCATGATGGTGCCGCTGTAGCCCGGGTGGCCCTTGACGATCTTGCCGGCCCATTTCGGGTCGAGCAGATCCGCGAAGCTCTTGGGCGCCTCCTCGGGCTTCACCAGCGTCGTGTTGTAGCCGATGACGCTGAGCCAGACGCGGAAGCTCGCGAAGGCGCCGTCCGCGTCCTTGTGCTCGGCCGGATAGTGCTTGGCAACGTCCTCGGGCACGAAAGGCGCCAGCAGGCCATCACGCTTCCAGACGATGAAGTGCGCGGCGTCGGAAGAATTCACCACGTCGGCCGCATGGATGCGGCTGCCATATTCCTGCGCGATGCGCTGGAACACGCGCTCGGCGCCGGAGCGCTCGACGCGCACGTCGATGCCGGAGTAACGCGTCTTGAAGTCCTGGGCGATCTTCTCGGCGAGCGGCAAGTCGACCGAGGTGTACCAGACGACCTTGCCCTCCTTGCGCGCGCCCTCAATCAGGGCCGGCGTGATGGCAGTGGGCGGCGGCGCGGCGGCGCGCGCGGGCGCCGCAAAGGCGGTCACCGCGAGTGCGGTCGTGCCCTTGAGAACGTCACGTCTGGAGATTCTCCGTGGCATGGTGTCCTCCCATTTGGTTCGGTGCGTTCTTCTTATGATTCATCGAGACTAACCCTGGAGCGCCCGGCAGCATTCCGCCGGCATATGCAGCCAGACCTTGGCGCCCTGTGCGACAGATCGGTCCGGTGGCGTCACGACACGCAGCGCCGTGCCGTCGGCAAGCTCGACAATATAGTCGCGGCTATTGCCGAGGAAGACGTGGCGCGTGACCGTGGCGAGCACGACGTTCTCGGCGCCGCCGGCCGGTTCCACAGACAGCCGGATGTCGTGCTGGCGGATCGAGACCGAGGCATTGGTGCCGGGCGTGAGTTGCGGGCCGACGCAACGCAACGAGATGCCGGCGATGCCGAGGCGCTCGCGGTCGAGCGCCTTGCCGGTGATCACATTGCTGGCGCCGATGAAGCGGGCGACGAACTCCGAGCGAGGACGGTTGTAGATCTCCTCGGGCGTGCCGGCCTGCTCGATGCGGCCCGCATTCATCACCGCGATGATGTCCGCCGTGGTCATGGCCTCGGACTGATCATGGGTCACGTAGACCGTGGTGTAGCGGTACTGGTCGTGCAGGCGGCGCACCTCGAAGCGCATCTCCTCGCGCAGATTGGCGTCAAGGTTCGAGAGCGGCTCGTCGAGCAGCAGCGTCTCGGGCTCGACGATGAGCGCGCGGGCGAGCGCCACGCGCTGCTGCTGGCCGCCCGAGAGCTCGCCCGGATAGCGCTCGGCGAGCGCCTCCAGCTTGGTGGTTGCAAGGATGGCGCCGACCTTCTTGCCGATGGTCGTGCGGTCGATCTTGCGGAGCGTGAGGCCGTAGGCGACGTTCTCGGCAACCGTCATGTGCGGCCAGAGCGCGTAGCTCTGGAAGATCATCGACATGTTGCGCTGCTCGGGCGGCAGCGTGCGCGCTGGCGAGGACACGGTGCGCTCGCCGACCACGATCTCGCCGGCGGTCGGCTCGACGAAGCCCGCGATCAGGCGCAGCGTCGTCGTCTTGCCGCAGCCGGACGGGCCGAGCAGGCAGACCAGCAGCCCATGCTCGACCGTGAGCGAGACATTGTCGACGACGGCGGTTCCGCCGTAGTGCTTGGTCAGACCTCGCAACGCGACGGACGCCACCCCTAGCCCCTCTTTATTGGCGCATGATCTTGCCCGAAAACCGGTCCGCACTTTTCGGGATCATGCGCATCATGTACCGGTGAAAGCCGGCTTGCGTTTCTCCAGGAAGGCCTTGCGGCCCTCGTGGTAATCGTTGCTCGCCCAGCAGCGCTGCACCATCTCGGCGCAGCGCGCGACGTCGCGCTTCGACTCGTCCTTGAGCACCTCGCCGACGATGAACTTCACGGCATTGACGGTGAGCGGCGCATTGTTGGCGATGGTCTCGGCATAGTTCGTCACGTAAGGTTCAAGCTCTGCGTCCGGCAGCACGCGATTGACCAAGCCCATCTGTCGCGCCTCGACGGCATCGAACTGGCGCGCCGTGAAGAAGATCTCCTTGGTGAAGCCCGGGCCCACGATATCGATGAAGCGGCGGATGCCCGCATAGGTGTAGCCGACGCCGAGCTTTGCAGCGGGCAGCGCGAAGGTCGATTTCTCGGTGCAGATGCGCAGGTCGCAGCACACCGCGAGGCCGAGGCCGCCGCCGATGCAATAGCCGCGGATCATCGCAATCGTCGGCTTGGGAAACTCGTGCACCATCGCATAGGCGCGCTCAACCGCGGAGGCATAGCGCTTCTGCGCCTCCTCGTTGGCGCGCTCGTCCTCGAACTTAGAGATGTCCGCGCCCGAGACGAAGGCCTTGCCGCCGGCGCCCGTGAGCACGACGACGCGGATCTCATCGTCGCGGGCGAAATCGTCGAGGATGCGCGCGGTCGCCTCCCACATGGGAAGCGAGACCGCGTTGTGCCGCTCGGGATTGTTGAAGGTCAGAATGCCGACGCGTCCGTCCTTGCGCGAAAGCATCTTCTCGGTCTGGCTCATCTGTATGTCCTTGCCGAGCGCTCACACGGTCTTCGACTCGTGCAGCGCTGCGATCTCCTGCTTCGAGAAGCCGAACTCGGCGAGCACCTCGTCGGTATGCTCGCCGCGGCCGGGCGGCGGCGCAGCCAGCCGGCTCGGCGTGCGCGAGAGCGAGACGGGCTGGCCGTTCAGCTTCACGCTCTTGCCGTCCTGCATGGTCACGGGCTGCGCGGCGCCGACATGCTGCACCTGCGGGTCCGCGAACATCTCATTGATCTTGTAGATGGGGCCACACGGAACACCGGCCTCGTTGAGCAGCTCCACCCATTCGGCACTGCTGCGCGCGGCGGTGCGGCGATCGATCTCGGCGTTGAGGGCGTCGCGGTTCTTCGAGCGCGCCGCGCTGGTGGCGAACTCGGGCTTCTCCATCAGATCCATCGCGTCGATGGTGCGGCAGAGGCGCTCCCACATGGTGTGGCCGGTGGTCGCGATGTTGATGTAGCCGTCGGACGTCTTGAACACGCCGGTCGGGATGCTGGTCGGATGATTGTTGCCTGCCTGCGGTGCGACCTCGCCGGCGACGAGCCAGCGCGCGGCCTGGAAATCCAGCATGAAGATCTGAGCCTGCAAGAGCGAGGTCTCGATCTTCTGCCCCTCGCCCGACTGCTCGCGCTCGAGCAGCGCCACCATGATGCCCATGGCGGCGAACAAGCCGGCCGAGAGGTCGGCCACTGGAATGCCGACGCGCACCGGCCCCTGGCCGGGCAGGCCCGTGATCGACATCAGCCCGCCCATGCCTTGCGCGATCTGGTCGAAGCCCGGCCGCGCCGCATAGGGCCCGGTCTGGCCGAAGCCCGAGATGCTCGCATAAATCAGGCGCGGATTGACCGCGCGCATGCTCTCGTAGTCGATGCCGAGGCGCTGCTTCACGTCGGGACGATAATTCTCGACCAGCACGTCGGCCTTCTCGGCCAGGCGCTTGAGCACCGTCACACCCTCGGGAGTCTTCAGGTTGAGGGTGAGGCTGCGCTTGTTGCGGTGCAGGTTCATGAAGTCCGCGTTCTGGCGCGGCCCGCCGAGCGGCTCGCCCGACTCCATGTGCTCCGGGGTCTCGATCTTGACGACGTTGGCGCCCCAGTCGGCGAGCTGACGCACGCAGGTCGGGCCGGCTCGCACGCGCGTAAGGTCGAGCACCGTGAAGCGCGAGAGAGCCGTCGAGGCCCGGGGAAACGCCATCCAGAACTCCGAGTTGCGAATTGCTTTTTTGTTTGGTCGCATTTTCTTGCGCCGAACCGGTATCCACTTCGGCGGAAAATGCTCCAGCGAAACTTCCCCGATCACAACGGCCTTGTCTACAAGGCAAGAGTTTTCATGCTGCGCAAACCAAGCGCTGTTCCACTTCTCGCGCGAGCCGCGCCGCGAGCGCCTCGCTCACACCCGTCATGGGCAGGCGGAGCTCCGGGCTGTCGAGCAGGCCGGCGCGCCAGAGCCAGTGCTTGATGGGCGCCGGGTTGGGCTCGGCGAACAGCAGCCGCGCGAGATCGATGAGGTCGCGCCAGAGCGCGAGCGCGCCCGCGATGTCGCCGGCCGCGATCCGCGCGTTAACCTGGACGAAGCGCTCCGTCTCGACATGAGCGGCCGCCAGGATGCCGCCGTCGGCGCCGTGGGTCAGGGCGCCGTAGTAGAGCATATCCTCCCCGGTCAGCACGGCGAAGCCCGATGGCCGTGCGCG
This sequence comes from Pseudomonadota bacterium, assembly GCA_023404705.1. Lineage (GTDB taxonomy): Bacteria > Pseudomonadota > Alphaproteobacteria > Rhizobiales > Xanthobacteraceae > FEB-22. The sequence continues at coordinate 4,808 of JAEYAU010000285.1, forward strand.
CAGCAGATCGAACGACTGGGCCGGGTCGGCGCAACAGTCCTTAACGCCGACGATGTTGTCGTGGCGGGCGAGGCGCAGCAGGGTCTCATTCGCGAGATTGACGCCGGTGCGATACGGGATGTTGTAGATGAGGATCGGCCGTTGCGCCTCGTCCGCGAGCGCCGTGAAATGGCGCTCGAGCCCATCCTGGGACGGTCGCGTATAATAAGGACAGGCGATCAGGTAGCCGTCGATCGGCCACGTGCCGGCGCGCGCGAGCGCCTTCGTCATCTTGCGTGTGTCGCTGCCCGAGAGGCCGAGGCAGATCGGCAGTCGGCCGCTCACCTCCTCGGCCACGATGGCGACGAGCCGCTCGGTCTCGGCGTCATCGAGAGTCAACCCTTCGCCCGTGGTCGCGGCGAGGATGAAGCCCTGGATCGGAAACGCGAGATAGTGGCGGACGAGCCGCCGCAGCGAAGTCTCGTCGAGCGCGCCGTCACGAAACGGCGTGATGAGCGGCAGCCAGACGCCGCGCAATTGTGATGAGAGGGTCATGATCGTCTCCTCGGAGCTGTTCGCCGGAGGAGGAGGCACAATGCGACAGACCCCGTCCGAACCGGCGGGGTTGGGTGATGCGTTTGCGGAACGGCTAGAGCGAATAGCGCGGCGCAATCGATCCCTCGCCCCGAGTGGGCGCGAGTTTTTTCGATTTGCTCAGATTGCGGCGCATGCCGGGATCATCAAGGGACGTGGTGGCCCTGTCAACCCGAGCCCGCCGCCGTTCGGGCCTTGTCTTTCGCCCTGAACTGGACGCCAATAGAGACGGGCAGACATGCATAAGCCCGCCGTCGCGATGCGACGAGAATACGAAGGGGAGGATGCGATGCGATGGATGAAGGCGTCGGTCGCGCTGGCCGCGACCCTGGTGGCATTCGCGGCTGCCGCACAGGACTATCCGAGCCGGGCGATCAACCTGGTGATCCCATTCCCGCCAGGCGGCAATACCGACCTGATGGCGCGCGCGCTGCAGCCCGAGCTCGCCAAGGCGCTGGGGCAGTCGGTGGTCGTCGTCAACAAGGGCGGCGCCGGCGGCACCATCGGCGTGATCGAGGTCGCGAACGCGAAGCCCGACGGCTACACGATCGGGCTCACGCCGAACAATCCCCTCACGGCGCAGCCGCACGTGCAGAACCTGCCCTATGACATGGGCAGCTTCCGTCTCGTTTGTCTCACCTACTACGTGCCCTATGTGCTGATCGCCTCCCCGAAGGCGCCGTTCAAGACTTTCGCCGAATTCGTGACCTTCGCGAAGGCGAAGCCCGATAATCTCATCTATGCGTCGCCGGGCCCGGGCACGCAGCCGCATCTCGGCATCCTCTCGGCGCTCAGCGCGGTCGGCGTCGAGGGCGTGCATGTGCCGTTCACAGGCGCCGGACCGATGTCGCAAGCGATGCTGAGCGGCACCGTGATGCTGATGTCCGAGTCGACCGCCGTCGCCAAGGCGAGCAACCTCACGGTTCTCGCGGCGCAGACCAAGGAGCGGCTGTCCGCCCTTCCCGACGTGCCGACCATGCGCGAGCTCGGCCATGCGTCCGAAGCTTTCAGCGCCGGTGGTCTCATCGTCCCGGCAAAGACACCGGACGCGGTGGTGCAGAAGATCGAGAAGGCCTGCGAGGCCGCGGTCGCGAGCGAAGGCTACAAGGCCGCGACCGAGAAGCTGAACGCGGTCGCGCGCTTTCTGCCGGAAGCCGAGTTCAAGAAGATGTTCGAGCAGGACTCGGTGCAGAACGCCGAAGCCGTGAAGAAGGCCGGGCTGGCGAAGAAGAATTGAGTGATGCGGGTGAACCCGAGGATGTGCGGCTCGCTCTGCATGTTCCCTCCCCCCTTGTGGGGGAGGGTTAGGGAGAGGGGGCTGGCCGCATCCTCAGAGTTTGCCGCTACCCCCCTCCCCGGCCCTCCCCCACAAGGGGGGAGGGAGCGAACGCTCACTGCTCTCCTCACGTCCTCGTGCCGCCATGGCTGAGCACGACGCGGCGCAGCCTTCGCGCCTGCCGGCGCTGCTCGGGCTTGCGCTGATCGGCGTCGTCGGCCTCGCGGCTGCGATTATCGCGTTCCGGCTTGGGCTGTGGCGGCAGGGTTCGCCCGGCGAAGGACTGTTCCCGTTCATCGTGGCGAGCGGAATCGTCGTCTTCAGCGTACTCTCGATGCTGGCACCACAGGCGCAGGGCGAGGACGCGGGCGCGGTGGACCGGGCGGCCAGGCTGCGGATCGGCGCCTATCTGATCGCGCTCATCTTCTATGCGACCACGCTCGAAGCGCTCGGCTTCGCGGTCGCGACCGCGGTCGCGGTCGTGTTCATCCTGCGCTTCGCCGAGCGCTATTCGTGGCGGATGGTCGCGGCGCTGACGGTCGGCACTATCGTGTTCTGCCAGATCCTGTTCGTCCGCTGGCTCGGTGCGCTGCTGCCCACCGGCTTCCTGTGGGAGAGCCTGTTCGGCTGATCGCATGGATCTTCTCGACGCCATCCTGGTCGGGTTCTCGACGGCGCTGACTTGGCAGAACCTGCTCTATTGCTTCATCGGCGTGTTCGTCGGGACCGTAATCGGCGTGCTGCCGGGCCTCGGGCCGGTGCCGACCATCTCGCTGCTGCTGCCGTTCAGCTTCACGATGAACATCGCGTCGGCCGTCATCCTGATGGCCGGCATCTTCTATGGCGCACAGTATGGCGGCTCGATCACCGCGATCCTGGTGCGGCTGCCGGGCGAAGCCTCGTCGGTGGTGACCTGCCTCGACGGCTATGCCATGGCGCGGCAGGGCCGCGCGGGCGCGGCCCTCGGCATCGCGGCGTTCGGCTCTTTCATCGCGGGCGTGCTGGTGACGGCGGCCCTGTTCGTGGTCGGCCCGGCGCTCGCCGAGTTCGCGCTCGCCTTTGGGCCCGCCGAATACACCGCGCTGGTGCTGCTCGGCCTGCTGCTGGTGACGCAGCTCTCCTCGGGCAGCCAAGTGAAGGCGCTGCTGATGGTTGCCTGCGGCCTGCTGCTCAGCACCGTGGGCAAGGACCCGATCTACGGGACCGAGCGCTTCACCTTCGGCATCTTCAGCCTGTTCGACGGACTGAACGTGGCGCTGCTCGCCATGGGACTGTTCGGCGTATCCGAGCTCTTGATGATGGCGGAACGCGCCGAACGCCACGGGGCGCCGATCGCGCAACCCACGCGCCTCGTCGAGTTGCTGCCGACGCGCGCGGACTGGCGGCGCAGCGCCTGGCCGATCCTGCGCGGATCTGGCCTCGGCTTTCTGCTCGGCCTGCTACCGGGAGGCGGCGCGACGCTCTCCTCGTTCACGTCCTATGTGCTGGAGCGGCGGCTCTCGCGCAAGCCGCAGGAGTTCGGCACCGGCGCGATCGAAGGCGTGGCGGGGCCGGAGTCCGCCAACAACGCGGCGGCGCAATCCTCCTTCGTGCCGCTGCTCAGCCTCGGCATTCCGGCCAATGCCGTGATGGGCGTGATCCTCGGCGCGCTGCTGATCCAGGGCATCACGCCCGGGCCGACGCTGGTCGCCACCCGGCCCGAGCTGTTCTTCGGGGTGATCGCCAGCATGCTGATCGGCAACCTGATGCTGATCGTGCTGAACGTGCCGCTGATCTCGCTGTTCGTGCAGCTGTTGCGCGTGCCGGGCTCGATCCTGGCGCCGCTGATCATCGTATTCTGCGTGGTCGGCGCCTATACGCTGAGCAACAACGTGGCCGAGGTCGTGATCATGATCGCGTTCGGCATCGTCGGCTACCTGATGCGCAAGATCGATCTCGATCCGGCGCCGCTGGTGCTCGCCTTCGTGCTCGGCAATATCCTGGAGACCAATTTCCGCCAGGCGCTGCTAGTCGGGCGCGGCACGCTCAGCCTGTTCTACACGCGGCCGATCGCGGCGTTCCTGCTGGCCTGCAGCGTCATCCTGATCGCGGTGCAGGTCGCGAAGTTCATGCGCGAGAGGTCAGGAGCGCGCCGAGACGCTTGAGGAGGCGCCCCCTCCCCCAACCTTCCCCCAAAGGCCGGAGAGGGAGCGCTCGAGGGCGCCGCGACGCGGCGCCCCTTGATCAGGTCGGATCAGCTTCCCACGTCGCCGTTCATCACGGGGCCGAAGAGCTCCCAGCGATCGCCGGTGAAGCGCTGCATCTGCATCTGCTCGATCGGGAAGAAGTCGGTCGGGCTCGTGTTGATCTTGATGCCGGGCAGCAGCATCGGGGCCTGGAAGTCCTTCAGGCTCGCGGCCTGCTTCATCACGTTCTCGCGCGTGAGATTATCGCCGCACTGCTTGAGCACTTGCACCAGGGTCTGGGCGACCGTGTAGCCGTAGACCGTGAAGCTCGAGGTCTTGTCGCCGTCCGGAAAGTATTTGTCCATGAAGGCGGCCCACTCCTTGAGCGCGGCGTCGTCCTTCCAGGTCGGATCGGTCGCGTCCTTGATGTAGCCCGTGGAGAGCACGCCCTTGGCGGCCTCGAAGCCCGCCGGCTTGAGCACGGAGCCGACCGAGTTGGACACGTTGTTGAGGAGATGGACCGGCTTCCAGCCGATCTCGTGCGCCTTCTTGATCGCCTGGGCGGCGAACTTCGGCGTCGTCACGTTGAAGAAGATGTCGGCGCCCGAGGCCTTCAGGCTGATGATCTGCGAGTCGACCGTCGGATCGGCCGGCTCGTAAGGCGCCTCGGCGACGATCTGCATCTTGCCGGCGAGACCGTCCTTCAGGCCCTTCACGTAGTCCTTACCGTAGTCGTCGTTCTGGTAGAGGATCGCGATCTTGCCCTGCGGATGGTTCTTCAGCAGGTACTGCGCATAGATGCGGCCTTCGCTCTGATAGTTCGGCTGCCAGCCCATGGTCCAGGGAAAGCCCTTAGGATCGCCCCACTTGGTCGCGCCGGTGGCGACAAAGAGCTGCGGCACCTTCTTGGCGTTCATGTACTTGTGGATCGCCGTGTTGGACGGCGTGCCGAGGCTCTGGAAGAGCAGCAGCACCTCGTCGCTCTCGACCAGTTTGCGCGCCTGCTCGACGGCCTTTGGTGGGCTGTACCCGTCGTCGTAGGAGATATAGTTGATCTTGCGGCCGTTGATGCCGCCTTCCTCGTTCACCTTCTTGAAGTAGGCGCCGATGGTGCGGCCGATCAGGCCATAGGCCGAGGCCGGACCGCTGTAAGGGTTGATGTTGCCGATCTTGATCTCGGTATCGCTCGCGCCGGTGTCGTATTTCTTCTGCGCGAGCGCGGGCGTGGCGACCGCCAGCAGACCGGCGGCCGCACTGGCCATCAACAGGCGTTTTGTCAGCATGTCATTTCCTCCATGAAAGCGGCCTGTTACCGGCCGTGTCGCACGAATTTGCCGATGATCAACCGGCAGAGTCCCGCCGCGCCCGAGGGCATGGCGTAGATGATGAGCATGAGAATGACCCCGTAGGCGGCGCCCGCGAGGCCTTTGGAGATGTGCTCGGCGATGTTCGGCACGAACAGCACGAACAGGCCGCCGAAGAGCGTGCCCGGGATCGAGCCGACCCCTCCCACCACAAGGCCGACGAAGAGCCCGATCGCCAGCGCAAAGGTGAAGCTGTCGGGCGCCACGAAGGCGATCGCGACGGCGCCGAGCGCGCCCGCCACGCCGGTATAGAGCGCGCTGACGCCGAAGGTCAGCGACTTGTACAGCGAGACATTGATGCCCATGGCGCTCGCCGCAATCGGATGATCGCGGATCGCGATCATGGCACGGCCGGTGCGGCTCTTCACCAGGTTCACGGCGCAGATGTAGAGCACGGCGGCGACCGCGAGCGAGACGAAGTAGAACCACTGGTCCGAGTTCAACGGCAGTCCGAACGGCGCCTCGGGCTTGATCAGCACGATGCCCTGCACGCCGCCGGTCCATGGCTCGAAGGGCGTCGATTTCAGGAGCTGCGGCATCGCGATGGCGAGCGCGAAGGTGGCGAGCGCCAGATAGATGCCTTCGAGGCGCAGCGCCGGCAACCCGAACAGGAAGCCGGCGACGAAGCAGACGATGCCCGCGACCGGCAGCGTCCAGTAGAACGAGATGTTGCCGTGCTCCATCATGATCGCGGCCGTATAGGCGCCGATCGCATAGAAGGCGCTGTGGCCGAGGGAGAATTGGCCGTTGAAGCCCGTGAGTAGGTTGAGGCCCAGGATCGCGATCGCATAGATGACCGCGAGCGTCATCTGGAAGATGAAGAAGTTCTTCGCCGCGAAGGGCAGCGCCACCACGACGGCGAGCCCGCCGGCGATCACGAGATAGCGCCAGGCGTCGAGAGAGATGCCGCCGATCTGCCCGGCCGGCGGCGTCTTCAAGTGGGAAATCGCGCGATCGTGCATGGCTCAGACCCGGGTGACGAGACGGCGGCCGAACAAGCCATTGGGCTTCACGATCAGCACCGCGACAATGATGAACAGCGCGATCGACAGCTTGAGCTCGCGCCCGACGTAAGGAATGAAGGTGCCGGCGAGGTTCTCGATGACGCCGACCGCGAAACCGCCGATGACGGCGCCGCCCGGACTGGTGAGACCGCCGACCACCGCAGCCGCGAAGCCGTAGAGCAGAATCGACAGCATCATGTTGGGCTCGAGGAACACGACGGGCGCGATCAGCATGCCGGCAACCGAGCCCACCGCCGCCGCCATGCCCCAGCCGAGCGCGACCATCCAGCCGACGCGAATGCCCGCGAGCCGCGCCGATTCCGGATTGGCCGCAGCCGCGCGCATGGCAAGACCAACGCGGGTGTGGCGGAAGAAGAGATAGAGCAGGACGAGCAGGACCAGGGTGATGCCGATCATGCCGGCGTCATGGGCGCTGATCAGGCGCTGGCCGAACAGCGGCTGACTGCCGAAGGGGCTCGGGAAATTCTTGATCGTGAAGTCCCAGATGAAGCCCGCCGCCGAGTTGATGATCGCGAACAGCGCGATGAACATCACGACATGCGTGAGCACCGGCGCCTTGTGGATCGGCTTGAACACCGTGCGCTCGATGATCACGCCGGCGAGGAACGAGATGCCGATCGTCAGCACGAAGGCGATCCAATAGGGCACGCCCCACTGCAGCAGCTGCCAAGCGATGAAGGTTGAGAACATCGCCATCTCGCCCTGGGCGAAGTTCAGGTGATCGATCGCCTGGTAGATCATGACCACGGCAAGCGCCATGCAGGCATAGATGCCGCCGGTCGCGAGGCCCGCCAGGATCTGGTGCAGCAGAAGCTCCATGGTGTTCCTCGTCAGTAACCCAGGTAGGACCGGCGGATGTTCTCGTCGTCGCGGATCTCGGCGGACGGCCCCGACATCACGAGGCGTCCGGTCTCGATCAGGTAGGCATGGTCGGCGAGATCGAGCGCGAGCGCGGCATTCTGCTCGACCAGCAGCATGCTCACCTTCTCGGTGCGGTTGAGCGTGCGCAGGATCTCGAACATCTCGGCGACGATCATTGGCGCGAGACCGAAGGACGGCTCGTCGAGCAGCATCAGGCGCGGCCGCAGCATCAGCGCGCGGCCGATCGCCAGCATCTGCTGCTCGCCGCCCGACAGCGTGCCGGCCTGCTGATTGCGGCGCTCCTTCAGGCGCGGGAAATAGCCGTAGACGCGCTCGATATCGGCAGGGATCGCCTTGTGGTCGCGCCGCGACATGGCGCCGATCTGCAGGTTCTCCTCCACGGTCTGGCGCGTGAAGGTGCCGCGGCCTTCCGGCACATGAGCGACGCCGCGGCGCACGATGTCCTCGGTCGCCTGGCCGAGCATCGAGTCGCCGCCGAGGCGGATCTCGCCGGTGGTGCGCACCATGCCGCAGAGCGCGCGCAGCATGGTGGTCTTGCCGGCGCCGTTGGCACCCAGCATGGTCGTGATGCCGCCTTCGGCGAGCCGCACGTCGAGGCCGAACAGCACCTGGGTGGGACCGTAGAACGCGCAGATATTGTTGGCTTCGAGGAGCGCGCTCATTTCGCGGTCCCCAGATAGGCCGCGATCACGTCGGGATCGCGCTGCACCTCGGCGGGCGTGCCGTCGGCGATCTTGCGGCCGAAGTCGAGCGCGACCACCTTGTCGCAGATCGACATGACCATGTTCATGTGATGCTCGACGAGCAGCACCGTGATGCGGCGCTCGTCGCGAATGCGGCGGATCAATTGCCCGAGCTCGTCCACCTCGCCGTGGTTGAGGCCGCCGGCCGGCTCGTCGAGCAGCAGCAGCTTCGGCCGCGCCGCGAGCGCGCGGGCGAGCTCGACGCGCTTCTGAATGCCGAAGGAGAGATCGGCGACGCGGCGGAACGCGACGTCGGAGAGGTCGAGATAGTCGATCAGCTCCCAAGCCGCGTCCGTGAGCGCACGCTCCTGCTTGCCGACCCAGGGGAGCCGCAGCGAATCGCCGAAGAAGCCGCTGCTGCCGAGGTGATGGCTGCCGGCGCGCACATTGTCGAGCACCGTCATGGTGCGGAACAGCGCCAGGTTCTGGAAGGTGCGGCCGATGCCGATGTCGACGATCTTGTGCGGCGGCTTGTCGAGGATGCTCTTGCCTTCGAGGCGGATATCGCCGGCCACAGGCGTGTAGAGGCGGCTGAAGCAATTGAACAGTGTCGTCTTGCCGGCGCCGTTGGGGCCGATCAACCCGAGCAGCTGTCGCTCCGCGATCGTGAAGGACACGCCGTCGAGCGCGATGATGCCGCCGAAGCGCACGCTGATGCCGCGCACCTCGACCAGCGGCGCCGCCGCAGTGACGGGGACTACCCGCTCCGCCACGGATGCCATCGCGCTCACGACCGGCTCCCGATCCGGCGCGACCCCGCATCGCGCGCGGAAACCCGCACGTGCCACTCCATACGCTTCCCCTTCTGCGATCCGCGGCTCTTATGTGTCGCGCCTTCGTCGTGCGCTAACGGCCGCCCAGATCCACTTCGACGTTACGAACCATGTTGACGAGCCGCGGACCGATATCGGTCTCGAGCCGCTCGCGGGTGAACTGGAATGCGGGTGCCCCGCAGTTGAAGGCGAATAGGCCGGAGCCGTCCGGCGCCAGACAAGGAACGCCGACCGCGTTGATGTCGCGCTCCCATTCGCCGAGCGACACCGTGAAGCCGCGGGCTGCCACGTCCTTCACGGCGCGCTCGATGCCGGCGCGCACCTGCGGCCAGTTCTTTCCCTCGGCGCGCTTCACGTAGCCGAGCAGCCAGTCGCGCTCCGGCTCCGACATGCCGGCGATCATGGCGCGGCCCATGGCGGTGGAGGCGATCGGGATGCGCGAGCCGAGGCCGAGGCGCAGCATGACGCCGAACTTGCTGCGGCAATGCTCCACATAGATGAGGCTCAGGCGATCGCGCGTGCCGAGCGCGACCGAGGCGCTCGCGTAATCGGCGAGCTCCTGCATGTGCACGCGCGCAATCTGGCGGATGCGCATGTTGGAGAGCGCCGAATAGCCGAGCGCGAGGGCCGCGGGCGTGAGCTGGTATTTTCCGAGCCGCTCGAGATGCGCGAGATAGCCGAGCTTGGTCAGCGTGTAGGTCAGCCGCGAGACCGTCGGCTTGGCGAGGCCGGTGCGCTCGGCAATCTCGCCATTGCCGAGCAGGCCTTCGCTCGCCGTGAAGGCGCGCAGCACCTCGAGGCCGCGCGCAAGCGCCGTGACGAACTTGCGGTCCTTGGGATCGTCCGTCTCGCGCACGCCCATCATGGGCGCGGCGATCTTCGTGGTCGATGCTCCACTCTGCAGGGACATGCCCGACATTCTTGCTTGGCGCATGTCCTCGCCGGCGAACCGGGATCCACCTCGCCGGGACATGCGCTGACCCCAGCCTGCGATTGACAAGGATCATCACCCGACTTTAGCGTTCGGGTCAATGTTGCAGAACAACATTCCGCGCTGCGGAATTTGACCGAAGGCGAGGCGCCGCTTCAGTCGACGATCCAGCATGGTAAGGAAGCGCGCGCCCGCGCGCTCATCTACGGCCGTCATGAATTCGTTGAGTCGAGGAAACAGAACGTGAGCACTCTCGTCAGCCTCAAGCGCGACGGCAATGTCGCGCTGATCACCGTCGACAACCCGCCCGTGAACGCGCTGAGCAGCGCCGTGCGTGCGGGCATCCTCGAGAATTTCCGGCAGGCGCGCGATGACGCGCAGGTGCAGGCGATCGTGTTCATGGGCGCGGGCCGCACCTTCATCGCGGGCGCGGACATCACGGAATTCGGCAAGCCGCCGCAGCCGCCGGTGCTGATCGACGTCATTGCCGAGATCGACCAGAGCCCGAAGCCGACGATCGCGGCGATGCATGGCACCCCGCTCGGCGGCGGCTTCGAAGTGACGCTCGCATGCCACTTCCGCGTGGCGGCGCCGGGCACGCGCGTCGGACTGCCGGAGATCAAGCTCGGCCTGTTCCCGGCCGCGGGCGGCACGCAGCGCCTGCCGCGCCTCGTCGGCATGGACAAGGCGGCCGCGATGATCCTGTCGGGCGAGCAGGTCTCGGCCAAGGAGGGCGTGAAGATCGGCCTGATCGACGAGATCGTCGAGGGCGATCTCGCGGCGGGCGCGATCGCGTTCGCGAAGCGGATCGTCGCCGAGAAGCGGCCGCTGCGGCGCGTGAGCCAGATGGACGACAAGATCGCGCCGCTGCGGGCGGAGCCTGCCAAGTTCGACGAGGTGATGTCGAATCATCTCAAGCGAGGGCGCGTGCTTGACGCCGCCAAGGCCGCGATCGAATCGATGCGGCAGACGCTGACGCTCGGCGTGGAAGAAGCCTCACGCAACGACCGCGACTCCTTCGTGCGCCTGATCCCGGGCGAGCAGTCGCGCGCGCAGCGCCATATCTTCTTTGCCGAGCGCGAGGCCGCCAAGGTGCCGGGCGTAACCAAGGACACGCGCGCCAAGGAGATCAAACGCGCGGCCGTGATCGGCGCCGGCACCATGGGCGGCGGCATCGCGATGTGCTTCGCCAATGCGGGCATTCCGGTCACCGTGGTGGAGACCAATGCGGACGCGCTCAAGCGCGGACTCGATACCGTGGCGAAGAACTACAAGACCTCGGTGACGCGTGGCAGCCTTTCGCAGGACGAGATGGACCGGCGCGTCGGCCTGTTCAACGGTGTCACGGATCTGGAGGCCACCAAGGATGCCGACCTCGTGATCGAAGCGGTGTTCGAGGAAATGGACATCAAGAAGCAGATCTTCGGCACGCTCGACCGGATCACCGGGCCCGACACGGTGCTTGCCACCAACACGTCCTATCTCGACGTCAATGCGATCGCGAAGCAGACAAAGCGGCCGCCGTCGGTGCTCGGCATGCACTTCTTCAGCCCCGCCAATGTGATGCGGCTGCTCGAGATCGTGCGCGGCGAAGAGACCTCGCCGGAGGCGTTGGCGACCGCCATGGCGGTCGGGCGCAAGCTCGGCAAGGTGCCTGTGGTGGTCGGCGTGTGCCACGGCTTCGTCGGCAACCGCATGCTGCGGGCGCGCTCGATCGAGGCCGAGAAGCTGCTGCTGGAAGGCGCGCTGCCGCAGGAGGTGGACGGCGCGCTCACCGAGTTCGGCTTCCCGATGGGCCCGTTCGCCATGGGCGACCTCGCGGGCCTGGACGTGAGCTGGCGCATGCGCAAGGCGCAGGGCACGCGCGCCGAGATAGCCGACTCGCTCTGTGAGGCGGGCCGCTTCGGGCAGAAAACCGGCAAGGGCTTCTACCTCTACGAGGCGGGCTCGCGCACGGGCAAGCCGGACCCCGAGGTCGAGCAGATGATCGCTGCGGCCTCGAAGAAGCTCGGCGTGACGCGGCGGCCGATCGACCGGCAGGAGATTCTGGAGCGCCTGCTCTATCCGATGATCAACGAGGGCGCGCGCATTCTCGAAGAGGGAATCGCGATCCGGCCGGGCGACATCGACGTGATCTGGATCTATGGTTACGGCTTCCCGGCCTGGCGCGGCGGACCGATGTTCTACGCCGACACGGTCGGGCTGAAGACGATCTGCGAGCGGCTCTCCGCGCTCGCAAAGTCGAGCGGCGACAAGCGCCATGAGCCAGCCGCGCTGTTGCAGCGGCTCGCGGCCGAAGGCCAGGGCTTCGCATCCTTCACCGAGACCAAGAAGTCAGCCTGATGAACCGGCCGCACCGCTGGGAGAAGTCGTATCCGCCGGGCCTCGACTGGGGCACGCCGATCGCGACCTCGACTCTCCCGGAGCTGCTCGACAAGGCGGTGGCGGCCTATGCGGACCGCTCGGCGATCGACTTCCGCGACCAGAAGGTGAGCTACCGCCGGTTCGGCGAGGATAGTGCGCGGGCTGGCGGCGCGTTCGCGGGGCTCGGCATCGGGCCCGGCGTAACGATCGCGCTCTATCTGTCGAACACGCCCTGGCATCCGGTCGCGCTGTTCGGCGCCGCGCGCACGGGCGCGCGGGTGGTGCACCTCTCGCCGCTCGATGCGGAGCGCGAGCTCGTGCACAAGCTCAAGGACTCGGGCGCGCGCACGCTGGTCACCACCAACGCGCATCCGCTGCTGCCGATGGCGCTGAAGCTGAAAGCTGCGGGCCATGTGGACCGCGTCATCATCGGCGATGATGCGACCTTCGGAGCAGGGCCGACGCCGCCCCTGCCCTATACTATGGACGCCGCGACGCTCTCGTTCGACCGGCTGATCGCCGAGAGCGCGCCGATGGCGCAAGGGCCGGGCGTCGCCAAGGACGACGTGCTGCTGCTGCAATATACGGGCGGCACCACGGGCCTGCCGAAGGCCGCGATGCTGACGCATGCGAATCTCACGGCGGCGGTCTCGATCTACGAGGCCTGGTTCAGCGGGCAACGCGCGTCGCGGCCCGGGCAGGAGCGCGTGCTCTGCGTGCTGCCGCTGTTTCACATCTACGGCCTCACGGCCGTGTTCATGCGCCACATCAATAACGGCAACGAGGTGTTGTTGCGTACGCGTTTCGACATGGACGCGATCCTGCGCGACATCGAGGAGAAGAAGGTGACCTTCTTCCCGGGCGTGCCGACCATGTGGATCGCGTTCCTGAACCACCCGGACATCGCGAAGCGCGACCTCTCCTCGCTGCGCGTCTGCTCGTCGGGCGGCGCGCCGCTGCCGGTGGAGATTGCCGAGCAGTTCGAGCGCCTGACCGGGCTGCCGCTGCGCAACGGCTGGGGCCTTACCGAGACGTCGCCGGCCGCGACGACGGCACCGCTCGACGCCAAGGTGCCGGCGGGCTCCTGCGGGCTCCCGCAGCCCGGGATCGTGGTCGACGTGGTGTCGCCGGATGAGCCGACGCGCGTGCTGGGTCCCAACGAGATCGGCGAATTGCGCGTCACAGGACCGAACGTGATGCAGGGCTACTGGAACCGGCCGGAGGAGAACCAAAGGGTGTTCGCCGACGGCGGCTTCCTCACGGGCGATGTCGGCTATATGGACGAGAACGGTTTCGTCTTCGTGGTCGACCGCAAGAAGGACATGATCATCTCGGGCGGCTTCAACGTCTATCCGCGCGCGATCGAGGACGCGATCTACGAGCATGCCGACGTCGAGGAAGTGATCGTCATCGGCGTTCCGGACGCCTATCGTGGCGAAGCCGCCAAGGCCTTCGTCAAGCTCAAGCGCGGCGCGCCGGCGCTGACGCTCGATGGGCTGCGCGAGTTCCTGGCCGACAAGGTCGGCCGGCACGAGATGCCGGCGGCGCTCGAGATCCGCGATGCGCTGCCGCGCACCGGCGTCGGCAAGCTGTCGAAGAAGGAATTGATCGAGGAAGAGCGCGCCAAGGCGGCCGCCATGGCCAATGCACGCACGTTGAGTTCAGGGAGGTCGTGATGCCAGATGCCGTGATCGTTTCCACCGCCCGCACGCCGATCGGCAAGGCCTATCGGGGCGCCTTCAACATCACGCATGGCGCAACGCTCGGCGGTCACGTGGTCAAGAACGCGGTCGAGCGCGCCGGGATCGCGCCGGACGAGGTCGAGGACGTGATCCTGGGCTGCGCCATGCCGGAGCGTGCAACGGGGCAGAACATCGCGCGGCTCTCGGCGCTGCGTGCGGGCCTGCCCGTAAGCGTCGGGGGCGTGACCGTGAACCGCTTCTGCTCCTCGGGCCTGCAGACCATCGCGATGGCGGCGCAGCGGATCATGACCGGAGAAGCCGACGTGATCGTCGCGGGCGGGCTCGAGAGCATCAGCCTGGTGCAGGACGGCCGCGATGCGCCCGTGAAAGAGGACTGGCTGCTCTCGCACAAGCCCGACGTCTGGCTGCCGATGATCGATACGGCTGACATCGTGGCGCGGCGCTATGGCGTGAGCCGCGAGGCGCAGGACGAGTATTCGCTGGAGAGCCAGCGCCGCACCGCCGCCGGCCAGCAGGCGGGTCGCTTCGCGGACGAGATCGTGCCACTGCCGAGCACGAAGAAGGTGGTGGACAAGAACACCAAGGCCGAGAGCCTGGAAGAAGTGACGCTCAAGAGTGACGAGGGCAACCGGCCCGACACGACGCTCGAAGGCCTCGCCGGGCTCAAGCCGGTGCGCGAGAACGGCTACATCACGGCCGGCAATGCGAGCCAGCTTTCGGACGGCGCGTCCGCCTGCGTGGTGATGAACGCGAAGCTCGCCGAGAAGCGCGGGCTCAAGGTCCTCGGCACGTTTCGTGGCTTCGCGGTCGCGGGCTGCGAGCCGGACGAGATGGGTATTGGCCCGGTGTTCGCGGTGCCGAAGCTGCTGCAGCGCACCGGCAAGACCATGAACGACATCGATTTGTGGGAGCTGAACGAGGCCTTCGCGAGCCAGGTGCTGTACTGCCGCGACCGCCTCGGCATCCCGCAGGACCGGCTCAACGTGGACGGAGGCTCGATCTCGATCGGCCACCCTTATGGCATGAGCGGCGCGCGCATGACCGGGCATATCCTGATCGAAGGCCATCGCCGCGGCGCCAAGCTCGGCGTCGTCACGATGTGCATCGGCGGCGGCATGGGCGCGGCGGGGTTGTTCGAGATTCACTGACGACGCATTCGGTGGTCATCCCGGAAATCGCGAAGCGATTTTCCGGGATCCATAGCCCCGGTGTGAGTGATACTGACAGACAGGGGATATGGATCCCGGCTCTCGCGCGTGCTTCGCACGACTCGGCCGGGATGACGGAGAGGAGATCACCATGGACCTTCGCTTCACGCCCGAAGAGAACGCGTTCCGCGAGGAGGTGCGAACCTTCATGCGCGCGTCGTGCCCGGAGCCGATCCGCCGCAAGATGATGGAAGGCCGGCGCCTCGTGAAGGACGATATGGTCACGTGGCAAAAGATCCTGAACAAGAAAGGCTGGGCGGTGCCGCACTGGCCGGTGGAATGGGGCGGCACCGGCTGGAGCTCGGTGAAGCAGTACATCTTCCGCGAGGAGATGCAGCAGACACCGGCGCCCGAGCCGCTGCCGTTCGGCGTCAACATGGTCGGCCCCGTGATCGCGACCTTCGGCAACGAGGCGCAGAAGAAGCGCTTCCTGCCGCGCATCGCCAATCTCGACGACTGGTGGTGCCAGGGCTTCTCGGAGCCGGGCGCGGGCTCCGACCTCGCCTCGCTGAAGACCTCGGCGAAGCGCGACGGCGACAGCTATGTGGTGAACGGCCAGAAGACCTGGACCACGCTCGCGCAATATGCCGACTGGATCTTCTGCCTCTGCCGCACCGACCCGGCCGCGAAGAAGCAGGAAGGCATTTCGTTCCTGCTGATCGACATGAAGACGCCCGGCATCACGGTACGACCGATCCAGACGATCGATGGCGGCCACGAGGTTAACGAGGTCTTCTTCGACGATGTTCGCGTGCCGGCCGAGAACCTGATCGGCGAGGAAAACAAGGGCTGGGACTACGCCAAATTCCTGCTCGGCAACGAGCGCACCGGCATCGCGCGGGTCGGCATCTCCAAGGCGCGCGTGCGGCGGCTGCGCGAGATCGCGGCACTCGAGCGCGTCGGCGACAAGCCGCTGATCGAGGACGAGCGATTCGCCATGAAGATCGCGTCCGTCGAGGTGGAGCTCAAAGCGCTGGAGATGACGCAGCTGCGCGTGCTCGCCGACGAGCGCACGCGCAAGGGCAAACCGGATCCGCGCTCCTCGATCCTCAAGATCCGCGGCTCCGAGATCCAGCAGACGATCAGCGAGCTCTTGATGGAAGCGGTCGGCCCCTATGCGCTGCCCGACCAGGTGCCGCACGAGGACCACGACCGCTGGAACGAGCCGCCGATCGGCCCTGAATGGGCCGGGCCACAGGCACCGCACTACTTCAACTTCCGCAAGGTCTCGATCTATGGCGGCTCGAACGAGATCCAGAAGAACATCATCGCCAAAGCGATCCTGGGTCTCTGAACTTGATCTGCGACAAGGCACGCAACGACAGGGATTGAAACGGTAGGGGCATGGATTTTGAACTGAGCGAGGAGCAGCGGCTCCTGAAAGAGAGCGTGGAGCGGCTGCTGGCGGATCGCTACGGCTTCGAGGCACGGCAGGCTTACGCGAAGGAGCCGGACGGCTGGAGCAAGGCGCTCTGGCAGCAATATGCCGAGCTTGGGCTCACGGCCCTGCCCTTTGCGGAGGAACACGGCGGCTTCGGCGGCGGGCCGGTCGAGATCATGATCGTGATGGAAGCGTTCGGGCGTGCGCTGGCGCTCGAGCCGTTCCTGGCGAGCGTCGTGCTGGGCGGCGGCTTGGTACGGCTCGGCGGCAGTGACGCGATGCGCACGGCCGTCCTGCCAGGCGTTGCTTCGGGCGAAACAAAGCTCGCCTTCGCGCATGCGGAGCGGCAGGCGCGCTACGAGCTCGCCGACGTGACGACCAGCGCGCGCAAGGACGGCTCAGGTTTTGTGCTCGACGGCGCGAAGAGCCTGGTGCTGCACGGCGACTGTGCGGACCAGATCGTCGTCTCGGCGCGGCTCTCGGGCGCGCAGCGCGAGGCGAAGGGTTTGGCGCTGTTCCTGGTGGATGCGAAAGCCGCCGGCGTCTCGCGGCGCGGCTACCCGACCGTGGACGGGCTACGCGCGGCCGAGGTGACGCTCGCCAACGTGCGCGTCGACGCGGACGCGGTGATCGGCGAAGCAGGCAATGCCTTTCCGTTGATCGAACAAGTCGTGGATCTCGGCATCGCGGCGCTCTGCGCCGAGGCGGTCGGCGCCATGGCGGCGATGCACGAGATGACGGTCGAGTATCTGCGGACCCGCAAGCAGTTCGGCGTGCCGATCGGCAACTTCCAGGTGCTGCAGCACCGCGCGACCGAGATGCTGATCGGCCTCGAGCAGGCGCGCAGCATGGCGATGCTCGCCACCATGATGGCCGACGAGCCGGACGCCGCGGAGCGGCGCAAGGCGATCGCGGCCGCCAAGGTTCAAATCGGGCGCTCGGCGCGCTCGGTCGGCCAGGCCGCGATCCAGCTGCATGGCGGCATCGGCATGACCATGGAGTACAAGGTCGGCCACTACTTCAAGCGCGTCACCGCAATCGATACGCTGTTCGGCGACGCCGACCATCACTTGGCGAGGCTCTCCCGTCTGGGCGGGCTGATCGCGGCTTGATTCGTTTGTCGCATTTTCTACGCCGAACCGGTGCCCCACTTCGGCGGAAAATGCTCCTGAGGAGAAAAAGATGCTGACCGAGATCAGTCCGCGCGTGCAGGAGCTGTCGCGCCGCCTCACCGACTTCATGGAGGCGCATGTCTACCCGGCGGAGCCGGTCTATCACCGCCAGCTCGAGGAGGGCGAGCGCTGGGACGAGCCGCCGATCATGGGCGAGCTGAAGGCCAAGGCGAAGGCGGCCGGTCTCTGGAACCTGTTCCTGCCGAAGAAGCACTATCCGGACTCGCTCACCAATCTCGAATATGCGCGCCTGTGCGAGATCATGGGCCGCAGCCCGATCGGCGCGGAGCCGTTCAACTGCTCGGCGCCCGATACCGGCAACATGGAAACGCTGATCCTCTACGGCACCGACGCGCAGAAGCAGAAGTGGCTGAAGCCGCTCATGGACGGCGAGATCCGGTCGTGCTTCGCGATGACCGAGCCGGGCGTTGCGTCCTCGGACGCGACCAACATCCGCTCCGAGATCCGGCGCGAAGGCGACGAGTACGTCATCAATGGGCGCAAGTGGTGGACCTCGGGTGCCCCCGACAAGCGCTGCAAGATCGCGATCTTCATGGGGCAAACCAACCCGAGTGCGCCGAAGCACCAGCAGCAGTCAATGATCCTGGTGCCGATGGATTCGCCCGGCATCAGGATCGAGCGCTCGCTCAACGTGTTCGGCTATGACGACGCGCCGCACGGGCACGGCGAGGTCACGTTCGAGAACGTGCGCGTGCCGGCCTCGAACATGCTCCTCGGAGAAGGCCGCGGCTTCGAGATCGCGCAAGGCCGGCTCGGCCCGGGACGCATCCATCACTGCATGCGCTTGATCGGCCAGGCCGAGCGCGCGCTCGAGACGCTGTGCCATCGCGCCATGACGCGCACGGCCTTCGGCAAGACGATCGCCGAGCACGGGGTGACGCGTCACTGGATCGCGGAGTCGCGCATGGACATCGACCAGGCGCGGCTGCTCACGCTGTACGCGGCGCACATGATGGACACCGTCGGCAACAAGGCGGCGCGCACCGAGATCGCCATGATCAAGGTGGTGGCGCCGAACGTGGCGCAGCGCGTGATCGACCGCGCCATCCAGGTGTGCGGCGGCGGCGGCGTGAGCCAGGAATTCCACCTCGCCTACTCGTTCGCCCGCGCCCGCATCATCCGCCTCGCCGACGGCCCCGACGAGGTGCACCGCGAGACCATCGCGAAGATGGAGCTGAAGAAGTACGCCGCGAAGGGGAATGCGGGGTGATGCCTCGTAGGGCGCAATAGCCGCGCAGCGGCGTATTGCGCCGACCGCGGCTCAGCCGGCGCAATACGCTTCGCTATTGCGCCCTACGGCTCTGAGTGTCACGCAATCGTCACGCCGCCATCCGCCACCACGATCTGGCCCGTGATGAAACTCGCGGCGGGCGACGCGAGGAAGGCCGCGACGGGGCCGATCTCCTCGGGCTCGCCGAGGCGGCGCAGCGGCGTTTCGGCCTCGCGGGCGGCGCGACGCTCGGGATCCTCCCAGAGAGCGCGGGCGAAGTCGGTCTTCACCAAGCCCGGCGCGACGCAGTTCACGCGCACGTTCTTCGGGCCCCATTCGACCGCGAGATTGCGGGCGAGCGCGAAATCCGCGGCCTTGGAAATGCAGTAGGTGCCGATCACCTCACTGCCACGCAGGCCGCCGATCGACGAGATGATCACGATCGATCCGCCGCCGCGCTCGGCCATGCCCGGGATCACGAGATTGCAGAGCCAGATATTGCTCTTCACGTTCGAGCCCATGATCTTGTCGAAGGCTTCGTCGGTGAGCGCGGACATCGGGCCGTAGACCGGATTGACGGCCGCGTTGCATACCAGGACGTCGACGCGGCCGAAGCGCGCGATCGTGCCGGCGACCAGCGCTTCGACCTCGGGTTTGCGCGAGATGTTGCAGGGAATGACCAGCGCCTCGCCGCCCTTGGCCCGGATCGCCTCGGCGACCTCCTCGCAGGCTTCCGCCTTGCGGCTCGAGACCACCACCTTGGCCCCGAGCTCCGCCATGCATTCCGCGATGGCGCGGCCGATGCCGCGGCTCGAGCCCGTGATGATCGCGACCTTGTCGTCGAGCCGGAACGCCCTGGACATGCTTCCCCCTGTGCTTCCCGTGTGCGCCGGATGCTATCGGCGCGGCATCATGGCAACTGCCCACCCGGCCGCCAATGGACTGCGTGGGCCGATGCTCCACGGCTTGAAGCCGGCGCGCAATCCAGGCCTAATTGTCCCGACGTAAACCGAAGACCCGGGGGACGAACATGCGCAGATGGCTGATGCCGGCTCTCGCCGCGGCGCTCGGTTTTATGACAAGTCTCCCGATCCCGGTAAACGCCCAGTCGCCACGAATCGAGACCACGAAGGTGCGGCTCGCGGTTGGCGGTCAGACGGCGCTCTACTACTTGCCCCTCACGGTCACGCAGCGGCTCGGCCTGTTCAAGGAAGCTGGGCTCGACGTGGAGGTCTCTGATTTCCAGGGCGGAGCGAAGGCGCTGCAGGCGCTGATCGGCGGCAGCGCCGATGTCGTCACGGGCGCCTACGACCACACGATCCAGATGCACGGCAAGGGGCAGCCGATCGTGGCGGTGGTGCAGCTCGGCCGCTTCCCGGGCTTCGTTCTGGCCCTGCGTGGCGAGAAAGCCGCGAGCTACAAGGGCCCGCAGGACCTCAAGGGCATGAAGGTCGGCGTCACGGCGCCGGGCTCGAGTACGCATTTCATGGTGCTGCATCTGATGACGCGGAACGGGCTGAAACCGTCCGACGCGTCATTCATCGGGGTCGGCGCCGGGAACACGGCCGTGGCGGCCATGCGGCGTGGCGAGATCGACGCGCTGGTGAGCGTCGATCCCGTCATCGCGCGCCTCGATACCGACAAGCTGATCCGAATTGTTGCGGACACGCGAACCGCGCAGGGCACGCAGGAGGTCTATGGCGGCCCCTACCCGGCCGCCGTGCTCTACACGACGCCGGCCTTTCTGGAGAAGAATCCCGGCACCGTGCAGGCGCTGGTGAACGCCTTCGTGCGCGGGCTGAAATGGGTGCAGAGCCACTCTCCCGAGGAGATCGCCAAGGTCATGCCCGAGGAGCATGCGCTCGGCGACAAGGCGCTGTTCGTGCAGTCGATCAAATCGAGCTTGCCGATGTATTCGCCCGACGGGCGCTTCACGCGCGCGGGCGCCGAGACCGCGCTGACGGTGCTGAAGGCCTTCGACGAGAATGTCGCCAAGGCGCAGATCGATCTTTCGAAGACCTATACGGACGACTTCGTCACCAAGGCGAACGCGGCGCAGAACTGAGCCTGCGCCGCGGATTTCTCGACTACGCGCGTGGAGGCGCTGGCGGTCAGTTGATGAGCCGGACCGGGCGTCCGCCCCATTGCTTCAGGCCGATGCTGGCGCAGTTTACCTGGGCAAAGTCCAGAGCGACGCTACCGTTGGTGGTGAAGCTGTTCATCACGAATTTGGAGCACTTCGAGTTGCTGCTCGTCGTGTTGCCGTCCGTGACCACGTTGGTATTGCCGAGATAGACGAGCCCGTCGGCGCTGAAAGTGGCGCCGGGACCCCAGCGCGAGTCGAGATTCCTAGTGAGCTTGGGATCCTGATAGATCGCGACCGCCTGCCAGGGATTGGCGGGATCGGTGGGCGGCGACAGCGTGAGGCTTGCCGACTGGCCATTGCCGGTCGGGAAGATAACGGCGGCCGAATAGCTGTTGTTGCCCGTCATGACGATGGCGGTGCGCTTAGTGCTGACCGCCGCGTCGCGCAGCACCGTCAGAGTGCCGTTCTCGATGATGATGACGATGTCGCTGCTCGGCACGGCGCCGGTGAGCAGGCCCGTTCCGGTCAAAGTGAGATCACCGCAAATGTGATACTCGGTGTAGGTGTCGCGGACCACCTTGCGCACGCCCGGGCCAGTCGGGATGACGCCCGCCTCCCAGGTCACGCCCGGACGTGCGGTGCCGCATTCGGTCGTGATGTACTTCGCCATATCCGTATAGATGTCCGGCACCACGTCCGCATAGGCCTTCGGGCGCTGGCACCCGTCCGACGCTCCGGCCGCGATCGCTTTCGGCGTCGAACCGTCGTGGCCATTGCAGTCGAGCGACGTGTTGGAGCGGATCGAGCAGTTCGAGAGATTGATGATCGGCGCGCCGTTGAGCGAGAGCGACACGTGCGACAGCGGCTGTCCCTTGTCGAGCGTGAGGATGCAGGAGTCGTCTGCGGCCGTAACTGCCGCTGTCGACTTCACGCTGACCGACACCGTGTCCTTGCCGAACACGCTCGAGAAGACTGTCGGCATCACTTTCGTGATGCTGCCCGTGTAGACGTCCGTCTTGTTCTGCTCGAGCGTGAGCGTCAGCGCCTGGTCGTTCTTCCAGGCAGGATATTTGGATGCGATGACACCTTCGGCATTCGTGCGCCATTGCGAGGTGCCGTTGGCGGCCGCCGCGAGGACCGCGGCATCGAGCACAGCCTGCATCGAGGTGCGCTCGGCCGTGCCTCGCGAATAGTCGATGGTCGAACCGATGAGACCGATGACCGGCACCGCCGCGAAGGCGAAAACCGGGACGATGTTGCCGTCCTTGCGGCGCAAGAATTCACGGCAGATCCGCACGAATTTACTGAAAATGTTCCGATTTTTCATCTTCGCCTCCACGCGACAGAGGCTGTTAGAAAAGTTCCTTCCCTCTAACTTCAGTTGAAGATCCGGGAGACAAACACGTGCTATTCTTTATCGACTTACGCTTGCAACTGAGGTATTAACGTACTTTCACCCTTTTTACTTGGCGATACACTCCAATACTGTCCTCGATCGGACTTCGGAAGGTTTCACGTATATTCGTGTGAATATTTGACCGATTACCAGCAGTTCCGTTGATCTCTCGTTTGCCGCGTCCGCCGAGATACCAGGTTCGCGCCACCAACCGTGAGGCGTAGCCGCACGTCTGCGCGGGACCGACGGGTTGGCGATTCCGGATCGCAGCGGAGCGATTTTTTTCCGCGGCCGATGCGCTCATGCGCATGCGTGAGCAACGCCGCCGCCTTCGTCATCGCTAGCGTGAAACACCCGCCGTTCTTGCGGAAGCTCAGGACGGTCAGCGTGTGCCGCGAGCGAAGGAGTCCGCGATCGGCTTGGTGTGTTGTTAACAGGCGAAGTGCTACACGGCCTCGCATGCGCCAACACATGACGTTGGTGCAGCCAATTTGAAGCAAACTCTTCGGCGCCAATTGAGCCAAAGACAAGCGTCGTTTGCGACGAATTGTCAAGGCTTTGGCACAAGCATGCGGTCGACTTCACCAGTCGAGGGCCGCGCCATGCTGAACTCTTTTCTCGCCGGGCTGATCCGCTTCTGCCGCGATCGCCGCGCCAATGTGGCGCCGATCTTCGCGTTCTCGATGGTGCCCATTGTCGGCTTCGTGGGCTCCGCCCTCGACTACAGCCGCGCCAATGCGGTCAGGTCCGCGCTGCAGTCGGCGCTCGACTCCACCACGCTGATGCTCTCGCGCGAGGCGCAGAAGATCGGCGACCAGGACGCCATCAAGATCAAGGGCGAGGCGTACTTCCGCGGCCAGTTCAATCAGCTGATCCAGCCGGCCGCCAGGATCCTCCTGGTGGACGCTCACTTCGACACGCCGGTGCAGGGCAGCTTCATCCTCACCATGACGGCGACCGTGCAGGTCGACATGACCTTCATGGGCGTCGTGCAGAAGATCATGGCGAGCACGAACCCGGACACGATCGAGATCTCGGCCTCGTCGGAGGCCAAGTGGGGCATGAAGCGGCTCGAGCTCGCGCTGGTGCTCGACAATACGGGCTCCATGGCCCAGAGCAGCAAGATGACGAACCTCAAGACCGCATCGAAGAACCTGCTCACGACGCTGCAGACCGCGGCCAAGAAGCTCGGCGACGTGAAGGTCGCGATCATCCCGTTCGACACCACCGTGAAGCCGGGCACGTCCTTCAAGGACGAGTGGTGGATCGACTACAGCGAGAACGGCATCAGCAAGAGCAACTGGGAAGGCTGCGTCGAGGACCGCAACAAGGGCCCGAACAGCGTGAATTACGACGTGCGCGACTTCGCTCCGGTGGAAGGCGACAAGTCGACTCACTTCCCCGCAATCCAATGCGGCTCGCTCGCGACCGCCATGCCGCTGACGGACATCTATGACGCCTCGAACTTCACCAAGCTCAACGAGAAGATCGACGAAATGCAGCCCGCCGGCAACACCAACACCACCATCGGTCTGGTGTGGGGCTGGCATGCGCTCACGCCCAACTCGCCCTTCACGCAGGGCAGCGCGCCGGCGCCGGACCTCGATAAGGTCATCGTCATGCTCACGGACGGCCAGAACACGCAGAATCGCTGGTGGACCACCCAGTCCTACATCGACGGCCGCATGGAGAAGGCCTGCGCAAACGCCAAGGCGGCGAACATCCGCATCTATACGGTGCGCGTGATCAATGGAAACGCGGACCTGCTGAGGACGTGCGCGACGAATCCGACCATGTATTTCGACGTGCAGCAGGCGAGCGAACTCAACACCGTGTTCAGCGCGATCGCGCAGAACCTCGCCAATCTGCGCATCTCGAAATAAGCCGAGCCGCGAGGCTGGTGCGGTCGAAGCCCCGGGTTCCGGCCCGGGGCTTCTTTTCGTGCGCTAACCTTCCGCGCGGTAAGGTGTTGCGGTACGCCCCCGATTGCGCAGAATCGGGGCGCGGCAGTCTCGAGTACGGGTTCGGGTATGAAAGTCATCATCGTCGGCGCTGGCGTCGGAGGACTCACCACTGCGCTGATGCTCCACGCGCGCGGCATCGACTGCGAAATCTACGAGCAGGCCGATGCGATCCGCGAGCTCGGCGTCGGCATCAACACGCTACCGCACGCGATCAAGGAGCTTGCCGGCCTCGGCCTGCTGGAGCGGCTCGACGCGGTCGCGATCCGCACCTACGAGCTCATCTACATGAACCGGTTCGGCCAGGAGATCTGGCGCGAGCCGCGCGGCACCGATGCGGGCTACGACGTGCCGCAGTTCTCGATTCATCGCGGCAAGTTGCAGAACGTGATCTATCAGGCGGTGCGCGCCCGGCTCGGCGAGTCGCGCATTCATCTCGGGCACCGTCTCGGCGGCTATATTCAGTACGACGGCGGCGTGCGCGCCTGGTTCTTCGACCGCGCCGGCTCGCACCGCGCGACCGCGCAGGGCGACGTGCTGATCGGCGCCGATGGTATCCACTCCTTCGTGCGCGACACACTCTTCCCGGAC
This sequence comes from Pseudomonadota bacterium, assembly GCA_023404705.1. Taxonomy (GTDB): domain Bacteria; phylum Pseudomonadota; class Alphaproteobacteria; order Rhizobiales; family Xanthobacteraceae; genus FEB-22. The sequence continues at coordinate 29,633 of JAEYAU010000285.1, forward strand.
GAGGGGCCGGCGCGCTGGAATGGCGCCATGCTGTGGCGCGGCGCGACCGACTGGCCCGCCTTCCTGACGGGCCGCTCGATGATGATCGCGGGCGGGCTCTATTCGAAGTTCGTGCTCTATCCGATCGGCGCCGGCAGCGCGCCCGACCGGCGGCTCACCAATTGGGCCGTGGTTGCGAAGGTCGGCCCCGACAACTCGACGCCGCCGAACCGCGAGGACTGGTCGCGGCCCGGCCGCTGGGAGGATCTCGGCCCGCATCTCAAGCGCTTCCGCGTCCCTTATGTGGATGTCAGCCATCTCATCGAGGCCAGCGGCGACTTTTGGGAATACCCGATGTGCGACCGCGATCCGCTGCCGCGCTGGTCGCACGGCCGCGTGACGCTGCTCGGCGACGCGGCGCATCCGATGTACCCGGTTGGCTCCAACGGCGCCTCGCAGGCGATCCTCGACGCGCGCTGCCTCGCCGACCGGCTGGTGTCGGGCGAGCACGTGGCACACGCGCTCTGGGCCTATGAGCAGGAGCGCCTGCCGATGACGGCGCAGATCGTTCGGATGAACCGTAAGGGCGGACCGGAAGGCGTGATCGACGTGGTCGAGGAGCTCGCCCCCGACGGCTTCACCAATATCGACGACGTGCTCTCCTACGAGCAGCGCATGGCCATCGTGCGCGGCTATGCCTCCACGGCCGGCTTCGCACGCGAGCAGGTGAACCGGCCGAAGGCGGCGTGACCCAGCTCACGCGCCGGCCGGCGGCAGCGCGCGCAGCCAGGTGCGCTCCTCGCTGAGGATGAAGCGCTTCTCCTGCGCGAAACGGAAGTTCGTCGCGCCCTCTGCGTCGGCCTTGAGCCTTGTGCGGTACGCCTCATAGGCCGCGAGGCTCTCGAACGAGATCATCGCGAGCGCGATATTGTTCGTGCCCTCGTGCGGCATGAAGTAGCCGAGGAGATCGCCGCCGCAGCGCGGAATGATCTCGGCCCAGCGGCGCGCATAGTGCTCGAAGGCATCGAGCTGGAAGGGATCGAGCACGTAGCGGATGCAGCAGGTGACGGTCATGGCGGGTCCTTTCGGTTGCCATGACGTCTAGCGCAGAGGGATGCCGCGATGTTTCGGCGGCGGCCGAAGCGTGACTTACGCCTGATCTTCCGGCGGCGGCAGGAACACGACCTCGTGCTTCGCCGAGAGCGCGACCACGTCCTGCGGGTTCTGCTCCTTCATGCCGTGGATCGCCCAGAACAGGTCATAGAGCCGGCGCGTGGGCGAGACCCAGAAGAAGCACTTCACGGTCTGGTCCGACTTGTTGAAGATGCCGTGCGGCACGTTCATGGGCAGGCGAATGAGGTCGCCGGAGGTCGCCACGAAATCGCGGCCGTCGAGGACGAGGTCGAGGCGGCCCTCGAACATATAGATGAACTCGTCCTGGGTCGGATGGATGTGCGGCGGCACGAAGGTGCCGGGCGGGAAGGTCGCGTGCCAGGAGAACGAGCTCTCGCCGAGGTGCTTCGGGACGTAGGTCTGCCCGAGAATATTCCAGACGATGCCGTCGATCCCGGTGCCGGCCTTGGTGATGCCTGCGGTCAGCGGTTGCATGAACTCTCCAACTCCCCATCCCTCTTCGCCGCGGCGGGCATTCTAATCACGAAACGCGAGACGCCGGAACATCCCGCCGCGCGCCCACCCGTCATTCCGCGAAAAGCGTAAATGCCAGGCAAGAGTGCCCGCAAACGGGGCTTCCCAAGAGCGATATTTTAAACTTAAAATATCTGTCAAGCACAGGGCCTGCCGCGTTGGACGTGCCGGCGGCGGACGGGCCATACTCCGCCAAACGAACGGGGAGAGGGACATGAACAGGGTTTTCGCAACACTCGCGGTCACGGCTGCGTTCGGCTGCTCGGCCGCGTCCGCGCAGGAAAAGCTCAAGATCGGCCTCGTCGCAACGCTGTCCGGACCGCCGGCGGTGCTCGGCCAGCAGCTGCGCAACGGCTTCCAGCTCGCGGTGAAGAACCTGGGCGGCAAGCTGGGCGGTCACGACGTCGAGGTGATCGTCGTCGACGACGAGCTCAAGCCGGACGTCGCCGTCAACAAGGTGAAGGCGCTCACCGAGCGCGACAAGGTCACGTTCGTCGTGGGGCCGGTGTTCTCCAACGTGCTGCAGGCCATCATGAAGCCCGCGGTCGATGGCGGCGCGATCCTGATCAGCCCCAACGCCGGCACGTCCAATTTCGCCGGCAAGGACTGCAACCCGAACTTCTTCGTGACCTCGTATCAGAACGATCAGGTGCACGCCGTCTCGGGCAAGCATGCGCAGGATTCCGGACTGAAGAAGGTGTTCCTGATGGCGCCGAACTATCAGGCCGGACGCGATGCGCTCGCGGGCTTCAAGGTGCACTACAAGGGCGAGATCCTGGACGAGGTCTATGTGCCGCTCAACCAGCTCGACTACTCGGCGGAGCTCTCCCGGATCGCGGCTGCCAAGCCGGATGCGATCTATGTCTTCCTGCCGGGCGGAATGGGCGTGAACTTCGTCAAGCAGTTCCGGCAGGCCGCGCTGGCCGACAAGATCACGTTCCTCTCGGCCTTCACGGTCGACGAGTCGACGCTGCCGGCGCAGCAGGACGCGGCGATCGGTTTCTTCGGCGGCGCCAACTGGGCGCCGAACATGGACAATGCGCAGAACAAGAAATTCGTCGCCGACTACGAGAAGGAGTTCGGCGCGGTGCCCGCGACCTATGCGTTCCAGGCCTATGACGCGGCGCTGCTGATCGACGGCGCCCTGAAGCTCACCAAGGGCAATGTCAGCGACAAGAACGCGCTGCAGGCCGCGCTGAAGAAGGCCGACTTCACCTCATTGCGCGGCAGCTTCAAGTTCAACACCAACCACTATCCGATCCAGGACTTCTACCTGGTGAAGGTGGCGAAGCGCGCTGACGGCAAGTTCCAGACCGAGGTCGCGAAGAAAATCTTCACGAGCGACGCCGACACGCACGCCAAGGACTGCCCGATGAAATAGGGCAAGGATCAACAAGCAAGACATCACGAATTGAGAAGACCTGGGAGACAGAGAGACATGGCTATTCGACTGAAGGCCCTGCTGGCCGCTACCGTGCTGGCGAGCGTGGCAACGAGCGCCCACGCGCAGGAGAAGCTGAAGATCGGCATCCTGGCGACCCTGTCGGGTCCGGCCGCCGTCCTCGGCCAGCATGCGCGTGACGGCTTCCAGCTCGGCGTGAAGCATCTCGGCGGCAAGCTCGGCGGCATGGACGTCGAGGTCATCATCGCAGACGACGAGCTCAAGCCCGACGTCGGCATTCAGAAGGCGCAGCAGCTCATCGACCGCGACAAGGTCGATATCGTGGTCGGCACGATCTTCTCCAATGTGATGATGGCCGTCTCGAAGCCGCTGTTCGATTCCAAGACCATCACGATCAGCCCGAACGCGGGCCCCTCGCCGCTCGCCGGCAAGGGCTGCTCGCCCTGGTTCTTCTCGACCGCATGGCAGAACGACCAGAACCACGAGGCCATGGGCAAATACGCGCAGGACAAGGGCTACAAGAAGGTCGTGCTGCTCGCGCCGAACTACCAGGCCGGCAAGGACGCGCTCGCCGGCTTCAAGCGCCACTATCGCGGCGAGGTCGTCGAGGAGATCTTCAACCAGGTCAACCAGCTCGACTTCTCGGCCGAGATCGCCAAGATCGCCGCCCTCAAGCCCGACGCGGTCTATGCCTTCGAGCCGGGCGGCATGGGCGTGAATTTCGTCAAGCAGTATGCGCAGGCGGGCCTCGCCGGAAAGACGCCGTTCCTCTCGGCCTTCACGGTGGACGAGACGACGCTGCCGGCGACGCAGGATGCGGCCGTCGGCATGTTCTCGGGCGCGCAATGGGCGCCGAACCTCGACAATCCGCTGAACAAGAAGTTCGTCGCGGATTTCGAGCAGACCTACAAATACGTGCCGGCGCTCTATGCGAGCCAGGGATATGACGCGGCGCTGCTGATCGACGCGGCCGTGAAGGCGGCGGCCGGCAAAACGAAGGACAAGGAGGCGCTGCGCGCCGCCTTCCGCAAGGCCTCGTTCACCTCGGTGCGCGGCGGCGCCTTCAAGCTCAACACCAACGGGTTCCCGCTGCAGGACGTCTATGTCGTGAAGGCCGTCAAGCGCGCCGACGGCAAGTTCGCGACCGAGATCGTGCAGAAGGTGTTCACGGACTTCAGTGACGCCTATGCCAAGGACTGCCCGCTGAAGTAAGGCAGGACGGCGCCTGAACCCGTCACCCTGAGGTGCTCGCCGCGCGCCCGCGCGGTGAGCCTCGAAGGGCGACGGGCCGAGGCGGCGCCGCTTGCTCGTTGCACGTCCGGGCCGTTCATCCTTCGAGGCTCGCGAGCTTCGCTCGCTCGCACCCCAGGATGACGGATGAGGCGCAGAGTCCATGTCCACCACCCTCCTCGTCGTCCAGATCCTCAACGGGCTGCAGCTCGGCGTGCTGCTGTTCCTGATCGCGGCGGGGCTCACGCTGGTGTTCGGGGTGATGGACTTCATCAACCTGGCGCACGGCGTCCAGTACATGCTGGGCGCCTATCTCGCCGTGATGTTCTACGGGATGACGGGGAGCTTCCTGGCGGCGCTGCTGCTGGCGCTGCTGGTGGCGCTCGTGTTCGGCCTGCTGCTGGAATTCGTCGTCTTCCGCCATCTCTATGATCGCGATCATCTCGACCAGGTGATCGCGACCTTCGGCATCATCCTGTTCCTGAACCAGGGCGTGAAGGTGGTCTGGGGCGCTGCGCCGCTCAACCTGCCGGTCCCAGAGATGTTCACGGGCTCGGTGATGTTGATGGAAGGCCTGCTCTATCCGGTCTGGCGGCTGGTCGTGATCTTCTCAGGGCTGGCGGCCGGGCTGGTCCTTTACGGCCTCGTCGCCCATACACGCGTGGGCATGCTGGTGCGCGCGGGCGCGACCGATGCGCCAATGGTGTCGGCGCTGGGCGTCGATATCCGCCGGCTGTTCATGATCGTGTTCGGTTTCGGGACCATGCTGGCGGGCTTCGCGGGCATCATGGTGGCGCCGATCCTTTCGGTCGAGCCCGGCATGGGCGACACGATCCTGATCCTCGCCTTCGTCGTGATCGTGATCGGCGGCATCGGCTCGATCCGTGGCGCGTTTCTCGCGGCGCTGATTGTGGGCTTGGTCGACACGCTCGGCCGCTCCTTCATCGTCGACATCCTGCGCCTCTTCATGGCGCCCTCGCCCGCGCGCACGGTCGGGCCGGCGCTCGCCTCCATGCTCATCTACCTGCTGATGGCGCTGGTGCTCTATTTCCGGCCGACCGGCCTATTCCCGGCCAAGGGGCGCTGAGATGGCCGACACCGCCTTGCCGGCTCACTCGGTGCAGAAGCGCTTGGCGCGTAGCGACGTGCTCGCGATCGTGATCTTCCTCGCCTTCGCGGTGACGCCGCTGTTCGCGGCATTCAGCAGCGAGAGCTATGTGCTGAGCCTCATCAGCCGCGTGATGATCTTCGCGATCGCGGCGCTCGCCCTCGACCTGCTGGTCGGCTACGGCGCCCTGATCTCGTTCGGACATGCGGCCTTCATCGGGCTCGGCGCCTATGCGGTCGGCATTCTTTCGGCGCACGGCATCGACGAGGCGTTGATCGCGCTCCCCGTTGCGCTCGCGGTCTCGGCCCTGTTCGCCTACGGCACCGGCATCGTCTGCCTGCGCACCAAGGGCGTCTACTTCATCATGATCACGCTCGCCTTCGGGCAGATGGCGTTCTTCACGGCGAGCTCGCTCGCCCCGTATGGCGGCGACGACGGGCTCACGATCCGCGCGCGCAACCTGGTCGCCGGCTTCCCGTTGTTCGGCAACGACCGCGCCTTCTTTTACGTCGTGCTTGCGAGCCTCACGGTCACCTACCTGATCTGCCGCTCGGTGGTCGCCTCACGCTTCGGCCGCGTGTTCCGCGGCGCGCGCGAGAACGCGACCCGCATGGCGAGCATCGGCTTCGAGGTCTATCGGTTCCAGCTCGCCGCCTATGTGATCGCCGGCATGCTGGCCGGCCTCGCCGGTTTCCTGCTCGCCAATGCGACCGAGTTCGTCAGCCCCGCCTATATGTCGTGGCAGCGCTCGGGCGATCTGCTGATCATGATCATCTTCGGCGGCATCGGCACGCTCAACGGAGCCGTCATCGGCGCCGCCGCGTTCATCCTGCTGGAGCACTGGCTCGCCGGCTTCACCGAGCACTGGAAGGTAATTTTCGGGCCGCTGCTGGTGCTGGTCGCGGTGTTCGCGCGCGGCGGCATCCTCGGCGTCGCGACACGGATCCGGGGGTGGTTCCGTGGCTGAGCCCGTGCTGCGCCTCGAAGGCTTGCGCAAGAACTTCGGCGGCCTCACGGTCACGGACGATGTGACGCTCGACGTCGTGCCGGGCGAGCTGCATGCGATCATCGGTCCGAACGGCGCCGGCAAGACCACGCTGATCAACCAGATCTCGGGGCTGCTCAGTCCGAATGCGGGCCGCATCCTGTTCGCGGGCCGCGACATCACGGCGCTCTCCGTAAACGCGCGTGCGATGCTGGGGCTGGCGCGTTCGTTCCAGATCACTTCGATCCTGCCGGGCTTCTCGGTGCGCGAAAACGTGGCCCTCGCCGTGCAAGCGCGCGCGGGCTCGAGCTTCCGCTTCTTCGGGAATGCCGCCGACGAGGAGGCGCTGAACGCGCCCGCCATGGCGGCGCTCGCCGAGGTGGGGCTCGCGGATCGCGCCGAGGTCGCGGCCGGCTTTCTCTCGCACGGCGAGAAGCGCGCGCTCGAGCTCGCGATCGCGCTCGCCATGGAGCCGAAGCTGCTCTTACTGGACGAGCCGATGGCCGGTGCAGGCCGCGAGGAGACCGAGCGTCTCGTCGCCGTACTGCAGCGGCTGAAGGGCCGCTTCCCGATGGTGCTGGTCGAGCACGACATGACGGCAGTGTTCGCGCTGGCGGACCGCATCTCGGTGCTGATCTACGGCCGCGTGCTCGCGAGCGGCAAGCCTGCGGCGGTGCGCACGGACCCGCAAGTGGTTGCGGCCTATCTCGGCGAGGAGATGGAGTGATGCTTCGCGTCGAGCGGCTGCAAGCCGGCTACGGCCCCGCCCAGATCCTGTTCGATCTCTCGTTCGAGGTCGGCGGCGCCGAGGTCGTGACCCTGCTCGGCCGCAACGGCATGGGCAAGACCACGACGATCCGCACGCTCATGGGCCTGCTCGGCACGCGCGGCGGCGAAGCCACATTCGACGGCGTGCGGCTCACCGGCCTGCCGCCCTATCGCATCGCGCAAGCGGGCCTCGGCCTCGTTCCCGAGGGACGACACATCTTTCCGACGCTCAGCGTCGAAGAGAACCTGGTCGCGACCGCTGCGTCGCGCTTCGGCACGCCGCGCTGGACGCTGGAGCGCGTCTACGAATTCTTCCCGCGCCTTGCCGAGCGGCGCGCCAATATGGGCAATCAGCTCTCGGGCGGCGAGCAGCAGATGCTCGCGATCGGCCGCGCGCTGATGACCAACCCGAAGCTGCTGATCCTCGACGAGGCGACCGAAGGCCTCGCGCCGCTGCTGCGCGCGGAGATCTGGGGCTGCCTCGGCCGGCTCAAGCAGGACGGCCAGTCGATCCTGCTGGTCGACAAGCATCTCGACGCGCTCACGCGCCTCGCCGACCGCCACGTGGTGATCGAGAAGGGGCATGTCGTGTGGAGTGGCACGAGCGCGGCGCTGAAGGCGGATGCCAGCGTGCGGCAGCGGTATTTGCAGGTTTAGAGCTTCTACTCCGCGGCTTGCTTCCACACAGGCGCGTGCGTCTTCGGCTTGGCCTTCTTGCGCAGCGTGGTGAGCTCCTCGCGGTCGCGTACGCTGTTGCGGAAGATCTGTTCCTTGCCCGAGAGATATTGTGGCGGGCAGTGGATGTTGCGCGCGCCGTACCAGGCGGCGGCCTTCATGGTGAAGGACGGATCGACGAGGTGCGGGCGCGCGAGCGCGACGAGATCGGCGCGACCGGCCGCCACGATGGTGTTCACCTGATCGGCCGTCGTGATGTTGCCGACGCACATGGTGGCGAGGCCAGCCTCGTTGCGAATCTGGTCCGAGAACGGCGTCTGGAACATGCGGCCGAAGATCGGCTGCGCATCCGCCACAGTCTGGCCGGTGGAGACGTCGATCAGATCGCAGCCGCTTTCCGCGAACATGCGCGCGATCTCGACCGCGTCGTCGCCCGTGACGCCGCCGTCCGCCCAGTCGGTCGCCGAGATGCGCACCGACATCGGCTTCTCGTCCGGCCAGGCGCGGCGCATGGCGCGGAACACCTCGAGCGGGAAGCGCATGCGGTTCACGAGCGTGCCGCCATACTGGTCGGTGCGCACGTTGGTCAGCGGCGAGATGAAGCTCGCCAGCAGATAACCGTGCGCGGCATGCAGCTCGACCATGTCGAAGCCGGCGCGCTCGGCGCGCTCGACGGCCTGCACATAGTCGGCAACGATGCGGTCCATGTCGGCGCGCGAGAGCTCGCGCGGCACCTGGCTGTGCGCGTAATACGGAATGGGCGAAGCCGAGACGATCGGCCAGGCGCCCTGCTCCAGCGGCTCGTCGATGCCTTCCCACATCAGCTTGGTCGCACCCTTGCGGCCCGCGTGACCGAGCTGCAGGCAGATCTTCGCGGCCGAATGGGTGTGTACAAAGTCGACGATGCGGGTCCAGGCGGCTTCCTGCGCGTCGTTGTACATCCCGGTACAGCCGGGGCTGATGCGCGCGTCCTCGGAAACGTCGGTCATCTCGGTGAAGACGAGGCCGGCGCCGCCGATCGCGCGGCTGCCGAGATGCACCATATGCCAGTCGTTCGGCAGCCCGTCCTTGGCCGAATACTGGCACATGGGCGAGACCACGACGCGATTCTGCAGCGTCATGCCGCGCAGCCGGAACGGCTGGAACATGGGCACGACCGGCGCCTTCAGGTCCGCCGCGAAGCCCTGATTGCGCGTGTCGCGCGCGACCACCTTGTCGATCTCGGCCACGAACTCGGGCGCGCGCAGCGCGAGATTGTCGTAAGTGATCGCCTTCGAGCGCGTCATCAGGCCGAAGGCGAAGCGCGAGGGATCCATGTCCCAGAAGCGGTCGACATGCTCGAACCAGACGAGCGAGACGTCGGCCGCGTGCTGGGTCTTCTCGACCTCCTCGCGGCGCGCGGTCTCGAACCAGGCGAGCGCCGCCTTGATGTCGAGGCGCTCGGCCTTGAGCGCGTCGAACAGCGCGATCGCGTCCTCCATGGCGAGCTTCGTGCCCGAGCCGATGGAGAAATGCGCGGTCGCCTTGGCGTCGCCGATGATGACGATGTTGTCCTTCACCCAGCGCTCGTTAGCGACGCGCGGGAAGCTGCGCCACATCGAGCGGTTGACCTGCAGCCGATGGCCCTGCAGCTCCTCGGCGAAGATCTTCTCGAGGTAGCGCGCGGACTCGACCTCGTCGAGCTTGTCGAGGCCGGCCTTCTCGAAGGTCTCGGGCTGGACTTCCATGACCCAGGTCGAGAGGCCCGGCTCGTACTGGTAGCAGTGCGCGATGAAGATGCCGTGCTCGGTCTCCTTGAAGAAGAACGTGAACGCATCGAAGCTGCGCGTGGAGCCCATCCAGGCGAACTTGTTCGGGCGATAGTCGATCTCGGTGCCGAAGTGATCGCGGTGCAGCTCGCGGATGCGGCTATTGATGCCATCGGCCGCGACGATCAGGTCGGCGTCGCGATGGGCCGAAAGGTCCGGCTCGACCTCGGTCTGAAACACGAGCTCGACGCCGAGCGCGCGGGCGCGCTCGTGCAGCAGGCGCAGCAGGGTGGTGCGTGCGCAGCCGCAGAAGCCGTTGCCGCCGATACGGTGCACCGTGTCCTTGAAGTGGATCTCGATGTCGTCCCAGTAGGCGAAGTTCTCGGTGATCGCGCGATAGCTCTCGCGATCGTAAGCCTCGAAGGTCTGCAGGGTCTCGTCCGAGAAGACAACGCCGAAGCCGAAGGTATCGTCCGGCCGGTTGCGCTCGAACACCGTGATGCGGATGTCCGGCCACGCCTTCTTGGCCAGGATCGCGAAATAGAGGCCGGCCGGGCCGCCGCCGACCACATGGATCTTCATGTCCGCCTCCGCGGGCCGTTGTCGCGTCGCCGCATTCTCTTGTGCCGGTCACCGGCCGGGAATGCTCCGGATGCCAGATATTTTAAGCTTAAAATAATCACCCCGCAATGGGGAGACTGCTTGAAGGCTAGAAATTTTAAGCTTAAAATATCTCCCGAACTCGCCCCCGCAAGAGGCATTCGATGCTGGACGGACGGCATGCGCTGGTCACCGGCGGCGGACGCGGCATCGGCCGCGCCGTGGCCGCAGTGCTCACCCGCGCGGGCGCAAGCGTTACGATCCTCGGCCGGGACACGGCGGCCCTGAGCAAGACCGTCGCGGCCGGTGAAGCCAAAGGCTATGTGGTCGCGGACGTGACGGACGACAAGGCCGTGGCGTCGAGCTTCCGGCAGGCCGTGCGCGAGCGCGGGCCGATCGACATCCTGGTCGCCAATGCGGGGATCGCCGAGAGCGCGCCGTTCACGAAGGCGCGCACCGATCAGTTCCGCAAGCTGTTCGAGTTCAACGTGATCGGCGTGGTGCACACGATGCAGGCCGTGCTCGCCGACATGACGGCGCGCGGCTTCGGACGGATCGTCGTGAATGCCTCGGTCGCAGGGCTGAAGGGCTACGGCTACGTCTCGGCCTATTGCGCGTCGAAGCACGCGGTGGTCGGCCTCGTGCGCGCGGTCGCGCAGGAGACCGTGAAGAGCGGCGTGACCGTCAATGCGGTCTGCCCCGGCTACACGGACACCGAGCTGGTGCAGAAGCAGCTCGAGAACATGATGGCGAAGACCGGCCGCAGCCGCGACGAGCTGCTCGCCGAGATGCTGCACGACGAGCCGCTCGGCCGGCTCATCACGCCCGAGGAAGTCGCAGAGGCGGTGCTGTTCCTGTGCGGGCCGCGCGCCTCGGCGGTGACCGGCACCACGCTCACCATCGCGGGCGGAGAGATCTGATGGACGACAGCAGCACGATCCCGCTCGACGCCGAGACCAAGGTCGCGGAGCGCCCCGCAGACCACGAAGCGGAGCTGCGCCTCTGGCTGCGGCTGCTCACCTGCACGACGCTGATCGAAGGCGAGGTTCGCCGCCGCCTGCGCGATTCCTTCGACATCACGCTGCCGCGCTTCGACCTGATGGCGCAGCTCGACAAGGCGCCGGGCGGCATGACGCTCGGCGAGCTCTCGCAGCGCATGATGGTGTCGAACGGCAATGTCACGGGTCTCGCCGAGCGGCTGGTGCAGCAGGGCCTGCTCGACCGTCGCCCCTCGCCGACCGACCGCCGCGCGCAGATCGTCAGCCTCACGGCGGACGGCCGCCGCGCGTTCCGCACCATGGCGCGCACGCACGAGGACTGGATCGCGGAGATCTTCGGCGACCTCGGCGCCGACGAGGTCGAGCAGCTCATGCGCCTGCTCGCCAAGACCAAGGCATCCGCCCGCAAAGCACGCACTGCCGGAGAGGCCGAATGATCGTCGCCAATGCCGTGACCCTGCCGCTCGCCGACTACAAGGCGCATCACGTCGCCTTCGCGGTCGCGGGCAAGGTCGCGACGCTCACGCTCAACCGGCCGGAGCGCAAGAACCCGCTCACCTTCGAGAGCTACGCCGAGATCGTCGATATCCTGCGCGCCTGCGCCAAGGACAAGGGCGTGAAGGCAATCGTGCTCACCGGCGCGGGCGGCAACTTCTGCTCGGGCGGCGACGTGTTCGAGATCATCGGCCCGCTGATCGAGAAGGACACGGTTGGCCTGCTCGAGTTCACCAAGATGACGGGCGAAGTCGTCAAGGCGATGCGCGCCTGCCCGCAGCCGGTCGTCGCCGCGATCGACGGTGTCTGCGCGGGCGCCGGCGCGATCCTCGCAATGGCGTCGGACGTGCGCATCGGAACCGCGCGCACCAAGATCGCGTTCCTCTTCAACCGCGTCGGGCTCGCGGGCTGCGACATGGGCGCCTGCGCGATCCTGCCCCGCATCATCGGCCACGGCCGCGCATCGGAGCTGCTCTATACGGGCCGCGTGCTCGGCGGCGAGGAAGCCGAGCGCTGGGGCTTCCTCAACCGGCTCGTGTCGTCCGAGGAGGTGCTCGGTGTCGCCACCGCACTCGCGCAGGAATTCGCTGACGGGCCGACCTTCGCCAATGCGATGACCAAGCGCATGCTCGAAATGGAATGGGCCATGTCGGTCGATCAGGCGATCGAGGCCGAGGCCGTCGCGCAGGCGCTGTGCATGGAGACCGAGGACTTCGCGCGCGCCTACCGCGCCTTCGCGGCGAAGCAGAAGCCGGTGTTCGAAGGGAACTGAGATGCTGGCCGACACGCTCACCTGGCCCTTCTTCGAGGATCACCACCGCGGCTTCGCGGACGCGATCGGCCGCTGGGCTGACGCGACACTGGCGGACCTGCCGCATGACGACGTGGACGCAGCGTGCCGCGCGCGCGTCGCCGCGCTCGGCGATGCTGGCTATCTGCGCGCCGTGGTGCCGGCGGAGTTCGGCGGACTGCACCGCGGCCTCGACGTGCGCACGCTGTGCCTCGCGCGCGAGTCGCTGGCGTTCCGCGACGGCCTCGCGGACTTTGCCTTTGCGATGCAAGGGCTCGGCACCGGCTCGATCTCGCTCTACGGCAGCCCCGAGCTGAAGCAGCGCTATCTGCCGCCGGTGCGCGACGGTAAGGCGATCGCGGCCTTCGCGCTCTCGGAGCCGGAAGCCGGGTCCGACGTGGCGTCGCTCGCGACGACAGCGACGCCCGACGGCGCCGCGCACGTACGGATCGATGGACAAAAGACGTGGATCTCGAACGGTGGCATCGCGGACCACTACGTCCTCTTCGTGCGCACCGGTGAGGCACCGGGTGCGCGCGGCCTGTCGGCCTTCATGGTCGATGCCGATACGCCTGGGCTCAGCGTCGCGGAGCGCATCGACGTGATCGCGCCGCATCCGCTGGCCACGCTGAACTTCGACGGCTGCCGCGTGCCGGTGGCGAACCGTCTCGGCGCGCCGGGCGAAGGCTTCAAGGTCGCGATGGCGACGCTCGACATCTTCCGCTCGAGCGTGGGCGCCGCCGCGCTCGGCTTCGCGCGCCGCGCCCTCTATGAGACCGTGGAGCATGCGAGCCGCCGCAAGCTGTTCGGCGCGCCGCTCGGCGACCTGCAGATGACGCAGGCCGCGATCGCGGACAGCGACACCGAGGTGGATGCGGCCGCATTGCTGGTCTATCGGGCGGCCTGGACCAAGGACAAAGGCGCCGCACGCGTCACGCGCGAGGCCGCCATGGCCAAGATGTTCGCGACCGAGGCCGCGCAGCGCGTGATCGACCGCGCCGTGCAGCTGCATGGCGGGCTCGGCGTCACCAAGGGCGTGAAGGTCGAGGAGCTCTATCGCGAGATCCGCGCGCTGCGGATCTACGAGGGCGCGACCGAGGTGCAGAAGATCGTCATCGCCCGCGAGGCGCTCAAGAACCGAGCGAGCAGCTCGGCGCTCGCGGCCGAATGAATGCGGGAGGGTCGGATGAAGAAACATCTGGAGCCAAAGCCATGATCCGATCGGCACATGTCGATACGTTCGCGCGGGACAATCTCCCGCCGCAGTCCGAGTGGCCCGCGTTCCTGTACGACCTGCCGGAGCTGCAATATCCGGATCGGCTCAATTGCGTCGCCGAGCTGCTGGACCGCTGGGTCGAGCAGGGACAGGGCGATCGCCCGTGCCTGATCTCGCCGAGCGAGACGCTCACCTATGCGCAGCTCGCCGAGCGCGTGAACCGGATCGCCAATGTGCTCACGCGCGATCTCGGCCTCGTGCCGGGCAACCGCGTGCTGCTGCGCGCCGCGAACAACCCGATGATGGTCGCGACCTGGCTCGCGGTGATCAAGGCCGGCGGCGTCGCGGTCGCGACCATGCCGCTGCTGCGGGCCAAGGAGCTCTGTTACCCGATCACCAAGGCGAAGATCGCGATGGCGCTCTGCTGCGCGCGGCTCTCCGACGAGATGGAGAAGGCAAAAGCGCAGTGCCCGGAGCTGACGCGCGTCGTCTATTGGGGACGCGAGGGCAGCGACTCGCTGGAAGCCTTGATGGCGCAGCCCGGCTACGAGGGCTTCACGGCCTGTGACACCGCGAACGACGATGTCTGCCTCATCGCCTTCACGTCAGGGACCACGGGCGAGCCCAAGGGCACGATGCATTTCCATCGCGACATCCTCGCGACCTGCGACACCTACGGACGGCACGTGCTGCGACCCGAGGCGAGCGATCGCTTCATCGGTTCGCCGCCCCTCGCCTTCACGTTCGGCCTCGGCGGTCTGGTGCTGTTCCCGTTCCGCGTCGGCGCTTCGACCATCCTGCTCGAGCGGACGACGCCCGACGACCTGCTGTCGGCGATCTCCCAGCAACGCGCCACGGTCTGCTTCACGGCGCCGACCGCCTATCGCGCTATGCTGGGCAAGCTCGCCGAGCACGACATCTCGTCGCTGCGCAAATGCGTCTCTGCCGGCGAGGCGCTGCCGAAAGCGACCTTCGAAGCATGGCAGGCGGCGACCGGCATGAAGATCCTCGACGGCATCGGCGCGACCGAGATGCTGCACATCTTCATCGGCTCGCCCGAAGGCGAGATCCGTGCCGGCTCGACCGGCAAGCCCGTGAAGGGCTACGAGGCGAAGGTGGTCGACGACGACGGCCGCGACGTGGCGCCGGGGACGATCGGCCGCCTCGCGGTCCGCGGTCCGACCGGCTGCCGCTATCTCGCGGATCCGCGCCAGAGCAAGTATGTGGAGAACGGCTGGAACGTCACCGGCGACACCTATGTGATGGATGCGGACGGCTACTTCTGGTACCAGGCGCGCTCCGACGACATGATCATCTCGGCCGGCTACAACATCGCGGGACCCGAGGTCGAGGCCGCGCTGCTCACGCATGCGGCGGTCGCCGAATGCGGCGTGGTTGGCGCGCCGGACGAGGAGCGCGGGCAGATCGTGAAGGCCTATGTGGTCCTGCGCCCCGGCCATCAGGGCGATGCCGCGATGACCAAGGCGCTGCAGGATCACGTGAAGGCGACGATCGCGCCGTACAAGTATCCACGCGCGATCGAATATCCCGGCGAGCTGCCGAAGACGCAGACCGGCAAGCTGCAACGCTTCGAGCTGCGCAAGGCCGCCGAGCAGAGCGCGCGCAAGCTCGCGTCGTAAACGAGAGATCCCATGACAACACCTTCGAAGCCGATCCCCTTCTCGGTCGCGGACGACGATGATCTGCCGCGCGCGCTGCAGCCCAAGAGCTGGCCGCGCCCGAGCGGCTATGCCAACGGCATGACCGCAAAGGGCCGCGTGGTCGTCACGGGCGGCGTGGTCGGGTGGGACGTAATGGGCAAGTTCCCGCCGGACTTCATCGGGCAGGCGCGCCAGACCTTCTCGAACATCCTTGCGATCCTCGCGGAAGGCGGCGCGGGTCCCGAGCACCTGGTGCGGCTCACCTGGTACATCACCGATCTCGACGAGTATCGTGCCTCGCTGCGCGAGCTCGGGCGCGCCTATCGGGCGACGATTGGCGCACATTATCCGGCCATGGCCGTTGTGCAGGTCGCGGGGCTGGTGGAAGCCGCGGCCAAGATCGAGATCGAGGCGACGGCCGTCGTTCCGGAGTGACTCTCGCATTCTGAGCAGGCTCGGACGTCGCGCCATTTGACGCGCGGCGCGCGGACTGTATGGATTCACGGCGAGCAGATTCCGGAACGCGGCATTTTCATCATTCGACAAGCCGCGACGGAGACGGGAGGACGTCGTGACCGAGGATGCGAAGGATCATCATTTCCAGCCGCGCCGTGAGGACGAGGCTCTCGTCACCGGGCGCGGCCGCTTCGTCGACGATGTCGCGCTTCCAAACCAAGCCCATGCGGTGTTCGTTCGCTCGCCTCACGCCAGCGCGCGCATCCGCGCCGTGAATATTGATGCCGCGAAGCAGGCGTCCGGTGTCGTCGCGGTTCTCACCGGCGCAGATCTCGAAGCCGCCGGCGTCGGCAATACGTCGCTGCATCCGCCGATGGTCGGACGCAACGGCGCAAAGCTCGTGGTGCCGTTCCGGCCTTCCCTCGCGCGCGAGCGCGTGATGCATGTGGGAGAGCCGGTCGCGATGATCGTGGCGAACACGCTTGCGGCCGCGCAGGACGCGGCCGAGCTGGTCGAGGTCGACTACGAGGAGGTGCCCGCGATCGTCGATGCGCGCGCCGCGATGGCGGAGGGCGCGCCGCAGCTCTGGCCGGAGGCGCCGCGCAACGTCGCGCTCGACTGGCCCGGCCCGATCACGGACGACGGTGCCAATGCGCGCGAGGTCGAGCGGATCATCGGCTCGGCCGTGCACGTGGCGCGCGTGAGCGTGGTCAACCAGCGGCTCGTGGTCGCGACGATGGAGCCGCGCGGCGCGACCGCGAGCTATGACGCGGCCGCGGACCGCTACACCTTGCAGGCCTGCTCGCAGGGCGCCGGGCCGCTGCGCGACATGCTGCTGCCGATCATGAAGCTCAAGCCCGAGCAGCTGCGCGTGATCACCGAGGACGTCGGCGGCGCGTTCGGCATGAAGACGCCGGCCTATCCGGAATATCCGGCGCTGCTCGTCGCCGCGAAGCTCACGGGCCGGCCCGTGCACTGGATGTCGACGCGCGCGGAAGCCTTCCTCACGGATCACCAAGCGCGCGACACCGTGACCGAGGCCGAGCTCGCGCTCGACCAGAAGGGCAAGTTCCTTGCGCTGCGCATCCGGCACATCGCCAACATGGGCGCCTTCATCGGCTCGCCCGGCGCCCACATCCAGACCAACAATTTCGCGCGCTGCTTCCCCGGCATGTACGCGATCCCGCGCATCGCAATCGAGGCGCAGTGCGTGTTCACCAACACGGTCCCGACCGGACCTTATCGCGGCGCCGGCCGGCCGGAGGCGAACTATGTGATCGAGCGCGTGGTCGAGGAAGCCTCGCGCATCACTGGCATCGACGGCGTGAAGCTGCGGCAGCGAAACCTGATCGCTACCAAGGCCATTCCCTACAAGACCGCGGTCGGCACCACCTATGACAGCGGCGACTTCGCTCCGATCCTCACGCAGGCGATCGCGCTCAGCGACCATGCGGGGTTCAAGACGCGGCAGAAGGAAGCGAAGAGGCGCGGCAAGCTGCGCGGCATCGGTGTCTCCTGCTTCCTCGAGCATTCGGGCGGGATTCCGAGCGAAAGCGCCGGGCTGAGCTTCACGACGAACAAGACGCTCGAGCTCGCGATCGGCGTGCAGTCCACCGGACAGGGACATGCGACGCTCTATCCGCGGCTCGCGGCTGAGCGGCTCGGCATCGACGCGGACCAGGTGCGCTATCGCGGCGGCGACACGGATCTCGCCATCAAGGGCTTTCCCTCGGTCGCGTCGCGCTCGACCATGACGGCCGGCAGCGCCATCGTGAAAGCCGTCGACATGGTGATCGAGAAGGGCCGCGCGGCCGCGGCATCGCTGCTCGAAGCTGCCGAGTCCGACATCAGCTACCGGAACGGCGTGTTCGAGGTCGTGGGCACCGACCGGCGCGTCTCGCTGTTCGATGTGGCAGAGCGAGCCGCAACCGCAGGACAGCGGCTCGACAGCAAGGCGACCGTGGATACGCCGCAGACATTCCCGAACGGCTGCCACGTCGCCGAGGTCGAGATCGATCCGGACACGGGTATCGTGCACATCGTCAAGTACACGGCGGTGGATGACTGCGGCAACGTGCTGGATCACACGCTGGTCGAGGGCCAGCTGCTCGGCGGCATCGCGCAAGGGCTCGGGCAGGTGCTGCTCGAGAATGCTGTCTATGATTCCGACAGCGCGCAGCTCGTGACTGGCACCTTCATGGATTACGGCATGCCGCGCGCCAGCGACATGCCGCCCGTCGCCGATGCGAGTCATGTGGTGCCGGCAACCACCAATCCGCTTGGCGTGAAGGGTGTCGGCGAAGCCGGCACGACGGGCTCGCTCGCCGCGATCATGAATGCGATCGCGCACGCGATTCCGGACGGCCGCGGCGTCCGCCTCGACATGCCGGCGACGCCCGAGAAGATCTGGCGCGCCTGCCGCAGCTGAATTCTCTCACACGACAATACCACCCGCGCTCACACGCGAGCTTCCACGTTCGCGCAGCAAAGTCGCTGCATGAACGAATGGGAGCTTGCGGATGACTCACATGTTGTTGACAGCCGGCATCATCACCGTGGTGCTCGGCACGCTGACTCCGGCGCAAGCCGGAAAAGTCGGCATCGGCAAAGCCGCGCAGCAGCCGCCGGAGCGCTACGTCCGTGACCATCGCGGTCCGTACGGCACGCCCGGCGGTGGCGTCAAGGTCTCGCGCGACTGCACCAAGGTGAAAAACCACTGGTGCCATAGCCACTAGCCCCGTTCTGTCTCATCGCGATCGCCTCCCCCTCGATCGCGGAGAGGCGGCGGAGCCCCGCTTGCAACGCCCATCGTTGCGCGAGCGCGGACCTGCTCCGCCGCCTCTCATCCCCAAAACCTCACGACGTTCGCGCGGGGAGAGCGCGTCGCTAGCCCATGGAGACTGAACGTGACCACTCTCAAGCTCTGGCCGTATCGCACAACCCGTGCGTCGGCACTCGCACTCGCCATCTCGGCGATCGTTCTCGCGGGCTCAGCCGTTGCCACGCCTGCGGCAGCGCATTCCTGCAAGAAGAAGTTCAATCACTGCGTCAAGCTCTGCGACACCAAGTACGGCACGCCGGCGACATGCGTGCAGAAGACCTGCAGGGCGGAGCTCGAAGCCTGTTTCGCGAGCAAGCCCGACAAGAAGCACCACGCCAAGAACGAGCCGAAGCACGATCCGAAGCACGAGCCCAAGGATCCGAAGAATCCGAAGCACACGGACGGTAAGACGGATCCCAAGGCGCCGCCGAAGACCGACGGCCGGCCCGTGCCGGACGGCACCGAGGAAGGGCGAGTCGACCCGCGCCAGCCGAAGCGGCCCGACGATCCGCGCCAGCCGAAGGATGCAGGCGCCGATCCGCGCCAGCCGCCGAAGACCACCGAGGAAGGCCGGCCGGGCAAGCCCGCGCCCACCGGCACCGAAGAGGGCCGTGTCGACCCGCGCCAGCCGAAGCGCACCGACGATGCGCGCCAACCGAAGGGCGATGCTAAGCCGTCGAAAACCAGCGGCCATCACCCCAAGGAGCCGAAGTCGGCCGGGCCGCGTCCGCCGAAGACCAAGGACGTGGAGCGCGGTCCGCGCAAGCCGATCCGCATCGGCGACGCGCGGCCGCGCGAGCGCATGTTCCAGGCCCGCGCTCAGTTCCAGGGCCACGGCATGCGCGGCGGCTTTGGCGGCGGCAATGGCGGCGGTGGCCGCGACGGGCGTCGGTGAGCGCCATGAGCACACGCATATCGCGTATGGC